>NZ_JBHVWS010000103.1:0-16779 GCF_042882185.1 Streptomyces sp. NPDC058239
AACGGTTCCAGCTTCGGACCACGACGCGGTGCTGGCACACCCGAAGAAGCACTCATGCATGAACTAACGACGAATCTCGGGCGCAGGACACTAGTGCAAGGAGGTCACCGGCCCAGCGCCGCCATCGCGGCGTTGTGGCCGGGAACCCCGCTGACCCCACCGCCGCGTACGGCGCCCGCCCCGCACAGCAGCACATTGGCGTGCGCGGTCTCCACACCCCACCGGCCGGTGGATTCGGTGGCGTACGGGAAGGCGAGGTCACGGTGGAAGATGTGGCCGCCGGGCAGCCGCAGATCCTGTTCGAGGTCGAGCGGTGTCTTTGCCTCGATGCACGGCTCGCCGTTCTCGTCGCGTGCCAGGCAGTCGGTGATCGGCTCGTCCAGGTGCGCGTCGAGTTCGGCGAGTGTGGCCGTCAGCAGCTCGGCGCGCGTCGCCGCGTTGTCGGCGGCGAAGAGCCGGGCGGGGGTGTGCAGACCGAAGAGGGTGAGGGTCTGGTAGCCGCGGGCGGCGAGGCCGGGGCCGAGGATCGACGGGTCGGTCAGCGAGTGGCAGTAGATCTCGGACGGCGGGGCGGCGGGCAGCCGGCCCCGCCGCCGCGTCCCGGTAGGCGCCGGCGAGCTGCCCGTACCCCTCGGCGATGTGGAACGTGCCGGCGAAGGCCTCGCGCGGGTCGACCGAGCGGTCACGCAGTCGGGGCAGCCGGGTGAGCAGCATGTTCACCTTCAGCTGCGCGCCCTCGGCCGGGGTGGGCGGCTCGTCCCCGAGGAGGGCGGCGAGCGCCTGCGGCGAGGCGTTGACGAGGACCCTGCGGGCCGTGACGACGTGTTCCGCTTCGGGTGAGCGGACGGTGATCTCGGCCCGTGTTCCGTCGGTCTCGATACGGGTCGCCTCGTGCCGTACGCGGATCTGAGCCCCGGCCTCGCGGGCGGCACGGGCGAGGGCGTCGGTGAGCGCGCCCATACCGCCGACCGGGACGTCCCAGTCGCCGGTGCCGCCGCCGATGACGTGGTAGAGGAAGCAGCGGTTCTGGAGCAGGGACGGATCGTGCGCGTCGGCGAAGGTGCCGATCAGGGCGTCGGTGAGAACGACTCCGCGTACGAGGTCGTCATGGAAGTTCTTCTCGACGGCGACACCGATGGGCTCCTCGAAGAGTGTCCGCCAGGCTTCCTCGTCACCGATCCGCTCGCGCAGGGCGTCCCGCGTCGGCAGAGGTTCGGTGAGAGTCGGAAAAGCCCGTTCGGCGACGCGTCGCGTCATTTCGTAGAAGCGCTGCCACGCCTCGTACTCCCGGTCCGAGCCGGTGAGTGCGGCGAAGGAGTCCCGGGTGCGGTCCCCGCCGACGAGCAGCCCGGTGGCGCGGCCGCCGCGCACGGTCGGGGTGTACGAGGAGACAGTCCGCTTGCGCACGGCGAAGTCCAGGCCGAGATCGCGGACGATCTTCTGCGGCAGCAGGGACACGAGGTACGAGTAGCGCGACAGTCGGGCGTCGACCCCGTCGAAGGGGCGGGCCGAGACGGCCGCTCCGCCGGTGGTGGCGAGGCGTTCCAGGACCAGGACGGACTGTCCGGCGCGGGCGAGGTAGGCGGCGGCGACCAGACCGTTGTGGCCGCCGCCCACGATCACTGCGTCATAGCTGTCGGGTGCGGGCATGACCCTTCGTAGCACGGGACGATCACCCCTGACCAGAGGCTGTGGCGTCCGGTCAGTGCGGCGGCGCTCCCCGCCCGTGGCGCAGCGCCGCGACCCGGCGGTACAGCTCTACGGCCTCCGGTCCCCGGCCGAGCTGCTCCAGGCAGTGTGCCTCGTCGTTGCGGGCGGCGAGGGTATCGGGGTGGTCGGCACCGAGGACGCGTTCGCGGGCCGCGGCGACCTCTCGGTAGACGGTGAGGGCGTCGGCCCAGCGGCCGAGCCAGCCGAGGCCGACGGCGACCTCGCGGCGGCTGACGAGGGTGTCGGGGTGGTCGGGGCCCAGGACGCGTTCGCGGACCGCGCACACGTCTCGCGCCTCGGCGAGCGCTTCCTCCCAGCGGGCGAGGCGCCCCAGATTGACGCCGAGGCCGTGGCGGGCGCGGAGTGTCTCGGGGTCGGCGGGGCCGCCCACCCTGGTCCGGTCGTCGACGAGGGCGCGGTACAGCTCCAGGGCCTCCGCGCTGCGGCCCAGGCGACCGAGGCTGATGCCGACCTCGTAGCGGGCGGAGAGCGTGTCGGGGTGGTCGGCGCCGAGCGACCTCGACCGGGCCCGGGCGACTTCGCGGTAGCTCTGCAGGGCCTCCGTCCAGCGTCCCAGCCGGCCGAGCGTGTACGCCACTTCGTAGAGCGTGACCAGGGTGTCGGGGTGGTCGGCACCGAGCAGGCGGGAACGGGCCGACGCCACGTCCCTGGCCATCCGGTACGAGTCCTCCAGCCGTCCGAGCCTGCTGAGGTTGAAGGCGAGGTTGTGGCGGCAGCGCAGGGTGTCGGGGTGGTCGGGGCCCATCGACCGTTCCCTGGAGGCGAGGACCGTCGCGTACACCTGATGGGCCTCGAAGTGCCGGCCGAGCCGGCCCAGGACGTACGCCATCTCCTGGCGGGCCGCGAGGGTCTCCGGGTGGTCGGGGCCCAAGGTGCGTTCGCGCCCCTGGGAGACGCGGCCGAACTCCCGCAGGGCGTCCGACGCGCGCCCGGTGCGGCTGAGGGTGAAGCCGACCTCGTACCGGCTGGCGAGGGTGTCGGGGTGGTCGGGGCCGAGGGCGTGCTCGCGTTCGGCGGCGACCGCACGGTGCACTTCGCCGGCCTCCTCCCAGTGGCCGAGCCTGCCCAGGTTGAGGCCCGCGCTGTGCCGGTTGGCGAGGATGGAGAGCAGTTCCGGCGACGGGGTCGGCCGCTCGGCCCTGACCTGTGGCAGTTCTCCGGTGAGGTTTCGCATGTCGGTGCCGGTGGTCCACTCGCCGGTGAGGCCCGCGGAGTGGTCGGGCGGCGCGAGCCGGACGGCGCCGGACACCTTGTGCCCGGTGGTCATGCCGCGGGTCCAGGCCGGCAGCTCCTGCCCGGGACGCACGACGGGAACGGGCGGCGCGAGCCGTACCTGTCCCGCAGGCTGGAGCTGCGGCTGCTCGCCGGTGCGGCCGACGGCGATCCGCTGCCGTAGGTCGCCCGCGTCGACGGGCCGCTCCTCAGGGGTCTTGGCCAGCAGCTCCAGGACGACGCGGTCGAAGAATCCGGGGAGTTCGGCCCGGTGGGTGCGCAGTGGCTCGGGCTGGGTGTCACGGTGTCCGACGAGGACGGCCCAGGCGTCTTCGAGGTCGAACGGCGGTACTCCGGTGGCGATCTCGTACAGGACGCAGCCCAGTGAGTAGAGGTCGCTGCGGTGGTCGACATGGCCGCCGCTGATCTGCTCGGGCGACATGTAGTGCGGGGTGCCCATGGCGATGCCCGTACCGGTGAGGCGGGAGGTGATGCCGATGTCGTGGCCGAGCCTGGCGATGCCGAAGTCGCAGATCTTCACCGTGCCGTCGGCCAGCCGCATGATGTTGGCGGGTTTGAGGTCGCGGTGCACGATGCCCTGCTGATGGGTGTAACCGAGTGCGTCGGCGACCTGTTCGGCGATGTCGACGATGTCAGGCACCGGCAGCGGATGCTGCTTGTTGTCCTCCAGGAGCTGACTGAGGTTACGGCCGTCGAGGAGTTCCATCACCAGGTAGAGGACGCCCTCGTGCTCGCCGAAGTCGTGGACGACGGTGACGCCTCGGTGCTGGAGCGCGGCGGCGACCCGGGCCTCGCGGCGGAAGCGTTCGCGCAGGATGCGGGTGAAGGACTGGTCGTGCTGGGGCCCCATCGGCTTGAGGCATTTGACGGCCACGTGGCGGCCGAGCGACTCGTCGCGGGCGCGCCACACCTCGCCCATGCCTCCGCGCCCGATCAGATCGAGCAGTCGGTACCGGCTCTGGATCAGCCTGGTGTCCGCCATCGCCTGCTGTCGCCCCCGTCGCTTCGCCTACCTCTGTGCCCTCCCCGGCCCGTCCAGTATGGCGGCCTGGCTGCGCAGTTTGTACGGGGTGGGGCGGCTGCCGGAACCGAGGCGGGCCATCGCGTTCAGAATGTGACCGGGTGGGAGCTGCCGGCGGAGCCGGGAGGGAATGCCGCGCAGGACGGCTCCTGCGGTGCGCAGGTGGCGGTCGACGCTGCGAACGGGCCCCACGGGTCTGCCGTAGAGCTCATGGGCGTACGGGGGCAGTGATTGGTAGGCGAGTACCGCGACGCGCCGCCACAGGAGTGCGCGCGCCGGTACGAGCAGCGGAAGAACGGGGGGCGGAGAATCCCGCCGACCCGCACAGTCTGGTTGCCCGCGATGCCGAGCCACAGCCCGTCGGCCCGCAGCTGCGCGAGCGCGGGGCGGACATCGTCGTACAGGTCGGACTCGTCGAAGTGCTCGGGCTGGCCAGCGTCAGCACGAGCCTGCCGCGCCGAAATCGGCGACGACCGTTCCCGCTTCACCGACGCCAAGGGCCTCAAGGCCTTCGCCGGAGCCGCACCGGTCACCCGGGCCTCCGGCAGAGCCTCTCCGTCATGGCCCGCCGGGTCAAGAACCAGCGACTCGCCGCAACCGGATACCTCTGGGCCTTCTCCACCCTCTCCTCACCCGGCGCACGGGCCCACTACGACCGCCGACGCGAAGCCGGAGAACGGCACACCGCCGCCCAACGCAACCTCAACCGCCTCCTCGGATGCCTCCACCCCTGCCTCACCAACAACGTCCCCTACGACGAGAGCACCGTCTTCCCGCCCCCGCCGATCGTCACTCTTGCCGCGGCTGCTTGACAGCCCCCTCCACCGAACTGGGACGGTCCAGTCACATGAGGAGTCACTCCGGCAAAGGGCTCAACCGGCCGCTCATACGCGGGTCGTCCACCTCTCCCGGGTGCGTCAGCCGGATATCGAAAGCATTCTCAACAAGCGACAGGACGCCATAGAGAGGGGGCCACTCGCCAGGGACGAGCCCCAACGGCCGCATGTACTCATCGAGCCGTGTCGGGTCCTGCCCGGTCGGCTCAATCGCCCGGAGCGTGTGAAAGTCGACGATGACGTCGCCGTCGACCGCGTACTTGAACCAGTACATCGGCTTCTCGTTGTAGTGCGGGCAACGGCCTCAGTGCCGACGGACACGGCGCTCAGGATCTGCTCCTCGAGCCCGTGCACACCACTCTGTTCCCACGCCCAGGTCCATGAGCCGTCGATGCCCGTGGTGCGCACGCCCCGGAGGCCGCCCAGCATCATGTCGACCTGTGGCTCGCCGACGGCCCCAGCACGCCGGCTTCGACGGCGGCGGGAAGGTCCAAGGAACACAGACACGTCGGCCTGCTGTACCGACGTGATCGGCTCCGTCCGGTTGCTCGGATCAGGCATGGGGGACGACGGCAACAGGGCAGCGCGCGTGATGAATGGCGGCTTGGGCGACTGGGCCCAGGTGTGATGGGGCGGGGCGGTGCTTGCGTCGGCCGACAACCAGCAGCCCGGCGCCATGGGCGGCCCCTATGACAGCCTTGGCGGGGCTTTCGAGAGCAATGCTGTCGCTCACCTCCACGAGCGGGAACTTGTCACGCCAGGGGCGGAGGATCTGGTTGAGGTGCTTCTGCGCGTCCTTGGTGATTTCTTCCGTCACGTCGTGGTCCACGCCCCAGGGCGCGTATGCGCTCAGCGGCAGGCTTTGGCCATGGACGGCTCGAAGAGGCACCCTCCGTGCCGCGGCGCTGCCGAAGGCGAATGCGAGCAGGTCGTCGCAGGGGCCGTGCAGTTTCAGTGCCACCACGACGCCGCCCTCCCCTGCTGGAGTGGGTTGTGGCCCTTGTTCGCTCGTTTCGGCGCGTACCAGGACCACCGGCCCGTCGGCCCGTGCCACGACGGGCATGCTGATGTCTCCGAGAAAATAGCTCTCGACGGGCACCAGTCCGCGCGAACCGAGCACGATCATCTCGGACTCCGAGGCCGCTCGCAGCAGCGCGTGCTGGGCGTCGTCGGCCACCAGGTTGCCGACAATGGGAAGGCCCGGGTGGCGCGCCTGGAGCTCCGCCCGCGCCTTGTGCACGATCCGCCTCGCCCAGTAGTTCTGATCCATCTCCGCAGGAACGCGGGTCGGTTCCGGCACCAGCAGAGGCCACGCGTGCAGCAGACGCAGCGTGAGCTTGCGCCGCTCGGCTTCGTCGGCGGCCCACCGGGCAGCGGCAAGGCTCTCGGGTGAGCCGTCGAGGCCCACGGTGACGACTGGCTCCATGGCGACTGACTCCGTCTCGTAAGTCTTGTACATCCTCGTAAAGGTTGGAATAACGGCAAGCGAGTCCGCATGCCCGGCCTGCTGCGTCCCTGTGCCCTTGTCCGTAACCAGGCAGACGAGGGTGAGGGGCAATCGATGGTGTGAGCATCCGCGCCGACGCGCCGATAACGGCTTTTTCTCGTTCGAGGAGTACCGCAAATCTCCTGGTGCCGCATGCCGACCCCGATGTGGCAGAACGCGTAGGGGGAAATCCGCCCACGAAGCAAGAGCGGTCGTCATTCCCCTGGTGGTTGGGCATCGACGGGTTCCGGGGCGGAGACGGTGGAACGGGCTGCCGACAAGGCAATCCGGCACGAAGAGCCACTCCCCTCCCACACGGGCCTGATCCGAGCTCGGTCGGCCTTGCCGTGGGCCCGGGCAGGCTGCCCTGCCCTGCCGTTTCGGTGCGCGGTGAGGCGGATTGCCGGGCCCGAAAGTCTCACAGGCCGGTGCCGGAAGTCCGGATGTCGTCGGTCCTGTAGGCGACACGCTCAGCGACGGAGACCACACCGTCAACGCTCCGGCACAGCCGTTCGATGATGGGGATCAGGCTCTTGAACTCGACGGATCCGCTGAGGACGACCTGTCCCTGGCGTACTTCGACCGTCACCTCCGAGGGGCCCAGACCCATCGTCCGCTGTAGTACGTCCCGGTTGATTTCCTCGTAGATGGCGTCGTCACGGCGCAGGAAGACCCGCAGCAGGTCACGACGGCTGACAATGCCCAGCAACTTGTCCGTCTCATCCACGACGGGCAGCCGTTTGACGTTCTGCACCTCCATGAGGCGGGCAGCCTCGACCACGGTCCACTCCGGACGCGCACACACCGCGGGAGCCGACATCAGTTCCTCGGCCCTGGCCCCCTCGGCCTTGGCCCGCTCCCACGCCTCCAGATGCGGAATCGGTGTGCGGCCGGACGGATCGACCTGGTCGGAAGACTTGCGCAGCAGGTCGGCCTCGGACACGACGCCCATGGGGCGATCCAGTTCATCGACCACGGGTACCGCTGTGACATCGTTCTCCGCCAGCAGCTTGACGATCTCTTTGAACGGCAGGTCACGCCGTGCCCTGACGACGTCTCTAGTCATGAGCTCTGCGACCGATCGGTGGTGCATGCGGCTTCTCCCTTCGGGATGTGACGGCCGGTGATGGTCATGTGTCGAGCGGGTCAGGACCTGTCGCCGCGAGTCGCGCGGATGGGCCGGCCAGGCTCGTCGGTGGACCAGTGGGCCGGTACCGGCCCGCTCGGCCACGCGGAAACACGGTTTCTCATCCCATGCGGCGACACGCCATGCGTGGCACGTTGGGTACAGCAACATCATGAGGAATTGGCGGCGGTCATGCGAGCTCACCTCGGCGATCAGCTTGTTGTCGAAAGCCCGGCCACCGGCGCCGGCAGGCGCGACGGCGAGATTGTCGGACTCCACCATGAGGACGGAACCCCTCCCTACGACGTGCACTGGTCGGATACCGACCAGGTGACGCTCGTGTTCCCCGGGCCCGACGCCCATATCCGTCACCTTGAGCACCGGCCCGGCAGATCCCGCGAGCCGTCCCGGCCGGGCATGGCCGAGTCCGGCAAGGTCCCGCTCGATGGGGCACCCAACCCCGGCGACATCGGTCGGCGCGTGGCCATGGAACGCGAGCGACAGGGGCTCAGCCGTGCAGAAACGGCCCGCCGCGCCAGAATGGCGCCGGACTACCTGGCATACCTCGAACAACGGCCGGCTGACCCGAGTCCGGCGAGTCTCATCAGCCTGGCCGACGCACTCGGCACCACCGTCGCAGCCCTGCGCGGAGGCGGCATTGATCTGCCACCCGGCCACCAGGGCCAGGCACTCCTGCACCCCCGGTTGCAGGACCTGGACCCCGACGAATGCCGCGCCCGGCTCTCCACACACGGCGTAGGACGCATCGCGGTGGCGACACCCGATGGCCCGGCAGTCTTTCCAGTGAACTACGAAGTCATCGATGGCACGATCGCTTTCCGGACCGCACCTGACGCAGTGCCTGCGACAGCCGGGGGAACGGATGTCGCATTCGAGGTCGACCACGTGGACGAGGCCATGAGCCAGGGATGGAGCGTGCTTGCCGTAGGCCCTGCGCGGATCGTTACCGAGCCCGACGCACTGCGGCAGCTTGCCGATCGCGCCCATACCACGCCCTGGGCAGGGGGCGAACGCAACACATGGGTGTCGATCCGGCCCACGCGCCTCACAGGCCGGCGCATCAGTCCAGCTGATCAGTGACCGACAGCGGACTGCCGCTCGCCCGGCGGGCATTCCACGACCACGATCCAGTCCTGACAGCACAGTGGTCCCGACCAATGGGCCCACCGACTCGGGCAGGGAGGCTTTGGTGATACAGGCCCCTGCTCGCCGACGCGCATGCGACAGCGCTGGTCTACTACGCTGTTGCGTCATTGCGTCCATGCGTGGCACGTAACCTGACGCTTTACTTTGTCCCTGTTTCCAGGGCCGCCTTGCCTTCCCTGCACGGCCACTTACGACCGAGTCATACCGTACGCCGAACCCGACATCCGCTCCGTCCACATCGCGGTGGCGTCGCCCTGCTCACCCTGTGATTCACGGCGATCCACGACGAGGGGCACGCCGTACCGAGTGCGCGCAGCGAAACCCGTTCGGCGCTGACGCTTGACTTCGAGCAGGGTCTCCTCCATAACGTCATCCCATGTCGGACGAAAAAGGCTCGAGCGAGCCCGGAAAGCTGCCGCGCTCGCTGTACGAGCGGGAGCTGTACCGGCTCCAGACCGAACTCGTGAAGCTCCAGGAGTGGGTACGCGCGGAGGGCGCACGGCTCGTCGTGGTGTTCGAGGGACGTGACGCGGCGGGCAAGGGGAGCACGATCAAACGTGTCACCGAACACCTCAATCCCCGAGTGGCACGTATCGTCGCTCTGCCGCGACCCACTGAGCGCGAGCGCGGCCAGTGGTATTTCCAGCGCTATGTCGAGCATCTTCCAGCCGCGGGGGAAGTGGTCCTGCTCGACCGCAGCTGGTACAACCGCGCAGGCGTCGAGCGCGTCATGGGTTTTTGCACCATGGAAGAACACCAGCGGTTCCTTCGCCAGTGCCCGATCTTCGAGCGGATGCTGGTGGAGGACGGCATTCTGTTGCGCAAATACTGGTTCTCGGTGAGTGACGCGGTGCAGGAGGAGCGGTTCCGACGCCGGCTGAAAGATCCCACCCGCCGGTGGAAACTCTCGCCGATGGACCTGGAATCGATCACCCGCTGGGAGGCCTATTCGCGGGCGAAGGACGAGATGCTCGTCCATACCGACATCTCGGAGGCTCCGTGGTACGTCGTCGAGAGCGACGACAAGCGCCGGGCCCGGCTGAACATGATCGCCCATCTCCTGTCGAGCGTGCCGTACGAGGCAGTCGCTCCGCCGGTGATCGAACTGCCTCCGCGGCCTGCGGCCAGCGGGTACCAACGGCCGCCGAGGGACCTTCAGACGTACGTCCCCGACCACGCGTCGCAACTCAGGAAGTGAGGCGGGGGTCTCGCACGATCGGGCCGCCAGAGGTACGACAGCCACCGGACAGTCGGCGTGGCAGAGCAGGGTATGAGCAACTCGGCCGAGTTGGAGTCCGAGGTGGCTGCGGCGGCGATTGATCAGCGCCTCGGTATTGCGTCCCTCGTACAAAAGGGCGATCACCGCGTCCTCGGGCGTCACCTCGACCGAGACGTCGGCGTCCGGACGACGGCGACGGGCACGCTCAGCAGGCGTTTCGACGATGCTGTCGGCGAGCGCCTGCGCCGAAGGGCGGCCCAGGCTGAGCGCCGGCGCGGCGCCCTCGTACCGCTCCCACCTGGACGCGTACACCAGCCGCAGCGGAAGCCCATGAAGAGCCGCCTCATCGACGGCCCAGTCGACTGCCCGCAGGCTGGTCTCCGATCCGTCCACACCCGAGACCAGAGGCTGCTTCATCATTTCCACCGCCTTCCACTCGACCGGGCAGAAGTACCTGCCCTCACAGTTGCACTGGAACGGGCCGTTCATGAGGACCCGTTCGGCCCGGATACGGAACGTTCGGCCCCCCTTCGTGGTCAGGCTGGTCCGCACGCACCACGTGCTCTTCGGCAGCGGCAGAAGAGACTCGGCGGTGCTGGTTGCCGCCCCGGCGTCCGGCTGGCCCACGAGACGCAGGAGGCCGATAGTGGAGGGAGGAGTGCAGGGTGGTGCGGCGCGAGCGCGCGGGGGCGGGCGGCAGTCCCGGAAGGAGTGACGCGACGGGGAGGAAGGTGCCGTCGACGTCGGATGCCACGAGCACCGACCTCTACGAGGTCACGATGGCTCATGCGTATCTGAGCGAGGGCATGACACGTTCGGCGACGTTCAGTCTGTTCGTGCGCAATCTGCCGCCGGACCGAGGCTTCCTTGTCTGTGCCGGTCTGGATTCGGTCCTCGATTTCCTCTCCGCCTATCGTGTGGACGCAGATGACGTGGACGTCTTCGCCTCTGTGCTGGGACGACATCCCGAGGATCTGGCACCGCTGCTCGGCCTGGAATTCATGACCGACCTCGCGGCACTGCCGCCCGGGGCCCACGCCATAAGGGCGCCCATCGCGCCAAAAGCGGAAATCTCACGACGCCTCAGCTCGCCCACCGCGGACGTACGCCGATACATTGAAAAGAATCTGCTGCCGGGCACTCACGAAGCCGTCTGATCCGAACTCGCGATCGGGCGCCAGGAGTAACTCGGCCGACTGAGCGCCAAGCGCTCTGACATCGCAAAGCTTGCCCGCCCAGGGCCGGACGGGGCCGCGGCAGGGGCCGCTCGACCCATGTCCGTGAACCGACTGCGCGGCGATGCTGAAACCGGAGGCTACAGAGGAGGCCACCTATGAGCGATTCTCCGACTCGCATCACCGCAGCCCTGCCTGCCCAGTACCGTGCCCGCCTGATGGGGAACGGGCAGGAGGTCAATTTCGCCCAGGGAACCCGTCTCTTCCAAGAAGGAGACCACGCCGACCGCTTCTGGATCCTGCGCTCGGGCACCGTCACGCTGGACATCCGCGTACCAGGCAGTTCCCCGGCAGCGATCGAGAGCCTCGGCTCCGGCGAACTGGTCGGCTGGGCTTGGCTGTTCGAGCCCTACATCTGGCACCTCGGAGCAGAGGCGATGACGCCTGTCCGTACCCATGAGTTCGACGCGGCGACCGTACGCATGATGATGGACGCGGATCCCGCCTTCGGTTCGGCCATCGGCCATTGGGTGGGGCAGGTTCTCGCCCACCGGTTGCAGGCCACTCGGATCCGTCTGCTCGATCTCTACGCCCCTCATGGCAGCGGCGGGCTTGTGTGAGTACGCCGTCGTGCCTCACCCAAGAGTCACGCCCGAGGAGTCTCAATGACGAAGTCAAGCCGCTTGCGCGACCGGCAGGGAGGAGGTGAAGACCCGGTCGTCGCGCAGGAGAGCCCACAGAACGCTCGCTCGTCGGCGGGCAGGGGCGGCGATCGCCTGGACGTGTTTGCAGCCCTCGCCGCGCTTCTTGAGGTAGAAGTCCCGGTTCGGCCCTTCGCGGATGCCAGGCCGCCGGCCGGCCCCGGCGCCGCAGAGCGGCCGGAACCCGGTGGCCGGTGAGCAACACCAGTGCGCCCTTGTGGGCCGAGTAGGCCAAGGCCCGCTCCAGAGCAGGGAAGCCGTCGGTCAACACACCCCTCAGCCGGTTGTTCATCCGCACCCGGTCAGCCACCAGATCGGATCGGTGGGCGGTCAGCAGCGCCAGGTCGGCTGTCGGCTGGACCACAACGCACATCTCAATCAGCAGCCCGGGTGTCCAAAAGAGCCGGACTGCCACTCCTCGGAAGCCGCTGAAGGCAAGACCCCATATGCCACGTCCGGCCCTCCCTGGCCACCCAACAACTTACGGAGCACCCCATGGCTGCATCCCGGTACACCGTCAGCGACGTCATGACCCACACGGCTGTGGCCATCGGCCGCGAGGCCTCGTACAAAGAGATCGTCGAGCTGATGCATCAGTGGAAGGTCAGCGCCGTGCCGGTCCTCGAAGGCGAGGGGCGCGTCGTCGGGGTCGTCTCCGAGGCGGACCTGCTGCCTAAGGAGGAGTTCCGGCAGGACGACCCGAAGCTGCCCGGCCAACTGGAGGAGGCGTCCAAAGCCAGCGCCGTGCTGGCCGAGGAGCTGATGTCGAGTCCGGCCGTCACCGTCCACCCCGACGCCACGCTCGCCGAGGCCGCCCGCATCATGGCGCGCAGGCGAGTGAAACGACTGCCCGTCGTGAACGATCTCGGCATGCTGGAGGGCGTCGTGAGCCGCAGCGACCTGTTGAAGGTGTTCCTGCGCCCGGACGAGGAGATCGACGAGGAGATCCGATCCGCTGTTGTCGCCGAACTCTCTCCCCCGGACCGGGTGGAATTCTCTGTGCTGGATGGTGTCGTCACCCTGCGGGGACCTCTCCGGAACCGTTCCCTGGTGCCACTTCTGGCTCGGGCCATTCGCGCGGTCGAAGGCGTCGTGGACGTGCGCATGGAACTTGGCTGAAGTTGCCTCCAGGCGCTGCGTCCCGCAGCAGCCGGTCCGGTTCCGCCGTGCGGGCGGTCGCGGCCCAGAGGGGGTATCGACTGGACACGTGACCTAACAGCTGCGGTGACCTCACGTGCGGTGCCGTCACGCAGCACGCGGGCGCTCGGTGCCGACAAGGCCGACAGGGCCGACAGGGCCGACACGGCGTGGTCGGCACGGATCTCCTGCGCGACTCCCACCGTTGTGTTGAAGACGATCACCAGACCGATGACCACCGCATCCGGGTGGTCACCGATCACGATCGTCAGCAGTGCCGCACCCAGCAGCACCATGATCAGAGGATCGCGAAGCTGCGCAAGAACGCGGCTGTGCAAAGGCGCGCTGCGCGCCTCCGCCACCTCGTTGCGGCCGTGCTTCGGCCAGACACCGCTCGGCCTCCGGCCCAGCCAGCCCGCAGAGCTCCTGTCCGGGTTCCCTCTCCCCGGCCGGGGTGGTCGTCACCGCGGAGTTCACACAAGGGGAACTGTGATCACCGGGCAGTGTGCCCGGTGCAGCAGTCCGTGGACGACGGAGCCGAGCCGCATGCCCGTGTAGCCGCCCCGGCCACGGCGGCCCACGACGACGGCCAGAGCGTGTTCAGACGCCCCGGCCGGCTCCTCCACCGGATGTCCGGTCGGCACCTCGTGCGTCAGGTGCACGTCCGGGTACTTCGACGACCAGCCCGCCGTGGTCTCGCAGAGCATGCGCCGCTGAGCCTGCACGGCAACCTCCTCGTCCTGGAACATGACTACGGGTGGCTGCCAGACCGAGACGGCGCGGAGCGCTGCTCCGCGGAGGTCGGCCTCCTCGAACGCCAGCCCCAACGCCGCCTTCGAGGACTCGCTGCCGTCGATTCCCACGACCAGGTAGGTCGGCTGCTGGGTGATGTGCTCCGCGTCGCCCACGACCACCACGGGACAGCGCGCCTGGGCCGTGACGGGGACGACGAGGGAGCCGGCGCTGAAATACTCCGCCGTATGGCTCAGATGCCGGGATCCGAGAACGACCATGCGGGCCTGTGCAGACAGCCCGCCGATCACGGCAGCCGGGAAACCGTCGAGCAGATCGGTGGCCGGCTGCAGTTGCAGGTGGCGCGCCCGTACCCAGTCGCCCCCTCCCGAAGAGCGTCCGCCCCCGCTTGGAGCATGGCCTTTCTGCGTGGGCGGTCATCGCCCTCACGCCATTCGTGCGATGGAGGTATGGCCACGACGAGCCGGAGTTCCAGCCCTCGTCGATGCGCCTCGTCCGCCGCCCACGCCAATGCCAGGTGCCAGTTCCTGGCCGGGTCGATACCGATGACGAGTTCATGGCGTTCGCCGGTGCCCATCACGACTCACTCCCATGCCCGGAACCGTGCCGCGGAATGAGCTGCACGGGGCAGTGCGCGTGGTGCAGCAGGCTGTGCGTCGCCCGCCCGAGAGTGGGGCCGATGAAACCGGGCGAGCGCCGTCCGCCCATCACCAGCAGATCCGCGTGGCGCGATGCCTCCACCAGGACCCCGGCCACGGTCAGGCTCTTCTCAGCATCCGCCTGCACGTCCAGGTCCGGGAATTCGCCGCGGATCCGGTTCGTCACAGCCATCAGGTGATGGACATGTTCGCCGGCGATCGCTTCGACATCGTCGAGCATGGTCACGGCGAGTCCGGCGGATTCGAGAATGTTCCACACGTGCAGCAGCCGCAGCGATGCCTTACGGATCTCGGCTTCGCGCGCCGCGTACAGGGCGCATTCGGCATCGTGCTCGTCACGGACCGCGGCGAGCACCACTCCGGTCTCGGCCCCGTTGTCAGTGCCCCTGACCACGACGACGGGCGTCGTGGCACCCGCGGCGACCTTCAGGCCGACGGATCCGAGCATGAGGCTCTTGAACCCGCCGAGACCGCGGTTGGCCACCACGACCGTTCCGCGCAGGCCGGCGGTCCGGTGCAGGCTGGGGACGGGTGCGCCGCGGCTGAACTCCGTCGTGACGTGCAGACCGGAATACCGTTCCGCGACGGCAGCGGCGGTTTCCCGCAGCAGTTCGCAGCCCGCGCTGCGAACGCGCTCGATGCTCTCCGCCGAGAGATAGAGAACCCGGCCGTCCGTGTCAGCCGCGTAGACGATGCGCAACGGACTGTCACGACGCGCGGCCTCGGCCGCTGCCCACAGCGCTGCCCGGCGGGCCGGGTCGGAGCCGTCGACGCCGACGATGACGGATCCCAGTTCCGGGCTGCCGGTGGTGCCGTTCATGGTTCCTCCTCACCGAGGCCACCGAAGGGTCAGCTCTCACGCTGACACCGCTTACCCCTGCGGGAAGAGGGCCGCTCAGGACCGCCCCGGGGCCCAATGGACCCTGTCGGAAGAATCCTGCCGTGCCCAGGTGCCCAGACGCCCGAACCGGGTCCGACCGGTCCCGGCCACGACCCATCCGGCCCTCCTCGTCTCAGTACGGCCCGGCGGATCGTGGTTCCTGAACAACCACCGGCATCGCGTCCGGGTGAGTCGCTGTGAGACGGCAGGAGGTGCCTCCATGAAGTACATCGAAGTGGGAGACCTGATGACCGACCAGGTCGTCTCGGTCGTCCCGCTCACCTCCTTCAAGGAGGTGGCGAAACTGCTCGCCCAGCACGACATCAGTGGACTGCCCGTACTCGACGACGAGGACCGGGTTGTCGGTGTCGTCTCCGAGAGCGACCTGGTGAACCGGCAAGCGGCAAGGCATCTGGTCACGGGCGACGCTCCTGACGCCGATGCCACGACCACGGCCCCGTCCGGAGCGGAATTCACCGCCGCCGAGGTCATGTCGACGCCGGCGGTGACCGTCCACGCGCAGGAGAGCGCACCGGAAGCGGCCCGGCTGATGATGCGCGGTGGCGTGGAACGACTTCCGGTCGTGGACGACGAGGACAGACTTGTCGGCATCGTCACGCGCCGGGACCTGCTACGCCTCTTTCTGCGACCCGACGCGGAGATACGACGACGCATCGTCGAGGACGTACTCGTGGGCACCATGGGGCTCAGAGCCGACGTGGTAACCGTCCATGTCGTGGACGGCGTTGTCACTCTGGAAGGCCGGCTGAAGAGCCGGAGCCAGATCGCGATCCTGACGTGCCTTGCCGAACAACTCGACGGAGTGGTCGCGGTCGTGAGGAATGTGACCGCACACGTGGATGACCCCGTACCCACCTCCCCCCAGTGAGTCACGCACGGACCGTCCGCAGAGCAGTGCGGCCGCGCTGCTGCCGTCGCCGCCCACGACTGGCGCCCCAGCACGAAAGGGAATCGGACCATGATGCACCGCACTGTCGCCGAAGTCATGACCCGGGACGTGGCCACGGCCAGCCCCGAAGCATCACTCAAGACGGTCGCCTGGAGCCTCGCCTACAACGACGTCTCGGCCCTTCCCGTCGTGGACACCCACCACCACCCCATCGGCATCGTCTCCGAGGCCGACCTGCTCCGCAGACAGGCCGGCCTGCCGGAAGCAGAGGGCCGTGACCAATTGCGCGGGCCGGCGGCCGTGAACCACCGCACCATGGACGCCCGCACCGCCGGTGATCTCATGTCCACTCCCGTGCTGACGGCCCGCCCCGCCTGGAGCATCGTCGAGACAGCGCGCTTCCTGAACGAGCGGGGCGTCAAACGCCTCCCGGTCATCGATGACACCGGCACGCTCGTGGGCATCGTCAGCCGCTCGGATCTGCTGCGCCCCATGCTCCGCCGCGACGACGCCATACACGAAGAAATCGTCGACGAGGTACTGGGCCGGACTCTCCGGATGACACCCGGGGGCGTGACAGCGACCGTTCAGGAAGGAGTCGTCACCCTGAGCGGAAGAGTGGAGGAGCGTTCAACCATTCCGATCATCGAACGGGCCTTGACCCCGGATCTTGAACACGTCTATGCGGCTCGGGTCAGGGTAGTTGATGTTGTTTGGAAGGTGTTCTCGTAAGCGATCGGGGAGC
>NZ_JBHVWS010000104.1:0-15616 GCF_042882185.1 Streptomyces sp. NPDC058239
TCTCGTGGGCTGGGTGTTGTGTATAAGACCCAGGGAGAGAGCTGGGACCGCATGCGTCTGGGGGGGGGCCGGCCGGCACCGCCCCTGACTCATGCATCCGCGTACGACGGTGTCAGCCGCCGTTGACCTTCTTCGCGATCCGGTCGCCGAGGTCCTTGTCCACGTTGCGCCAGTACTGCAGCGCCCGCTCCAGGACCGGGGCGCTCACCCCGTCCAGCAGATGGCCGGAAATGTTGGACACCAGCCGGTCACGCGCCGCGTCGTCCAGGACCTTGCGCACCATCGTGCCCGCCTGGCCCCAGTCGTCGTCCTCGCGGTGCAGCTTGTACGCCTCGTGCACCATCTCGCCCGCCGTGGCCCAGCCCGCCGGGTCGCCGTAGCGTTCGGTGTCCGCGGCCGGACCGCCGTACGAGTTCGGTGCGTAGACCGCTCCCGTACGAGCGGGCTCGTACCGCATCGGGCCGTCCTTCGCGTACGAGTTCCGGCCGAACCGCGGACGGTTCGGCGGCAGCTGCGCGTAGTTCGGGCCGATCCGGTACCGGTGGGTGTCCGGGTACGAGAAGAGCCGGCCGAGCAGCATCTTGTCGGGCGACGGACCGATGCCGGGCACCAGGTTCGACGGCTCGAAGGACGCCTGCTCGATGTGGACGAAGAAGTCCTCGGGGTTCTCGTTGAGCGTCATCCGGCCGACTTCGATCTCCGGGTAGTCGCCGTGCGGCCACACCTTCGTGAGGTCGAACGGGTTGAACCGGTAGTCCGGCGCATCGTCGAACGGCATGATCTGGACATACAGCGTCCAGCTCGGGTGATCACCCCGCTTGATCGACTCGAACAGGTCACGGCGGTGGACGTCGCCGTCGATGCCGGCCATCTCGTCGGCCTCGGCCTGAGCGTAGAAGTCGATGCCCTGGTCGGTCTTGAAGCGGTACTTGACCCAGAACCTCTCGCCGCCCGCGTTCACCCACATATAGGTGTGCGAGCTGTAGCCGTTCATGTTGCGGTACGTCTTCGGGATGCCGCGGTCGCCCATCAGCCAGGTGACCATGTGGGCGGACTCGGGGGAGAGGGTCCAGAAGTCCCACTGCATGTCGTGGTCGCGCACCGCGCTGTCCGGGCGGCGCTTCTGCGAGCGGATGAAGTCCTGGAACTTCATCGGGTCGCGCACGAAGAAGATCGGCGTGTTGTTGCCGACCATGTCGTAGTTGCCGTGCTCCGTGTAGAACTTCAGGGCGAACCCACGAGGGTCGCGCCAGGTGTCGGGAGAGCCCTGTTCACCGGCGACCGTGGAGAAGCGGGCGAGCATGGCGGTCTGCTTGCCCGGCTGGAAGAGGTCGGCCTTGGTGAACTGGCTGACGTCGTTGGTCACCTTGAAAATGCCGTAGGCGCCGGAGCCCTTGGCGTGGACCACTCGCTCGGGGACCCGTTCCCGGTTGAACTGGGCCATCTTCTCGATGAGGTAGTGGTCCTGGAGCAGGATCGGACCGTCGGATCCGACAGTGAGCGAGTGTTCATCGCTCTCCACCGGGATTCCGGCGTTGTTCGTGGTGTAGGAGGTGTTCTTGGTCTTCGATTCCTCAGGCACGAGCGTCCTCCCGTCGGTGGGGGTTTCGGTCAGGTCGTCTCGTTCACGACTGAAGTCAACTCCGCCGACAGGAGGTCGGCAACATTTGGCTACCGTCCGTGCAGGGCTCTTGTCCGCCCCCGGCCCGGACCCCCTACTGGCCCCGGGTCGGCATCTCGAACCAGACCACCTTGCCGGTCGAAAGACGCGTGGCCCCCCACCGTCTGGCCAGCCGGTTCACGAGGAACAGACCGCGGCCGCCCTCGTCCATGTCCCTGGCCCGGCGCTGCCGGGGCAGCTGCGGTGCGTCGTCGCCGACCTCGCAGCGCAGGATGTCGGTGCGCAGCAGCCGCAGCGTCACCGGCCGCTCCGCATAGCGCACCGCGTTGGTCACCACCTCGCTGACCAGCAGCTCCACCGAGTCGGAGAGATCGTCGAGTCCCCAACGGCTCAGCGCCCGGCGGGCCAGCCGGCGGGCTCGTCCCGGAGCTGTCTCCTCCGGTTCCAGGTGCCAGTACGCGACGTCACTTGGCGCGATCCCGTCGAACCGGGCGGCCAGCAGCGCGATGTCGTCGTCCCGGTCGCCGGGGCCGAGCATGTCGAGCACGTCGTCGCAGAGGGCCTCCAGCGGCGGCGAATGATCCGGGCCGGTGAGCCGGGCGGTGGCGGCGAGACGCTCGCGCAGCTGCTCGATCCCGGTCCAGACGTCCCGCAGCCGGGACTCCACCAGACCGTCGGTGTAAAGGAGCAGCGTGGCGCCCGCGGGAGCGTCGAGCTCGACGGCCTCGAAGTCCACACCGCCGACGCCGATCGGAGCGCCGGGCGGCACCCGCAGCACCTCCGCACGGCCGCCCAGATGGAGCAGGACGGGCGGCGGATGTCCGGCGTTGGCGATGGTGATGCGGTGCGCGACGGGGTCGTACACCGCGTACAGGCAGGTCGCCATGCGGTCGCTGCCGAGCCGCTGCGCCTGCTCGTCGAGGTGGTGCAGCACCTCCTGCGGCGGCAGGTCGAGCCCGGCGAGGGTCTGCGCGGTGGTGCGCAGCTGCCCCATGATCGCCGCGGACGTCATGGAGTGGCCCATGACGTCACCGACGACCAGGGCGACCCGGCTCCCGGGCAGCGGGATCGCGTCGTACCAGTCGCCGCCGACCCGGGCCGTCTCGGCGGCCGGGAGATAGCGGGAGGCGAGCCGGACGCCGGTCGGCTGCGGCAGCGAGTCGGGCAGCATGGTGCGCTGCAGCTCGTCGGCGATGTACGCCTCGCGTCCGTACAGCACGGCCTTGTCGATGCCGAGCGCGGTGTGCGTCGCCAGCTGGGCGGCGACCAGCAGGTCATTGGCCTCGAAGGGCGGCCGTCCGGTTCCGCGCAGGAAGACGGCGGCGCCGATCACCCGTCGCCGTCCGCGCAGCGGGGCGAGGATCGCACGGTGTCCGGTGGGCACGGTCCGTCCGTTACCGAGCAGCTCGGGCAGCGCGGCGCGGGCCGCTGCGGAGTCCCCGAAGACCGGCCGTACACCGCGCAGCACCTCGGCGAGCGCGCCGCCCGAGCGGACCTCGCACAGCTCGGCGGCCGCGGGCAGATCGCCGTGCGGGTCGATGGCGGGCAGCCGCAGTCGTTCGATCTCCGACGAGGTCCCGGTCTCCTCCTCGTTTAAGCGCAGCCGGTCCGACCGGCGCAGCCGCAGCACGAACGGGGAGACCGGCCGCTCGTCGCCGACCGGGAGCGGGTCGCGGAGGTAGACCAGTATGGCGTCGGAGAACGTCGGCACGCTGGCCCGGCACAGGCCCAGCACGATCTCGTCCAGGTCTATGCCGCGGGCGATCCGCCGGGTGGCGGCCCCCACGAAGCGCAGCCGGTCGCCCTCGCGACGGGCCGCGGCCTGTGGGTCGAGTCCTGCGGGGCCGGGGTTCGCCGCGGAAGCTGCCGGATTCGCTCCCGCGCCCGGCGCCGTGGCCGGGCCGGGGATCGCGGCGGAGGCAGGGGAAGCCGCCGCCGCGGCATCCTGCTGCCGCGGCCGGGTGCGTTCCTGCGACCGGGCGGCAAGAGGCTGCCGGCCTTCGTGGGAGGTGGGATGCTCCGTCACGCGTGGGGTTCCGTCCGTCCGGGCCGGTTGTATGAGGCAATCACCTCGTGGGGCGCTACTGTGCCCCGGCAAGAGCGGCGATAACAACGGCTGTCACCGGATGCCCCCGAACGAGGGGCCGAAACCGGATGCCCCCAGCGTGGTTCGGTGACAACGTTTCCGGCGACAGGGCGGCCGAAAGCGAGCACGTCTCCACCCCCTCGTAGTGGCTCATGCGACTCATACGACTGATGCTGCTCATACAGCTCATGCAGTGCGTGGTGCTCGTGCGATGACTTGCGGTCAGGTCCGGTGCCGCGTCCGCCGGTTGGAGTGGAGCGGCCCTCCGGAGGACGATCCTACGTTTGCCCCCCTGGGGTGCATCAAGGGTCTCACGACGGCATATGCGAGGGGGTACGGTCCCAGTCATCCGGGAGCGCGGGAACCCGCCAGTGCGGATCGGGCCGCCAGTCCTCCCAGCCGTCCCGGAACGGCGCGCCCCAGTCCCGGATCACCTCGACGGCCGCGAGGCCCGCCTCCCGTACCCGCTGCGCGGTCTGCGGGGCCATCAGACCGACCCGCTGAGCCTGTGCGAACTCGTCCTCGTCGCGCCAGACCCAGCTGCGGTCCGGGTAGACGGAGATGTCGAGAAAGTGATCCTCGGAGTCGATGCCGCCGGCCCAGCGGGTGCGCGGTTCCTCCAGGTTCACGTACCAGCTGCGGAACTGCCAGCCGGGCTCCCAGAACAGCCAGACCGACCAGGGTTCACCGGGACGGGCGAGCTTCAGCACTCCGTTGCCCAGCCAGGCCGAGCGGGCGGTGGTGCGCGGGGCGGTGTAGCGGGTGGCGAGCGGCTCGTCGTGCACCTCGGTGCCGTTCGCCAGCACCGGCTTCACACACTCGGTGCCGGGTGCCACCCATACGGCGAGCAGTTCGCCGGTGTCCTGGACGACGGTGACGGGGCGGCAGATGTGGACCGGGCCCTGGGCGTGATCCGGCGTGGGGTCCCGCCGCAGCAGGCCGTTGTCGCGGTAGCGCCACAGGATCTGATCACCCGGCGCCCAGTGCTCGATGTATCCACTACCCGTCATGGGCAGATCTTAGAGGGGCCGGTAATCGGCGGGCGGCGCCACGGCGCTGGGCACGCACACCTGCGGCGTTGTCGCTGCACGCACCCGGCCCCGCTCCTTCTCCCACCCCCGGTTGCCGGCCCCTCTCACAGATGCCGCGGCCCTGTCGCCGCGACGCATGTCACGGGCGGGTCATGCGCAACACGTCCAGCGCCTCGTCGAGCTGCTCCACCGTGAGATCGCCGCGCTCGACATATCCGGAGTCCAGCACCACCTCGCGGATCGTCCTGCGCTCGGCCAGGGACTTCTTGGCGACCTTCGCCGCCTCCTCGTAACCGATGTACTTGTTCAGCGGGGTGACGACGGACGGCGAGGACTCCGCGTACTCCCTGGCCCGCTCCACGTTCGCGGTGATTCCGTCGACCGTACGGTCCGCGAGCAGCCGGGAGACATTGGCCAGCAGCCGCACCGACTCCAGCAGATTCTTCGCGATGACCGGAAGCATCACATTCAGTTCGAAATTGCCCGCCGCGCCCGCGACGGCGACCGTCTGGTCGTTCCCCATCACCTGGGCCGCGACCATCAGAACGGCCTCGGGAATGACCGGATTCACCTTCCCCGGCATGATCGACGAGCCCGGCTGGAGGTCGGGAAGGCTGATCTCGGCCAGACCGGTGCGCGGCCCGGACGCCATCCAGCGCAGATCGTTGGAGATCTTGGTGAGCGAGACGGCGATGGTGCGGAGCTGGCCGGAGGCCTCCACGAGCCCGTCCCGCGCGCCCTGCGCCTCGAAGTGGTCCCTGGCCTCGGTGAGCGGCAGCCCGGTGGCACGGGCGACCTCGGCGATGACGGCGGCGGAGAAGCCGGGCGGGGTGTTGATGCCGGTGCCGACGGCCGTGCCGCCCAGCGGCAGCTCGGCGAGGCGGGGGAGGGAGGCCCGCAGCCGCTCGACGCCGTACCGGATCTGTGCCGCATAACCGCCGAACTCCTGGCCCAGAGTGACGGGCGTGGCGTCCATCAGATGCGTACGCCCCGACTTCACGACCGTCGCGAACTCGGCGGACTTGCGTTCCAGAGCGGCAGCCAGATGGTCCAGCGCCGGGATCAGCTCGCCGGTGACGGCCGCGGTCGCGGCGATGTGGATGGAGGACGGGAAGACGTCGTTGGACGACTGCGAGGCGTTGACGTGGTCGTTGGGGTGGACCTCGCGGCCCAGGCGCTCCGTGGCGAGGGTGGCCACGACCTCATTGGTGTTCATGTTGGACGAGGTGCCGGACCCGGTCTGGAAGACATCGATCGGGAAGTGTGCGTCCCAGCGCCCCTCGGCGACCTCATCGGCGGCCGCCTGGATGGCCAGGGCGATGTCCGGGTCGAGCACCTTCAGCTCGGCGTTCACCTTGGCCGCGGCCGCCTTGATCCGGGCCAGGGCCTCGATGTGGGCCCGCTCCAGGCGCTGGCCGGAGATCGGGAAGTTCTCCACCGCGCGCTGCGTCTGGGCCCGCCACCTGGCGTCCTTCGGCACCCTCACCTCGCCCATCGAATCGTGCTCGATGCGGAAATCCGTGCCGTCCGCGGGGGTCTGTGCGGTGGCCTGTGCGTCGTCCATGGGGTTCAACCTCCTGAAAAAGTTGAGCACTTGTCTTGTTCTGTGTATTCCCAAGTCGCCTACCGACCAGTAAATACCGGGGGTAACCACAACCCGGGGAGGCGCAATGAGGCGCACCAGGCACAGACTTCGCTGTACGGTCGTGGCCGCCGCGGCCATGGCGGCGGCATTGGGCGGCATGGCCGCCGCCGCGGGACCGGCGGGCGCGGCAGACCGGTCCGGTATCACCACTACCGCATCCACCCCCCTGTCGCCCGAACTGGAGGCCATCCGGGCCGCCGAAGCAACCCGGCTGTACGGCGACCCGGCCGAGCGCCCGCTCGCCGACCGCAAGACCGGGCTGATCTCGCTCGGCGACAGCGAGATCTCCGGCGAGGGCGTCGGCACGTACGAGGCGGGCACGAACGGCCCCGACAACTGGTGCCACCGCTCGCCCGACTCGGCCATCCACCGCACCGGGATCCAGGCCGACGTCACGTACAACGTCTCCTGCTCCGGCGCGTACACCGGCAACATCGTGATCGGCGGATCGAAGCAGTACGCCGACGAACTCGTGCAGAGCGACAACCTCGCCATCAAGGCCCGCAACACCCGCATCAAGATGATCGTGCTGGTCGCCGGCGCCAATGACGACCTCCAGTTCGGCCCGGTCATGACGGACTGCGTCGAGCGCTGGGTCCTCCTGCAGGGCGCGTGCCAGTCGAAGTACGAGGGCGGCTGGCAGGCGCGCGTCGACGGACTCGTCCCCAAGGTCGAGAAGACGGTGCGCGATCTGAAGACCGTCATGTCCGACGCCGGATACAACAACAGTGACTACAAGCTCGTGGTCATGGGCTACCCGAGCCCCATCGGCCCGGACTTCTACGACAACCCGAACTTCCCCGGCAAGCTTCCCGGCGGCTGCGCCGGATACGACTCCGACGCCGCCTGGGGCCGTAACGTCGCGGTTCCCGCCTTCGAGCGCGGCATGCGCAGGGCCGCCGCCGACACCGGAGCCGTCTACCTCGACAACTCCCGGCTCTTCCACGGTCACGAGGTCTGCAGCGAGGACACCTGGGCCCGCGGCCTCTACATCGACCTGTCGCACTTCCCGCCGGACTCCAACTCCGTCCGGCAGTCCTTCCACCCGAACGCGCGCGGCCACGCGGCCTTCGCCTCCTGCCTGACCCAGATCTACAACTCGTCCCTGCGCGAGGCGAGCTGCGCAGACCCGGCGAGCACCGGATCGCCGGTCCTGCGGGCCGCGGCGTGGGACGACGTCTTCAAGCCCCTGAAGAACGAGGCCACGGGCACCTGTGTGGACGTCCCCGCCTCGGTGACCCGCAACGGCACCGGGATCGGCGGCTGGGACTGCCACGGCGGCCGCAACCAGGGCTGGTGGTACGACTCCGGCACGAAGAGCATCGTGACGGAGCTGAGCCACGACCGGTGCCTCGATGTGCCGGGCGCCGACTACAAGGCGGGCGCCACGCTCATCGTGTGGAACTGCTCGGGCGCGGCCAACCAGCAGTTCGTCAAGCAGTCGGGCACCTTGCGCCCGGCGGCCTCGACCGGACTGTGCCTGACGCTCGCGTCGGCCAAGGACCCGCTGAAGCTGCAGAGCTGCGACGGCAGTGCGAAGCAGCGGTTCGCGTAGGACCGACCGGCACATGGGGGGTGGGTGAAGGAGCGGGGCGGCCTCGGCCGCCCCGCCTCTCGCCGGTGTGTCAGCCGGACGTCACGAACGCGCCCAGGACGGCCGCCAGATGACCGGGGTCGTCGGCCCCGCACAGCTCGCGCGCCGAGTGCATGGACAGCCCCGGCACGCCCACGTCGACCGTCGAGACACCCAGCCGGGCCGCGGTGAGCGGGCCGATCGACGTGCCGCACGGCATCGCGTTGTTGGAGACGAACGGCTGCCACGGCGCACCCGCCCGCTCGCACGCCGCCGCGAACACCGCCATGCCGGTGCTGTCGGTGGCGTACCGCTGATTGACGTTGACCTTGACCGCGGGGCCGCCGTTGGGCAGCGGATGGTGGCCCGGATCGTGCCGTTCCGCGTAGTTGGGGTGCACCGCGTGCGCCATGTCCGCGGAGATGCAGAAGGCACCGGACAGGGCGCGGGAGAAGTCCTCGGAGCTGCCGCCGCGCGCCGTGACCGAACGGCTGAGGACCCGTTCCAGCAGGGGGCTCTGCGCGCCCGTCTCCGAACCGCTGCCGACCTCCTCGTGGTCGAAGGCCGCCAGGACGGGGATGTACGAGGGACCGTCGTCAGCGGTCGCCGCACCCGCCAGGGCCGTGACGCCCGCATGCACCGACACCAGGTTGTCCAGCCGCGCGGACACCACGAACTCCCGGTCCGCGCCGAGATATCCGGGCGGCTGGATGTCATGGAGCATCAGATCCCAGCCGAGGACGTCGTCCCGGTCCACCTCCCCGGCCGCCGCGACCCGGCGCAGCAGCGAGCCCTCCTCGGGCGCCCCGAGCGCCCACAGCGGGGCGAGATGGCGCTGCCGGTCGAGGGTGAGCCCCTCATTGACCGTACGGTCCAGATGGATGGCCAACTGGGGCACCCGCAACAGCGGTTCGTCGATCTGGACGAGCCGGGACTCGACCCCGCCGCCGGGCCCGCGCAGCGCGAGCCGCCCCGAGACGCCGAGATCGCGGTCGAGCCAGGTGTTCAGCGGAACGCCGCCGTAGATCTCCACGGCGATCTGCCGCCAGCCCGCCGACCCGGTGTCGGGGGCGGGCTTGACCCGCAGATTCGGGGAGTCCGTGTGGGTGCCGACGATCCGGAAGGGGGTGTGCGCGGGGGCGCCCTCGGGGACGTACCAGGCGATCAGGGCACCGCCGCGGGCGACGAAGCTGCCGCCGGTCGTGCCCGTCCAGTCGTCCGTGCCGCGCAGTTCGCGGAAGCCGGCTTTCTCCAGGCGCTGGGCGGCACTCGCCACCGCGTGATACGGGGAAGGGCTGGCCCTGATGAAGGACAGCAGGTCGTCGGCGTGGCTGCGGTGGGGAAGCGGCGTCATACGGCGTCCGCCTTTCCGGTGTTCGACGGTCAGGTGAGGGTGGGCGAGCCCGCGCCGAGCCGCTGGGCGCGGCGCGGTGCGGTGTCCGGGGTATGCGGGGGGTGGCGGCTGTTTCCTGGTTCCCCAGGACTGCTTCCTGATGCCCCGGGTCGGCGGAGCACTGCAGGAACGTCCGACAACCCACCGCAGCGGCCCGGCAAGACGCAAGTCCGCGGCGCGGCCCACTGCGTGAAATCGGCGGTGCCGGACCGGCCGCCCCGGCGCCCGGATCCGAGGTGACCGGGGGCGTACGGGGCCCGTGCCGGGGGCGTCCGGGAAGCTGCGGAGGGCCGCGACACGTGGCACCCCGTTCCCGGGCATCGCCCGTGCCCGCCGGCCACGCACGAGTGCGCCTCAAGATTGGCTGAATTCCGTCGTACGCGAACCCTCACCGCACCTGCCCACCGCGATCGGCACCGGAGCGGGGCACGGGGACGCGATCTCGCCTCCGCGGCCCCGCCACCCTGATCAGGAACACCATGGCGATCACGATGGCCACCCCGTGCGACCAGGCGACGACGGTCAGCGGGCTGTGGCTGTCGAGTGCCGCCGCGACCAGGATCATGCCGACGCCGAACCCGAGATTCTCCACGGTCGCGGAGAGCCCGAACGCATGACCGCGCAGATCGGCGGGGAGCGTCTGCAGATGCGAGGTGTACGAGACCTCGGTGAGCCCGTCGGCCGCCCCCGCGACAAGTGCGATCACGGCGGTCGCCGCCGACGGGAACCCGGCGAACGCCAGAATGAACGCCCCGGACATCAGACACGTGCCGTACCCGAACCCCGGTGCGCCCACCGCCCGGCCGGTGCGCTTGATGTACCGCTGGATCAACTGCTGCGCGACGACGTTCCCCAGCGCCCACAGACACCAGAACGCGCTGACGAACACGGCAGGGTGCGAGGCATCGAGCCCGGCGGAGTAGACAGGCAGCGCGGCGTTGTGGGAGGACGAACCGAAGGCGTCCGCACCCCGCAGCACCACCATCAGACCGAGACCGGGCGCGGCGGCCGACCTGAGGAACGCCCCCGGCATCCGCCGCCGCCCCGTCCCGGTCCCCCGCTTCCCCTCCTGCGTACGTCCGCCGGAATCCCCCTCCGATTCCGGCCGGGCGTCCTTCCCCCTGCCCCCGCCCGCGATCGGCAGCAGGGCCACCGTCACGGCGCAGACCACAAAGGTGGCCATGTCCACCACGAAAGCGGCGGTGTAGCCGACCAGCGAGACCACCACACCCGCCGAAGCGAAACCGGCCACCATGGCCAGCGAACGTCCTGTGATGGAAAGGGAGTTGGCCCACGAGCGCCGCTCGTCGCCGACCATCTCGGGAATGGAGCTGCGCAACGACACCATGAAAAGCGTTCCGCAGGCACCCACCACCACGGAAACGGCCATCAGCGCGGCCGTCCGCATCCCCTCCGGCGCGAAGACCAGCAACAGCATCACCGCCGCCTGCGCCACATTCGTCCACAGCATGAGGCTCTTGGCCGTGAATCGGGCGAGGAGACCGCCGGCAGCGAGTCCGGCGAGAAATCCGGACCCGAGCCGCACGGCCATGAACAGGCCCATCGCGAGCGCTCTGCCCGTCGTCTCGTAGACGAACAGATTGAGCGCCACCATATTCAGGAAGGTGCCGTACGAAGAGAGGGAGTATCCGGCGACGAGGAATCGATAACGGCGCTCGCCGCGCGCCGTGCCGGCCGGATCGATGTCCGGTGCCGGGTCCGGCCGGTCGTCCGCCTGTTCGATGTCGTGCGTCACCGGCCCATACTCACCGAGCGGCCGTGCTCGCCCATGGCCTCCGGATTGCACGAATGTAATCTGCATGGTTGTGAAGGACGATCATTCCGGCCCACGGTCGTGTGATTGCCGCGAATCGTCACCGGACCGCGTATGCGACACGGCCCTCGCGGCCTATCGGCGCGCGCTCACGGAAGGACGACTCCCGGCGGGTGAGGTGCCCGGCTGCCTGACCACCCTGCATCTGATGGTGGAGGACCGTGACTCACCGGGGTACCTGATCCCCGTGCCGCCCGAGACCGCCTCGTTCGACGCACTCGGGCCCATCGAGGAGGCGATAGCCCGTGAGCGTCGCACACTGCGCTCGGCCCGCGCCGCGCTTGCCGTGTTCGAGGGCCTGTACGCCGATGTGCACCGGCTCGAACAGCCCGCCCTCACTCGGCTCTCCGGCGCGGCCGTGATCGGCAAGGCGCTCGACGCGGGCGTCGCGGGCTGCCGCGAGGAGGTCCGCACCGCCCACCCCGGCGGTGGCCGTCCCGCGCACGTACTCGAGGAGTCGCTGCCCCGGGACCTGCGCAATCTGCGGCGGGGCATCCGGCAGCGGACGATCTACCAGCACACCGTCCGCTCGGACCGTGCGACACTCGCCTACATCGAGCGGGTGACCACCGAGGGCGCCGAGGTCAGAACGCTGGCCGAGATCGCCGACCGGATCATCGTCTTCGACCGGGACCTTGCCTTCGTCCCGTACTCCGACGAGCCGCACAGCGCCCTGCGCATCCAGCACCCGTCCCTGGTCCGCTTCCTGGTCCGTCACTTCGACGAAGCCTGGGCCCGCTCGGTGCCGGTCCGCCCGGAGCGCGTACCGCTGCGCACCCCGGTCGTCACCTCCGACCTGCAACGGACCATCCTGCAGGCGGTCGTCGGCGGCGAGACGGACGACTCGATCGCCCGCAGGCTCGGGATGAGCCGCCGCAGCGTCGCCGAGCACGTGCGAAGGGTCTCCGAGCAGCTGGGCAGCAACAGCCGCGCCCAACTCGGCTATCTGGTCGCGACGTCGGGCCTGCTGGAGGGGTGAGGACGGAGGAGTGACAACGGAGGCGTGAGAACGGCCCGCAGGGGCGCCCCGGCCGATGGAATGCGGCCGGAACGCGCCCGCGGGACCGTTCCTGTCGTGCCTCGGCACGCCTCAGCTCATCAGGCGAGACCCGGGCCCCGCACCGGAATGCTGGTGAACGTCGGTGCCGGGGCGGGCTCGGTGAAGAAGTCGTTGCCCTTGTCGTCGACGACGACGAACGCGGGGAAGTCCTCGACCTCGATCTTCCAGACCGCTTCCATGCCGAGCTCCTCGTACTCGACGACCTCGACCTTCTTGATGCAGTCCTGTGCGAGGCGCGCCGCCGGTCCGCCGATCGAGCCGAGGTAGAAGCCGCCGTGCGCGTCGCACGCGTCGGTGACCTGCTTGGACCGGTTGCCCTTGGCGAGCATCACCTTGGAGCCGCCCGCCGCCTGGAACTGCGCGACATAGCTGTCCATGCGGCCGGCCGTCGTCGGGCCGAAGGAGCCGGAGGCGTATCCCTCGGGCGTCTTCGCCGGGCCCGCGTAGTAGACCGGGTGGTCCTTCAGGTACTGCGGCATCTCCTCGCCCGCGTCCAGCCGCTCCTTGATCTTGGCGTGCGCGATGTCGCGGGCCACGACCAGCGGACCGGTCAGCGAGAGCCGGGTCTTGACCGGGTACTTGGTCAGCTCGGCGAGGATCTCGTCCATCGGCCGGTTGAGGTCGATCTTCACGACGTCCCCCGCCTCGTCGAGGTGCTCGTCCGTGGTGTCCGGCAGGAAACGGGCCGGGTCCTTCTCCAGCTGCTCCAGGAAGACACCCTCGGCGGTGATCTTCGCGGTGGCCTGGCGGTCCGCCGAGCACGACACGGCGATCGCGACGGGCAGCGAGGCACCGTGGCGGGGGAGGCGGACGACACGCACGTCGTGGCAGAAGTACTTGCCGCCGAACTGCGCACCGATCCCGATCTTCTGCGTCAGCTCGAAGACCTTCTCCTCCAGCTCCTTGTCCCGGAAGCCGTGACCGGTGGGGGAGCCCTCGGCGGGCAGCTCGTCCAGGTAGTGCGCGGAGGCGTACTTCGCGGTCTTCAGCGCGAACTCGGCCGACGTACCGCCGACGACGATCGCCAGGTGGTACGGCGGGCAGGCGGCCGTGCCCAGCGAACGGATCTTCTCCTCCAGGAACTTCATCATGGAGGCCTCGTTCAGCACGGCCTTCGTCTCCTGGAAGAGGAACGACTTGTTGGCCGAGCCGCCGCCCTTTGCCATGAAGAGGAATTTGTAGGCGCCGCCGTCGGTGGCGTACAGCTCGATCTGCGCGGGCAGATTCGAGCCGGTGTTCTTCTCCTCCCACATGGTGAGCGGAGCCATCTGCGAATAGCGGAGGTTGAGCTTGGTGTACGCGTCGAAGATGCCGTGCGACAGGGCCTCTTCGTCACCGCCCTCGGTGAGTACGTTCTGCCCGCGCTTGCCCATGACGATCGCGGTGCCGGTGTCCTGGCACATCGGCAGGACGCCCGCGGCGGCGATGTTCGCGTTCTTCAGCAGGTCGAGCGCGACGAACTTGTCGTTGGACGACGCCTCGGGGTCGTCCACGATCCGCCGCAGCTGCGCCAGGTGGGTGGGGCGCAGGTAGTGCGAGATGTCGTGCATGGCCTCGGCGGCCAGGGTGCGCAGCGCCTCCGGGGCGACCTTGAGGAACGTACGGCCGTCGGCCTCGAAGGTGGATACACCCTCGGAGGTCACCAGACGATACGGCGTGGTGTCCTCTCCCAGAGGGAGCAGATCGGAGTACGCAAACTCTGGCATTACGGCCATTCCTCACTCGGCAGACAGCGGCTGACCTCCCTTGGGCAGCGCACCCACCAGGGTAGAACGCCGCGCGGACACCGAAGCTGTGAGGTAAGGCTCAGTTCGGCATCCGCGCGAGAGCGACGCGGGGGCGACACGGCGGAGGCGCGGCGGGGGCTAGTCGCGATCTATCGCGTTTGGGTACGCTGGGCCGGTGGACCTCGAAAAGCACCCCCAGCAGCCCGTAGCCCCGGCGGAGCCGGCCGGTATCCGCGCCTCCGACGCGGACCGTGACCGGATCGCGGACATCCTGCGCGAGGCGATGGCCGAGGGCCGGCTCACCGCCGAGGAACACGCCGAGCGGGTCGATGCGGTCTACCGCGCCAAGACCATCGGCGAACTGGAGCCGCTGGTACGGGATCTGCCTGCCCCGGGGGGCGCCTCCCGCGCGGCCGCCGAGCCCGGCTCCTTCGGCCACGAGAGCCCCACGGGCCCGGCCGAGAACCTGGTGGCGATCTTCAGCAGCTCCACCCGCAAGGGCCGTTGGCGGGTCGGCGGCCGTACGAACGCCTTTGCGCTCTTCGGCAGCGTCGAAATCGATCTGACCGAGGCGCTTTTCGGCCAGAGGCTCACGGTGATCAATGCGACCGCCATCTTCGGAAGTGTCGAGATCAAGGTCCCCGAGAACATCTCGCTGCGCGGCAGCGGCACGGGCGTCTTCGGTAATTTCGAAGTCGCCACACTGGAATCCGCGGACCCCGAAGCGCCAGTGGTGGTCGTCAACGGCTATTCGGTGTTCGGCAGCGTCGAGGCGAAGCCCAAGCGCGGGAAGTTCATTGCGGATCTCCAGGACCGGCTGCGCAAATACCTCGGCTAGGACCCGGCTGGGAAGGGCGCGGTCCGTCCTGGTGCGAACTCTTCCGAACTGCTCCGAACTCCTTCGAGAACAAGCCATATTCCTGACCGGTCGCAATTCCGCAGCCCGGAACCAAGTGCCACTCAGTGCATAGGCGTGCGCACAGCGGGTAGGGAGTGCTGCATCGTCTCTCGCTCGCGAAGCCGTCGTCAGGAGTAGACCGTGCTGCAACTGCCGCATCAGCCCCTCCAGGTCGCCGCCGTCCCTCCCCAGCGCACCCCCGCGCGGGAGGACCAGGCCGGCCCCTGGCATTCGGAGGCGGTGTGCCGCCGGGACGAAGCCGGGCTGTTCTTCGCCCCGTCGAAGGAGCCGACTGCTGCCCGACTCGCGCGCGAGGAGTCCGCGAAGCGGGTCTGCGCGCGCTGCCCGGTGATGGTCGAATGCCAGGAACACGCACTCATACAGCCGGAGCCGTACGGGGTGTGGGGCGGCCTCACCGCCGCCGAGCGCCGTGTGGTGCTCGCCCGTCGCAGACGGCGCGAGATGGAGCTCAAGGCATCATCCGCATCCTCCGCCGCGACGGGCCGCATAGCCGCGGCGGGCTGACCGGCCGACGGGTGCCGGGGGTCCGAACCGGTGCCCCGCGTCCGTACCGCGAAGAGGCGCCCCCACCGCACACGGGGGGCGCCTCTTCGCGTTCTGCTCCCCGAACCCTCGGGGACGGGAACTACTTCGCGCGGTCGAAGTCGATCGCGCTGTAGGCACGCAGCTTCGACAGCCGGTGGGTCGAGTCGATCTTCCGGATGGTGCCGGACTTGGACCGCATGAC
>NZ_JBHVWS010000105.1:0-15243 GCF_042882185.1 Streptomyces sp. NPDC058239
TGGTCGGCCTCGGCCTGGCGGACCCAGTTCCGCAGGGCTTCCTTGTGAATTCCGAGGTCACGGGCCACATGAGCCACTGGCCGCCCCGAGGTTTGAACCTCACGGATCGCTCGCTCACGCAGTTCATCGGAGTACTTCCGTGGTGCAGGCATCGGACCTGTGTTCTCCCATCCGCCAAGACGATCATGCCTGGCTTCAGGGCCGCTACAAAATCCGGTTCAGCTCACTTGGCTGTCGTGCGTGGTGGCCGCGGTGGTGGCCACATCCGTGATCACGTTGGGGCCGTCAGGAGCACAGGTCTCGGTCAGATGAGCGGAGAACCCTCTCCAGCTGACGATGTGTCCGTGACGTGCGTAGCGGGCCGAGGTGTCGTAGGGAGAGAGAATCGCCCGGGACGAGGGCGCAAGCCCGGGTCCGCCGTCCTCCTCCGTGCGCCAGAGCAGGCGGCCTGCGGCATCGCGGTAGTAGTTCTGCACCATGATCTCTCGCAGGGCCTGGACCTGGCGGCCGAATGCCCGGCCTGCTCCGTGCCGGTAGAGGTGTTCCAGGAGCCTGGCGGCGTCGTTGCCGGTGGCGAGAATCCTGGTCTTGGGTCGGGTGGGGTTCTTGCCCAGGCGGACCGGTCGGCCGTAGCGGCGCCCCCACTCCTCATCGACCAGGCCGTCCAGCAGGTGCCCGGAGGTGCCGGCGACTTCCTCCAGCGCGGACCACACCGCCTCGTTGATCAGTTCCAGCCGTGTCAGGTCACGCACCGCGGCCAGGACATGGGTGGAGTCGGTGCGCTGCGTGGTGCGCTCGCGCACCAGACCGGCCTCCTTCAGACGGGCCAGCGCGAGGTCGAGGAGGCGGTCAGCACGCTCGCCCTCGGCGAGACGGTCACGGAAGTCGGCCAGCACGCTGTGGTGGAAGCCGGGGTCGTCCAGCTCCATGGCCATGGCGTACTTGAAGTCGATGCGGCAGCGCACCGCCTCGGCGGCCTGCCGGTCCGACAGACCGAGCAGGAACTGCAGCACACAGACGGTGGCCAGTTGCGCGGGCGAGAGGCCCGGACGCCCGTCGCGCGGGTACCAGTCGGCGAAGTCCTCGTCGCACCACAGCCCATCCAGCCGGTCTCTCACCCACATCGCTGTCGCGCCCTTCGGGTTGCTCGCCCGCGCGACCCGCGCGGTCAAAGGCGGGACTTGCTCACCGGAACGGGGGCGAAGGGACAACGGGCGCCTCGGCAGCTGCATCGGTCATCGACGACACGAGCATGCTTGTTGACCATGCCGCCGCACAGCGAAACTCCAAGATCCCCGACAGAGTCAAGCTCAGGACCGGCCGGTGGTAGTGGTCGTCGCCGGGCCGGCGGGCAGCGGGAAAGGACGCACTAGGCAGGTTCCTCGGCGTGATACGGCACAGCGAGGCGCCAGCACCTTCGGGCACGGCTCTTTGCGTGTCGGCTTCCACCTCAACCTTCCCGGCACTATCGCGCAGGTATGCGCCCACATCTTGGTGTCGCCAACGATCGAACCCGCAGCGCCACGGCTGGCGCCTCAAGGCATACGCAGGCGCAACCGCAAGCACCCTGGCTTCCCGCATCAAGGAGATGGTCAGGGTGTCGATGGCAGCAGTTGGTCCCGAGGGGCTTCCTACGTATTGCGCCTCTGCTCCGCGTTGACGGAGCCTGTCCTGGAGTCCTCAAGAGGCACACTGTGTAGAGCGACGCCGACAGATGACCTGATCAGGCCGGGTTAGCTAGTGCCGGTCGGTCCCCTGTCCGTCTCGGATAGCGAGAGGAGGGCCTTTCTCCGGAAGAAACTTTCAAACGCTCGAGGTCCCGCACTCTCTGTAGCGACCCAAGGTCGCTCAGTGAGATGGGCTAAGCGTCATCTCTGCACCGCAGCCGTGTTGTTGGCGAGATCTTGCCCATAGCGCGCGACTCGCCCAAACGGCAGTGTGCACGTCGTGGACCGGCAAGTCCGGACACCAGTTATCGCGGCGTACTCGGTTATGGCTGGTTTCTGGGTGTTAAAAACCGTCACGGAGCGTGTCGCCACTGGCGGCGGCCCGAGCTGCACGGATAGGGCACATTGCCCTAATGGGACTTGCCACCTGCCGCCACTTCTGACCCATGCGACTCATCTCTCTTGACTACTGCAGATGATCAGGCGTTAACTCCGGGCCACTTGTAGATCTTTTGTGACTCTGGGGTGGGGACTGTGGAGTTCGGGTGGGGGCATCGCCATGTCCGCAAGCGTCGAAGAGACCTGTTGAGCCGAGGCGCCTCGGGTGTGATCGGCGTGGCAGTGACGGCGCTGCTGTCGACGATGGTCGTGCAGGCGCCGATCGCTGCCGCGGCCACCGTGGAGACAGAGTCACCGGAGCTGTCTGAGGGGCAGAAGGCGCTGGCCGCGGCGAAGAAGTCCGGCGAGCGGGTCGAGGTTGTGGGGCAGCGTTCGGAGCAGACAACGGTCTTTGCGAGTCCGGATGGCTACACCTTCATGCTGCAGGAGTCGGCCGTTCCGGTGCGGGTCTCCAAGGCGGGTGGCGGCTGGCAGGACCCGGATGCCACGCTGGAGAAGCGCGCGGACGGCTCGGTCGCTCCGAAGGCTGCGGCTCCGCAGATCGTGTTTTCCGGCGGTGGCGACAAGGAGCCCCTGGCGCGAATTTCGCGCCAGGGGCGTTCGATCGAGCTGACGTGGCCGGGCGCGCTGCCCGAGCCGACGCTCGAGGGCGCCAGCGCCGTGTATGCGAATGTGCTGCCCGATGTGGATCTGAAGGTCACTGCCACGGTGGAGAGCTTTCAGCATGTTCTGGTGGTCAAGACCCCTGAGGCCGCCGCGAACGAGAAGCTGAAGAAGCTCACCTTCGGCCTGGCGACCACCGGCCTGAACGTCAAGGAAGGCGTGTCGGGCAACCTCGCCGCAATCGACGATGACGGCAGGACGGTGTTCAAGGCGCCGCCGGCTCGTATGTGGAATTCCGCCGGCAAGGACCAGCCATCGCCGCCGGCGGTCGTCTCGGGGCATGCCGCGCTGGATGAGACTGCTCCCTCCGAACCGGCCGCGAAAGCCTCATCGAGCGCCGGTACCGAGCCGGGGCAGGGCGATCAGGTTGCCAAGGTGGACATCGAGGTCGGGAAGGGGACGCTGTCGATCGTGCCGGATGCAGATCTGCTCGCGGTCAAGGACTCGGCAGTCTTTCCGCTGTACATCGACCCGTCGGTAACCTGGGGCGAATCCGAGCGGACGCTGCTGCGCTCGGATGGCTACGAGGACTATGCCTGGGGCAATGGTGACGACGACCAGGGCAAGGGGGCTGGCAAATGTGGCACCTGGAACGGCTATGGATGCGGGCCCGGGTACGTGCAGCGCCTGTATTACGAGTTTTCGCCCGCCAGTTTGAAGGGCAAGCATGTCCTGGATGCCACGTTTCGGGTGACGGAGCCGTGGGCCTTCCAGTGCGAGCCGCGCTGGGTGGACCTGGTGCGGACGAACAACATCTCGTCCTCCACCACGTGGTCCTCGCGCCCGAAGGAGCTGGACTTGATGGGCGACCGTCACGTGTCGGCGGGCCGGGGAGATCTCTGCAGTCCCGGATTGCCCAATGCGGCGATCGAGTTCAACGACAATCCGGAAGAGACCAACGAGAACCTCACGCCGACCGTGAAGGATTTCGCGGCAGGAAAGTTCTCCCGGCTCACGCTGGAGATCCGGGCGCACGATGAGTCGGACACCGCGGCATGGAAGCGGTTCAAGAACGATGCTGTCCTCGAGGTCTCCTTCGTGGGTATCCCGGACAAGCCGAGTGGCATTGGCTTGGTGACTGGTTCGGGCACGGTGTGCTCGACCAGCGAGTCGAACCCGACGATCGCGTCCGACCCGACGCCGACGCTGACCGCGACGACGCAGACCAAGGCCGGCGGTGAGGAGGACGCGCAGCTGCGGATCTTCTTCGACGTCGACCGGAAGAACACTGACGGCACGTGGGCGGACACCAACGTCGGGACGAATGACGCGCGGCCGTCGACGGGATACGCGGGGGACGGGAAGAAGCAGGTCATTAGTTGGTCCACCCTGACCGAAGGGCCGGTACACCGCTACCGGGCCTGGACTCAGTCGTTCTACAACAACGAAGCGAGCCACCTCTCCGGTCCTTCCAATGGCTCTACCACTGGGTTCTGCTACTTCAAGGTCGACCCGACCGCCCCGAAGGCTCCGAAGATCACCATCGGTGCGCCGTACACCGAGTGCCTTCCCAACGCCTGTGAGGGCAGGGGCGGTCCGGGGCAGAAAGCCACCTTCAGCCTCGCGCCCGCCACGGGTGACACCGGCGTGGTGTCCTACCAGTACACGCTCTCGGGCATGACGAGCTGGCTGACGGTCAACGGCTCCACAGCGAGCGTTCCGCTCACACCGGATCGGGAGGGCAGCTTCACCCTGTGGGCCAGGGCGAAGGACAACGTGGGCCGCTACGGGGCGTGGAACGCGGTGGACTTCCTCGTCGCCGCCGGACCAGGTCCCATCGGCCGCTGGCACTTCGACGAAGCCGATGGAGCCGCGATCAACTCGGCGACCTCCACCGCAGGCCGGCACGGAGCCACCCTCGGTGGCGGAGCGGTCCGTGATGATCGGGGCCGACGCGGCGTGATTACCCATGACGCGCAGGGCCAGCCGTTGGCGAACCCCGTCACGGACAAGGGCCTCTCCCTGAACGGCACCAGCAGCTACGCGGCCACCTCCGGCACCGTGCTGGAGACACGGTCCGCATTCACCATGGCCACCTGGGTGCGGCTGGACAAGAAGGGCGCGGACGCCACGGTCCTGTCCCAACGCGGAGCCCAGAAGACTCCCTTCACGTTCCGCTATCTGGCCAGCGCCGACAAGTGGTACTTCGGAATGATGAAGGCCGATGCCAGCCAGTACTGGGGACAGTATTCCGCCTACCCGGCCGAGGTCGGCGTTTGGACGCACCTGGCCGCCACCTACGATCCCGCCACCGATGAACTCGCCTTCTATGTGGACGGCCGAAGGCAGGGGCAGGTGATCAAGCCTGGTGCCGGCTCGTGGGAGTCGGCGGGTCCGCTGCAGATCGGTCGCCAGGAAAACGTCAGCGGAACCTTCAGCCAGTACTTCCCGGGGTCGATCGACGAGGTGGCTGTGTGGCAGACCGTCCTGACGCACCAGCAGGTCGCCGATGAGGGACGGGCACTGATTTCGGAGCAGTTCGCGGGAGTTGAGCTCATGGCGGACTGGGACGCCGGTCGTGGCAGTGGGACGACCGTCGCCGACACCACCTCGGGATACGGGAAGAGTCTCACGCTGACCGGCGGTGCGACCTTGGACGGCGAGGCCATTGTGCTCGACGGCGTCGATGACGCGGCCACGGCAGCGGGTCCGTTGGTCTACGATCACGCGGCGTTCACCGTGACGACGAGGGTGCAGCTCGACGGTGCGACGCTCGCCGGCAAGGACGTCGGATACACGGGTCAGGTTCTCGGACAACGGACGGCCGACGGCTCGGCGTGGGGCTTCTGGTACGAGCTCACCGGCAAGGGCACCGAACTCGACGAGGAGACCCTAGAGGAGAGGTCGGTCCCCCTCGGTGTGTGGCACTTCGGACGTCTGAACGCGGACGGGACATGGAGCTCTGTGGCTTCGGAGGAGGTGGCCGCATTGGACACCCCGGTCAGGCTCACCGGGATCTACGACTCCATGTACGGCACCATCAGCCTGCACCTCGGCTACAACCAGGAGGGCGACTCCAAGGACTTCACCGTCCAGCTGGGCACCGGGGACTTTGCCATCGGCAAGGGCTTCACGGACGGAACATGGAAGCACTTCCTGCCCGCGCGGGTCGAGGAAGTGCGGCTGTGGGCAGGCGCGATGGCCAGCCCGGAGCAGATCGACACACACGTGGGCGACTGATTTCGGCGATGGGCGGCGGCACGAAGGCCGCCGCCCACGTGCGGCCGAACACTGACGCCGCCGTGGCGACTCAATGACCTTTCTGAACCTTGTGGACTGGGTGGGGACGGAACTCTGATGGCGTTTGGCATAGGCACCTCAAGACGAGGTTCGGGTGGTGGACGGCGTTGGGGACGCCGACTGGTGACTCCTGTGGTGGCGCTGGCCCTGCTTGCCCCCCTCGGCGAAGTCCAGGTCGCCGTCGCCAAGGATACGAGGGAGGTTCAGGATGCTCCTGGCCGACCGGATGTTCCCAAGCCCCGGGTGAGTAAGGTCGAAGAGGTCAAGGGCCTGGGAGCGAAGAAGGCCCGCGACAGGGTCGCCGCGGGCAAGAAGGCGGGTGCCGCGCAGGCTGAGCGTGCTCGTAAGGAACAGACCTCCGCCTGGCCGACACGCGAGGCCGCAAGCATCAAGCTCACAGCGAACAAGCAGTCCAGGGCAGAGCTCGGCGGCGCGTCCGTCTATGTGACGCCGGAGAAGGGCAAGCTTGCGGCTGCCTCCGGGACCGCCCACGTCACCGTCCTCGATCAGAAAGCTGCGGACAAGGCGGGCATCACCGGCGTGCTGCTGAGCGCGGCCGCGGACACCGCCGGTACGGCGGAGATCAGCGTCGATTACAGCGGCTTCGCCTCCGCCTTCGGCGGGGACTGGGCCCAGCGGCTGCGTCTGGTGCAGCTGCCCGCCTGCGTGCTGACCACGCCGGAGAAGGCCGAATGCCGCAAGCAGACCCCGCTGAAGACGGATAACAACGCTTCCCAGCAGTCGGTCGCGGCCCAGGTCACCCTGACCAAGGCGAAGCCCGGCGGGCCATCAGCCCAATCGGTTGCGAGCGCTGAGGTACCGAGCACCACCGTGTTGGCGGTGACCGCTGCTGCAGCCGGATCCGGCGCGTCACCCAAGGGAACAGGTGACTACTCCGCGACCGAGCTCTCCCCTTCATCTTCCTGGGAAGCCGGCGGCAGTTCGGGCGCATTCACCTGGAACTACGGCTTCACTGTGCCGCCGGCCGCAGCCGGCCCCACGCCACCGTTGTCTCTGTCCTACGACTCGGGCAGTATCGACGGGCGCACCGCCACCACCAACAACCAGGGCTCTGCGGTGGGTGAGGGGTTCTCCCTGACCGAGTCCTACATCGAGCGCACCTACGGCAGCTGCGAGAAGGACGGTCACACGGACGTCTTCGACCACTGCTGGAAGTACGACAACGCGCGCATCGTCCTCAATGGCAAATCCAGCCGCCTGGTCAAGGTCAACACCTCTGGAGACTGGCGTCTGGAGGACGACGACGCCTCCACCGTGACCCGGTCCACCGGCGCGGACAACGGCGACGACGACGGCGAGTACTGGACCGTCATCACAGGCGACGGCACCAGGTACGTGTTCGGCCTTAACAAGCTCGACGGCGCCGCCGACCAGCGCACCAACTCCACATGGACTGTCCCCGTATTCGGCGACGACTCGGACGAGCCCGGCTACGACAAGGGCAGCGCCTTCGCCGAGCGGTCCCTGACGCAGGCATGGCGGTGGAATCTCGACTACATCGAGGACACCAGCGGCAACGCCTCCACCTACTGGTACGCGAAGGATTCCAACTACTACCCGAAGAACAAGGCGACCACCGCCAATGCCATCTACACCCGCGGCGGTTACCTGAAGGAGATCAAGTACGGGCTGCGCAAGGGTGCCCTGTTCACCGATGACGCGGACGCGAAGGTGACCCTCGCGCACGCCGAACGCTGCACCGTCGGCGGGTGCGCAGAGCTCACCAAGGACACCGCCAAGAACTGGCCCGACGTCCCCTTCGATGCCATTTGCAGCAGTGGTGACAGCGAATGCAATGCGGCGGGCCCGTCCTTCTTCTCCCGCAAGCGCCTCACGGGCATCAGCACCTTCTCCTGGAACGCCACCAGCAAGGCGTTCGACCCGGTGGACACGTGGGCGTTGACCCAGGACTACTACGACGCAGGTGACATCGGTGACACCACCGACCACGTCCTGGTCCTGGAGTCGATCAAGCGTACGGCCAAGGCCGGTGCCGCGGCGATCGATGTCAACCCGGTGACCTTCACCTACCAGTTGCGCCCGAACCGGGTCGATGGCACGGACGACATCCTGCCGCTCAAGCGGCACCGCATCGAGACGATCACTTCTGAGACCGGGTCGATCACGACGGTCACGCTGTCGCAGCCCGAGTGCAAGCGCAGCGAAGTCCTCGGCGCCGCACAGGACACCAACACCCGCTCCTGCTACCCGCAGTTCTGGAACATCAACGGCGCCACCAAGGCGTCGGTGGACTGGTTCCACAAGTACCGCGTTCTGGCCGTCGGCGTCGCCGACCCCACCGGCCACAACGAGGCGGTCGAGCACGCCTACGACTACGCCGGTGCCGCCTGGCACCACAGCGATGACCCGTTCACGCCGAAGGACGAGCGGACATGGTCGGAGTGGCGCGGCTACCGCGACGTCACCACCTACACCGGAGCGTTGGACACCACCCGCTCCAAGAGCGTCTCCCGCTACCTGCTGGGTATGCACGGGGACAAGAACAAGGACGGCACCACCAAGACTGTCAGCACCGAGCCGCTGATGGACACCGATGTGGACTTCACAGCCCTGACCGACAGCGACCAGTACTCGGGTCAGCTGCTCCAGAAGGTCACGTACAACGGCAGTCAGCCGATCTCCACCTCGTACACGAACTACACATACAAGAACACCGCCAGTCAGTCGGTTCCGGACGCGACAGATCACACGGCCCGCTGGGTACGGCCCAACTCGGCCTACGCCAGCACCTACCTCACAGCCTCCAAGACCTGGCGCACCCAGGTGACCACCAGCCGATACGACGACCTGGGCATGGTCACCTCACACGACGACTACGGCCAAAAGGGCCTGGGCGGCGACGAAACCTGCACCCGCACCTGGTACGCCCGCAACACGGACGCCGGCATCACCAGCCTCGTCTCCCGCACCCGCACCGTCGGCAAGGAATGCTCCGTCGCCGACACCACGCTCGACCTGCCAGCCGACGACAAGCGCCCCGGCGACGTCCTGTCGGACACCGCAACTGCCTATGACGGTGCCACGTGGTCGGACTCGATGAAGCCGACCAAGGGCCTGGTCACCTGGACCGGCCGCGCGAAAGCCTACGCATCCGGCACCCCCAGCTGGCAGACGCTCACCAGCGCAGCGACCGCGGACTTCGACGTCCTCGGCCGGCCGCTCAAGATCACCAACGCGGACGGACAGCCAACCACCACCGCGTACACACCCACCACAGCAGGGCCAGTATCCAAGATCATCAGCACGGATCCCAAGACCTTCAAGACCACCAGCTTCCTCGATCCGCGCACTGGGCAGACGCTACGCACCTACGACGCGAACCTGAAGAAGACCGAACTCGTCTACGACGCCCTGGGCCGGATCACGCAGGTGTGGCTGCCCAACCGGGACCGCGGCAGCGAAAGCGCCACCTTCGGCCCCAACACCAAGTTCGAATACACGATCGACAACAAGGATCCGTCCTGGGTATCGACCGCGGCGCTGAAGAAGGATGGCAAGACCTACGCCACCAGCTACGCGATCTACGACGCGATGCTGCGCCCACTGCAGAGCCAGACCGAGACGTCCAACGGCGGTCGCCTGCTGACTGACACCCGCTACGACACCCGCGGCCTCGCGTACGAGACCTACGCGAACATCTTCGACACCACCAGCACACCCAACGGCACCTACACCCGCGCCGAATACGGCGAATCACCCAACCAAAGTGCCACCGTCTTCGATGGGGCCGGCCGGCCCACCAAGAGCACCCTGCACGTCTTCGGCGTGGAAAAGTGGTCGACCACCACGAGCTACACCGGCGACTCCACCGCCACCACCGCCCTCGATGGCGGCACCGCCGCACGCGCCATCACCGACATCCGCGGCCGCACCGTGGAAAGCCGCGAATACGCCAGCGAATCCCCAGCCGACACCCAGTATGGCGACGCCCTCGGCGCCGGCTTCGCGTCGACCAGGACCACCTACTCCCGAGGCGGCCTGCAAACACAGATCACCGGCCCGGACGATGCCAAGTGGTCCTACACATACGACCTGTTCGGCCGGCAAAGCGAGGCCAAGGACCCCGACAAGGGCACCAGCACTACCGAGTACGACGTCCTCGACCGGGCCATCAAGTCGACCGACTCGCGCGGCAAGTCGATCCTGACCGGATACGACGAGCTCGGCCGGATCGCCGGCACCTGGGCCGGTTCCAAGACGGACGCCAACCAGCGCACCGGGTACGCCTACGACACGCTGCTCAAGGGCCAGCCCGACAAGTCCACCCGATACGTCGGCGGCAAGACCGGTCAGGCGTACACCAACACCATCACCGAATACGACAGCCTGTCCCGCCCCGCGGCCACCAACCTCGAACTGCCGGCCGATGACCCGTTCGTGAAAGCCGGCGCACCGAGCACGCTGTCGTTCAAGAACGCCTACAACCTGGACGGCACAGTCAAGACGGCCGAGGAACCGGCACTAGGCGGCCTGCCCTCCGAGATCATTGATTACGGCTACAACAACGTGGGCCAGATCACGTCAGTTGGCGGCTCCACCGGCTACCTCCTGGGCACCACCTACTCACCGCTCGGCCAGCCCTGGGAACAACTCCTGGGAACAGCCAACACGGCCGATCACAAGAAAATCTCCATCAGGAACACCTTCGAAGACGGCACCGGCCGCCTCACCCGCAGCAACGTCAAAGCCGACGCCCAGCCCTACATGCTGCAGGACCTCAACTACAGCTTCGACCAGGTCGGGAACGTCACCTCCATCACCGACCCCACCACACTCGGCGGCACCAGCAGCGCCGAAACCCAGTGCTTCGCCTACGACGGCCACCGCCGCCTCACCGAAGCCTGGACCCCCAGCCAACAAAAGTGCTCCGACCCCCGCAGCGCGAGCAGCCTGTCCGGACCGGCCCCGTACTGGACCAGCTACACCTACAACACCGCCGGCCAGCGCACGACGGAAACCGTCCACAAAACCGCTGGCGACACCAAGACCACCTACTGCTACACCAAGACCGATCAACCGCACTTCCTGACCGGCACCACGACCAAGGGCGACTGCGCCGCCCAGGAACGCACCTACACACCCGACACGACCGGCAACACAACCAAACGGCCCGGCGCTACAGCAACCCAGGACCTGGCCTGGTCCGAGGAAGGCAAGCTCGCCAAGCTCACCGAGAACGGCAAGGCAACCGACTACCTCTACAACGCCGCAGGCGAGCTGCTGATCCGCAACACCGCGGGCGGCGAGCGGGTCCTGTACACCGGAGCCACCGAACTCCACCTGCGCACCGACGGCACCACCTGGGCCCAGCGCTACTACTCTGCCGGTGGCCAAACGGTAGCCATGCGCTCCAACGAGTCCGGCACCAACAAGCTCACCTACCTCGCCGGCGACCACCACGGCACTTCGAGCCTCGCCATCAGCGCCGACAGCACCCAAACGGTCAGCAAGCGCTACATGACCCCCTTCGGCGCCGAACGCGGCAAGCCCACCGGCACCGCATGGCCCGACGACAAGGGCTTCCTCGGCAAGACAACCGACGAAACCACCGGCCTCACCCACATCGGCGCCCGCGAATACGACCCCACCATCGGTCAGTTCATCAGCATCGACCCCATCCTCGACCCGGCCCAGCCCCAATCCCTCAACGGATACAGCTACGCCAACAACACCCCCGTCACCGCATCCGACCCCTCCGGCCTCTGGTGCGACAGCTGCAACGACGGGAAGGGCTGGACACGCCCCGACGGCGGAACCAGGGGCGATGAGAACGGGGGCAAAAACCCCGACGGCAGCGTCCGCGGCACACCCGGATTCCCCAGTACCCGACCCGCGCCCGCTGGCTACAGCAACAGCCCCGGAGCCGGAAAGGTCATAACAAATCTGGGGCACGGCGCCCCCGCGCTGCCCCCGCCGGACGTCTACCGGGACTACCAGTCGAAGCTCCCCGGCGTCGCACAGATGAGCAACCTCGGCACCTACATGCCGGAACTCAGCTACGAACTCAACGTAGAGCTCTACTTCAGGGAACGCTGCAGCTTCTCATTCGACGAATCATGCTTCGCCATCCGCGACTTCTACACCAAGGGCGAGGACTCCCAGGGGCTTCCCAAGTACTGGGCCCACGTCGACGACATCCCCCTCATCAACACGTGCCCCATATGCACGAACATCGGCTTCGATGCGCTGATGACGGCGCTGCCCGTAGGGAAATTCAAATACGCGCCGAAGTGCTTCCTGGCCGGCACCGACGTCCTCATGGCCGACGGAGACACCAAAAACATCGAAGACATCGAAGTCGGCGACATGGTCATGGCCACCGACCCGGAGACGGGGAAGCAGGGCCCAAGAAAGGTGACGCGCCTCATCCGAAGCGAGGGTGAGAAGCAACTCAATACGCTCACCATCCTCACGCCGGACGGTCCGGAAAAGCTCACAGCCACACGCGAGCACCCCTTCTGGTCCCCGTCCGAGCGGGCCTGGGTGGAAACAGGCGAACTCGCCCCAGGGATGACGCTGCGGACCGATACCGGTGAAACAGTCGAGATCACCGGGAACAAGTCCTTCACCAAGCGCACCAAAACCTACAACTTCACCGTCGACGAGCTCCACACGTACTATGTGCTGGCCGGGTCGACTCCGGTTCTGGTTCACAATAGCTGTGGCCCGGCTGCCGGAGCCGGCGCCAACTTGTCGAATCTCACGGGATCGGAAAGAGCTCGTATCCAGAATGCTGCAAACCGAATAGGAGAGCCGATATCGGTAGTCGGGAGTAGGGCATTGGGGCCACGCTCGGCAACCAACCCAGATGGAGTGGGTCACTTGTCGGACTGGGACTTCGTGATCACGGGCATCAACAGCCGCACGAAGCACTCCGTGTCAAGTTCGCTCCCGAAGGCCGATATTACGGTGGGTGTCGGTAGGCAGCAGGACATATTCACCGGACCGCTTGACACGACAAAGCCGCACATAACCTTCTATCCTCAGGGAAAGTGATGACCGAAAGGGAAGTTTCAGCCGCGGTCTTGGCTGTTGCAGGAAACTATGCCGTGGTCCATTTGGAAGGACGTCGGTATCCCGCGCTGGCCGTACAGGGAGACTCCCTGAAGATCCTCTACGGAATTATCAAAGAGCTGGCCGACAATCTGGAGTCGGGAGACTTGGATGAGGCAAGTTTCTCCCTTAGGGAAATCCAATCGACGGTTTCGTCAATGGTGTCGGCTTATGAAGTAGCTTCGACCGAGACTGGGTTCGATCTCCCATATGCTCGATAAATCGAGATCCGTTTGAGGTGGATGCCTTGCCAGAGGAATTCTGGCGAGGCATCCTTTTTTTCTTAACGGCAACGGTGATAGCCGTATAAGAATGCGGCGGCTCTACTAGGGCTTGGTCAGGTCGGTTGTGGTGTGGGTATGCCGCGGTGACAGGTGGGGCAGACGCCGGTCCATGTCGCGAGGATGGTCCGTAGCTCGCGGACGATGCGGTAGAGGCTCAGGCTGGCGCCGTGTCTTTTGGGGCTCTGGCCAGTCGTTGCAAAGTGCAGAAGGCATGCGCGACGGAGACGAGGGTGACGTGGTGGTGCCACCCGTTGAAGGTGCGGCCCTCGAAGTGGGCCAGGCCCAGGGCCTGTTTCATCTCGCGGTAGTCGTGTTCGATGCGCCAGCGGAGCTTGGCCAGGCGGACCAGGGTGGTCAGCGGGGTGCCGGCGGGCAGGTCGGAGAGCCAGAACTGAACAGGTTCGCCCTGGTCGGCCGGCCACTCGGCCAGGAGCCAGCACTCAGGCAGTTCAGGGCCGTCGGCCGCCTGCCGGGCCTCGCGTCCGGCAGGCCGGATCCGCAAGGCTACGAACCGCGAGTACATGCGTTTGAAACCACTGCGGCCCGTGCCGGGCCGGGAGCCCTCACGCCATTGCACCGGCTTCGCTGCCCTTCGGCCGGTGGTCATGACCAGCTGTTTCACCGACTGTGGCTTCTCCGGGTACTTCGCAACCGGTGGGCGTCCGGTCCCGGAGTACGGCTCGGCCACCGGCGCGGCTTCGCCGGGCTGGGCCGACATAGTGGTCGAGATGCCCACGACGTAGTTGAGGCCGCGGGCCTGCAGACCGAGCCGGAAGGCCGCGGCATCGCCGTATCCGGCGTCCGCGATGGCCAGCGGCACTTCGATGCCCCACGAGCGGGTCTCATCGAGCATGTCGAGCGCGAGCTGCCATACTGGTCACACTGGCGCCGACGACGACAACACCAAGCCCGCGTCAGTCACTACAAAAGACGCGGACACATCCCATAGAACTGACCACCCATCAACACAAACACCGTTGCAGTATTAGCCCGCTCCCATGCGTCTAGGACATCAGCGGGAATCCGGCCGCGGGGGGGAACTTGGTAGCCGTTCGCGCGTGCCCATTCTCGGATGCTGTCGCTGCTGACGGCGGGTCTGGACGGAGCCTCGGGGTAGTCGATGGCGGGCGCCGTGGAGGGTGCGAAGGCAATGGGAGGGTCGAGGAGGTCCTTGGGGAACTGAGGGACGGCAGTTTCTCCGCTCAGGACCGAGGTAAGGAAAGCGGTGAGGGTGCCGTTGTAGGTGTACCAGAGGGGTCCGCGGGCTTCGTTGACGGCGATGCGCCAGCTGTCGGGGGCGTCTTGGGGGTCCGTGATCCAGAACAGGTACTCGCCGTTGCTGGTGACACCGATGGCGAACAAGTACTGCGGGTCGTAGGGGACGGGGTGGGTGCCCTGGTCGTAGTCGCGCTGGAGATGTCCGCGGATTCGTGAGGGCATGGGGCCGGTGAGGTTGACCCAGGGGGTGTTCGCGTGTGGGTGGTAGATGTTGATGTAGTCGCCATAAAGCCCTGGCCCGTATGTGGCCGCCAGCAGTTTGTAGTCCTCCGGGAGGCGCATACCGAGCTCTGCTTCCACGACGTTCCAGTCGATCGGGAGCTGGGGTGCGGCCGGCGGCGGGCAGAGTCGGGTCAGAACGGTGATGTCGGTCAATGGATTCCCCGTTGGCGGCGGATCACTTGGGCGGCGTGGTCGGGATTGAGGCGGCTGGTTCCGAGATGGAAGCCGTCCTTGCCGTTGGCCTCCAGCTGGATCCACTTCGGTACCGAGTCTGCTCTGTTGTCGGGGTAGTCGAGGTAGGGGCCTTGACCCCGGATCTTGAACACGTCTATGCGGCTCGGGTCAGGGTAGTTGATGTTGTTTGGAAGGTGTTCTCGTAAGCGATCGGGGAGCGT
>NZ_JBHVWS010000106.1:0-14268 GCF_042882185.1 Streptomyces sp. NPDC058239
CGGCGGGCGGTTGGTGGTGTACTCTCTGGTGTTGCAGGGGCGTGATGGGGTGCGCTTAATGGTGCCCGGGGGGTGCCGCGCGGTGCGCCCTCTGATGCCCCCCGCCCCGGCTCCTGGTCGGGTGCGGGGGGGGTCGCTTCTGTCCTGGAGGAGTGCCGAGCACGTGCGGCTGTCGTCGGTGCGGCTACCTCTCCTGTTCCGTCCCGGGGTGGTGACCGGGCTCGCTGCGTCCGGTCGTCGGGGCTGTCGAGAAGCGCCCGACCTTGTCGATCACGTCGGAGCTGTACAGGCGCAGCGACTGCTCGAACGCGAACTCAGCCATGTACTGGCGGAATGCCTCGGGCGACTCGTCCGCGAGGTTGAGCATCCGCCGGTTGGCGAGGACCGCGGGCCCCTGGAAGCGTTCGACGGCGCGTTCCACGGCGGCGTCCAGGTCGCCGTGGTCGTGGACCTCGTCGATCAGCAGGCCGGCGTCGGGTTCGCGGGCGAAGATGCGCCGGCCCTCCAGGATGATCTGCCGGGAGCGGCGGGGGCCGACGGCGCGCGTCAGGCGGTAGTTGGCGGCTCCGGGGATGATCCCTTCCTGTGCGGCGGGCAGGGAGACGTAGGCGTCCGCCGCGGCGACCACGTGGTCGAAGGCGAGCAGCAGCTGGCAGCCGCCGCCGATCGCGAAGGTGTCGACCACGCCTATCCACGGCTTCTCGACGGTGCGGGATCGCCAGACCGGGCCGTCGTCGGTCAGGACGCCGCGTACCAGTTTGTGGATGTAGCCGAGTTCGCGGCGCAGCAGGAAGTCGGTCAGGGAGATGCCGCCGCCGTGCAGTGTCTTCAGGTTGATGCCGGCGCTGAAGACGCGTCGGCCCCGGTAGCGGGGATGGGTCATTTCACCGCCGCGGACCAGGCCGACTTCCACGGCCGGGTCGAGGAGGGCGAGGTCGACCGCGGTCTCCATGTCGTCGACCTGCTGGTTGTCCTCCGCGTTCAGCGAGTCCTCGCGGCACAGGGTGAGTCGGGCCACGGCCCCCGTGCGTTCCAGGCGTACGGAGGTGAGCTCGGCCTTTCCGGTGAGGCTGAACTCGGGGAGCAGGTCCAGGGCCCGGGGGGTCGGGCGCAGCATCGCGTCGAGCAGGTGCGGGCCGGCCTGCGGGGAGCGCAGGACGTGTTGCAGGAACAAGCCCTGGTCGACCTCGCGGCCCTCCTTGTGGGCCTGCGGGCGGGCACGCTCGTCGGCGAGTTGTTCTTCGGTGGGTACGAGGCCGGGGAAGCCCGCGGCCGCGGCGTGGGCGAGTTCGGTCACCCGCAGGTGGCGGGTGCGGCCCGCGGTGAGCTCGTCGTAGACGGCGTCCACGTGGGCCGCCAGGAAGGTGGCGCGCAGCGTGCGGGTGGCGTCGCTCGCCGCCCGGGCCTCGGCGCGCTGCTCCGGTGACCGGTGTTCCGGTTCGGGCAGGGCGTGCAGCACCTCGTCGGTGTGCCGCGCGGCCCGGGCGATCACCGTACGGGCCTGGTCCAGGCCGGCCCGTACGGCGCGCAGGTCGTCCGCGGGCGTCATGCCGCCGCCTCGGCGGCGGCCCGGCGCAGGGTGAGGTCGCAGGCCGCCAGGTGGGTGCCGAGGGCCTCTTCGAATGCGGTGCTGGTGGCGTCGAACATCAGCTGGCGGCGGATCGCCAGGTCGCTCCCGGAGAGAGCGGCGGTGTGCCCGGTGACCCGGGCCAGGCTGTCTGCGACGTCGTCGCTGACTTCGTCGATCAGGTGCAGGGCGAGGGCTTCGGCGGCCTCGATGGGGATACCGAAGAGCAGGGCCCGGCGGATCGGGGCGGTGCTCGCTGCGTGGTTGGCGAGCCGGTACAGGGCCATGCCGGGCCACAGGGCGCCGTCGGCGGCGGGCACCGTGAGGCGGACGGATGCGGTGGCGATGCGGTAGTCGGTGGCCAGGAGCGCGTCCAGGGCGAGGCCGCCGCAGTCGCCGTCGGCGACGGCGACCGTGGCGGTGGGCAGGCTCTCGAGGCGGCGCAGCGCGCGCTCCCACTTGTTGACCGGGGCCACCGTCAGGTCCTCGGTCCACGGTGTGTCCGGGGCGCCGTGGACGTGGACGATCACGGGGCCTCGTCCGACGCCGTCCTCGGCACGGTCGCAGACGGCGCTGACGGCCGCGATGACGTCGGCCGACAGGGGCTTGGTTCCATCGATCCGCAGGACCAGGTCGTCGGCCTCGGGCTGCGCGTCGGTCTCGGAGATAGCGTTCATGACACCATTCATCTGCTCGTAGTTCACCATTGGACCAGCGCTGTCTCGATGGTCGAGCCAGGGCCCATGGTCATCAGGACGCCGTAGTCGCCGGCCTGCGTGACGCCTTCCCGGAGCAGCCGTTCGTAGGAGAACAGAAACGATCCGCTCGACAGGTTCCCGTAGTCGCGCAGCACCCCGGTGGTGTGGCGTACGTCGTGGCGTGTGAGGCCGAGGTTGACGCGGACGGCGTCGATGACCTTCTTGCCGCCGGAATGCACGAGCCAGTGGTCGATCTGACTGCGGCGCAGTCCGGCGCCGTTGAGGAGGCGGTCGATGACCTGCCCGGCGTTGGCGCCGACCACGTAGGGGACCTGCGGGTCCAGATAGAAGCTGAACTTCCCCTGCTCGTCGTCCCAGTCGTAACGCATCGCGCCGATGGCGTCGGTGATCAGGTGGCTGGCGAAGCCCAGGATCCGGGGTCCTCCGGGTGCGGCCGGCACGTCGGCGGGGGCGTAGGAGGTGTCGGGGGCGTCGGCCATCAGGACGATTGCGGAGGCGCCGTCGCCGAAGAGGCTGTTCACCACGGCGGTGCGCAGGGTGCCGTCGATGACGTAGGCGGCCGAGCAGGCTTCCGTGCACAGCATGACGGCAACCTTGCCGGGGTTGGCCACGGCCCAACTTGCCGTGGCGTTGAGAGCGTTGAGGCCGGCGTTGCAGCCCATGCCGACGACGTCGACTCGGCTGGTCCTCGTCGGGATGCCCAGGTCGCGGATGAGGTGGGCACTCAGGCCGGGTGTGAGGAAACCAGTGGTGGTGGTGCAGCACAGGTAGTCGACGTCGGTGACGTCGAGGCCCACGTTGTCCAAGGCGGCGCGCACGGCGCGGCCCCCCATGTCGAGGGCGAGGCGCTGGTGCTTGGCGAGGAGTTCGCCCTGGACCTCGCTGCGCAGCGCGCCGTCGGCGTCCCGTGGCGGGAGGGTGAGGTAGCGGCGTTCGATCGCGCTGTTGAGGAACACCGAGCGGACCTTGGGGTCCGTGATGGCGAAGAGGTCGAGCACCTCGCGCTGAGTGTAGGAGTGCTCGGTGGTGGCGGTGGCGACGCCGGCGATCCGGGCGGCGCCGGGAGTCTTGGCGCGGCCGGGGTCGACGGCGTCCAGGACGCCGGTGCCGGGAGGGTTAAGGGCTGTGGTCATCGATACTTCCATCCCCACATACGAGGCTTGCTGCGGTCGCGGGACTGTGCTTGCAACGCGCTGATCGCTTTCCGGTAGGCGGTGGACACGGACGGGTCGGGCCGCGGTCAGCCGCGGCCCGGGGCCTCGGCTCTGATGAAGCGCGCGAGCCGGGCAATGCCCTCGACGATGTCGTCTTGGGTCAGATAGCTGATCGAGAGCCGCAGAGCGTGGTCTCCGCCGCCCTGGGGGTGGAAGTAGGACATGGGTGTCCAGATGACGCCGTACTCCTCCGCGGAGCGCACCAGCGCGTCGTTGTCGGCGGGGAAGGGAACGTCGACGCCGAGGAAGAATCCGCCGCCGGGCTCGTTCCAGCGCACGCCGAGTGCCGCCCGGTCCTGCTCGGGGAAGTGCTCGTCGAGCTCTTTGAGCACGGCCTTCATGGCCGCGCCGTAGTGGGCGGAGGTCTCCACGTTGAGGTCGGAGGTCCGTCCGTCGGCTGCGAGCAGCATGCCCCCCACGACAGCCTGGGCCAGCGGCGAGGTGTTCACCGTAACCATGCTCTTGAGCTTGGTGAGCTCGTCCGCCAGCAGGCCGACGTTGCCCTCGCGGTCGACGACGGGCTGGTCGGCGACGGCGAACCCCACCCGGGCGCCGGGGAACAAGGTCTTGGAGAAGGAGCCGAGGTGGACGACGCGCCGGTCCCGGTCGAGGGACTTGAGGGTCGGCATCTGCTGCCCGGGGCTGACGAGCCGGTAGGGGCTGTCCTCCAGGACGAGGATGTCCTCCCGGGCGGCCAGGTCGAGCAGCGCGTGCCGTTCCTGGAGCGACATGGTGCTGCCCGAGGGGTTGGAGTGGTCGGGCACGACGTAGAAGGCGCGGGGGCGGCGGCCGCGGGCGCGTTCTGCCGCGAGCGCCGCCTCCAGGTCCGCGCTGTGGAATCCGTCGGCGCGCTCCGGGACGGGGGTCGGCTCGAAGCCGAGTATGCGGGCGGCGCCGGTGATCCCGGGGTAGCAGGGGCTGGAGACCAGCAGCACATCCTCGGGTGTCGGGACGAGTGCGCGCAGGGTGAGGAACATCGCCTCCTGGCAGCCCACCGTGACCACGACGGCCTCGGGTGGCGCGTCGATGTTCTCGTCCTTGCGCAGCGAGTCGGCGATCAGTTCGCGGATGCGGCCGCCGGTCGGGCCGTACTGGAAGAGCGCGTCCCGGATCTCGGCGGGCGAGGCCCCTTGCTCCTCCAGGTGCTGCAGGTAGCGGCGGATGTGCGTGAAGATCTGCTCGACGTCGAAGAAGCCGTCGTACGGGCGGCCCGGGGCGAACGAGATCGTCTCGGGGTAGCGGTGGGTGATCTCGTTCAGGAAGTTCATGGTGTCGAGCACCGGGTCGGAGACGCTGGTGTGCAGCTCCTCCTTCTTCAGCCGGGTCGCGGCCACGGGAGTGCCTCCCAGGAGGCGGACGACCGGTCCGGTGTCCGCCTCAGTCGTAGGTACGGGGGGAGTCGCGCCTGACTACCAGCGCCACTCCTGCTGGCCGTAGAGGTGACCGGCCTTGATGTCACGCTCCTTGCACCAGGTCATGAACTCTTCGATCTGCTTGATCTGGTACGTGTCCTCGTTGTACGTGGTCGCCATGACATGGCCGAGCCACGGCTCCTCGCCCATGGCGTAGACGTACGCCTCACGGGCACCGAGCTCCGTCATGATGGCCGCGGCCTGCTCCGCGTTGGACCCCGACAGCTTCCGGGAGTGGCTCATCTTCTTGGAGATCGGGATGGTCAGCAGCGCCTGATACAGCCACGTCAGCGGCGCGCCGTCGCACTCCATCCCGAGGAACGCGATGTCGGCCGTTCCCAGGTGCTGCTTGACGTAGCGGTACAGCGTCGGGTCGATCCCGGAGGAGTCAGCGCCGATGTAGACCTTCTTGCCGGCGATCTCCGCCCAGTACGTGGACTTGGCACGGATGTCGAGGTCGCAGTGCTCGCCCAGGAACGGCGTGGCCGTGATCTTGCCGCCGGGGAACTCCACCTCGTCGAAGTCGTCGACCTCGACGACCGGGAAGCCCTGGTGCTTGAGCATCAGCGCCATGGACGGGTCGGACAGGTTGCCACGGGAGGATCGCGGCACCACGATCGCCCCCACGCGCCCGCGCAGCTGGAGCAGCGTCTCCAGGACGATGTGGTCCTGGTGTCCGTGCGTGATCAGCACCAGGTCGATGTAGTCCGGCAGGTCGTCCAGGGTGTAGCGGTCACCGGCCGTGCTGTCCGCGCTGATGAACGGGTCGGTCACGATGGCGGCCTCGGGCGTCTGCAGCACCAGGCAGGCATGCCCGAAGTACCGGATGCGGCCGCCCGACTCGATGTGCCGGTCCGGCGACAGACTCGGCCGGTCGGACAGCAGGCCCGACAACTGCTTCGCCTGCGTGTCGTCGAGCTCCAGCGCCTCGCGCAGCTTCGCCAGGGTCGTCGGGCTCACGCGCGCCTTGAACAGCTCCTCAAGGCCCTGGTGCCGGAACGGCAGCGGCAGCTCGAGCACGTCCGGCGACGGCAGCCGCGGCGTGCTCAGGATGAAGGGACGCTCGTAACCCGGCTCAAGGGACAGCTGCACCGACTGGCGCGCCTCGCTGTACACACCGCTCTTGTAGACGACCGGCTCCATGAAGCGCATCTGCGCCTGATTGTCCGTGTCGTACGCCAGCTCCACCAGGCCGTTCAGCTCCGACGGCAGCTTCGGGTACAGCGGCGTCAGATCGAAGCCGGTCGCGTTGGCCCGGAGGATCTCCTGACCCGAGGAGATCGCCTCGGCGAAGGCCAGCATGTCCGCCCGGTCCCGCTTGATGGCCGCCAGCAGGTCACGCACCTCGTCGGCGCGCTCTTCGGGGATATTGATGAAATACCCGCCGCGCAGCTCCGGGTTGCTGCTCGCGGCAACATGGACCTTCGGGGACTGCAAATACGATTCGAGCATCGGCACTTGCAGGAAGGCGAGATTCATCGCCGCCTGTATTGGTGCCAGCGTGTGCGGCCAGGCAAAGAACCTGTCGACCAGCGGCTCAACTATGGCCTTCGAACGCAGAAACAACGGTTCATCCGACATCTGCCCCACCTCTCCTCGAGATTCCACGGGATGGTTCGTCCCGGGCAGCGTGAAATGCCAACTCACCGCTGGCGGAACGCTGGACCGCGGAGACCGCGAAGGAGGCACGGAAGCCGGACGTGTCGGCACGTCCTCCCGCAGACCACCCGAACGCTACGAGCAGCACTATGGCTCGGGACCCCGGAGATGATCAATAGCGTCAGGAAGCGCTTGAACAGTGGCCGGCAGGGGTTCAAGTGCGGCAGTGCGGCAGTTGAACACGCCACTCTTTCCTTTTACGGGGCAGAGACGGAATGATGACCCGGGCTTTCCCGGTCTTGCGCAAAGTCACGCGCACATCGACTGGCTCTCCGATGTCTCATTCGAAATCCGCCCGTAAAAAGGGGGTGTCAGCTCGGTGACCGACGCAGAAGAGCCGGAGGTCCTGTATGAGAAGAAGGGGCATGTCGCCCATGTGACGCTCAATCGGCCGGCTGTGCTCAACGCCATGAATCTGCGGACCCACGAGGAGCTGGCCAGGGTCTGGGACGACATCGAGGCCGATGACGAGGTACGGCTGGCCGTGCTGACCGGCGCGGGCAGCAGGTCATTCTCGGTCGGACAGGACCTGCGCGAGCGGGCCGAGCTCGACCGGCGAGGAGTGCCCGCGTCGACGTTCGGCAGCCGCGGTCAGCCGGGCTGGCCCCGCCTGACCGAACGGTTCGCCCTGTCCAAGCCGGTCGTCGCCCGCGTGAACGGCTACGCACTCGGCGGGGGCTTCGAACTCGCCCTGGCCTGCGACCTCATCATTGCTTCCGATCACTCGGTCTTCGCCCTTCCCGAGGCGACCCTGGGCCTGGTGCCGGGCGCCGGAGGAGCGTTCCGGCTGGCACGGCAGATCCCCCTCAAGACCGCGATGGGCTACCTGCTGACCGGTCGCCGGATGAGTGCGGCCGAGGCGCTGCGTCTCGGCCTGGTGAACGAGGTGGTGCCGGAGGAGGATCTCGACGCGGCCGTCACGGCATGGACCGACGCCCTGCAACGCAGCGCTCCCCTGGCCTTGCGTGCCATCAAGGAAGCCGTGATGCGCTCCCTGGACATGCCGCTCCCCGAGGCCTTCGTCACACCGTTCGCCTGGGAGCAGCGGCGCAGGCACAGCGAGGATGCCGTCGAAGGCCCGCGGGCGTTCGCGGAGCACCGTGAACCTCTCTGGAGCGGGCGGTGACAGCGGCGGACGGCCGCTGCACGCGCCGGCCGCATGTCTCGCCGTTCAACTGCGCCGTCGCGGCAGTTGGTCTCCGTGACCCGAGGATGTGGCGTGGGTCGGGATTCGGACAACAGCATTCACCGACTTCGGCACCGGTTCGCCCGCCGCGGGGATTTGACATCCCCGCCGTCCGCGGGGGGCTCCAGTGCACAACAGGCTTGATCGCGACTGGCATTGCGGATAGTTTCCTGGTCGTCGCGGCAGAGATTTACTCGCGCACGGCCTGCCCCAAGGACCAATACACCGTTCTGTTGGACGACGGCGCAGACTTGATCCGTATTCCCGACGCGCCGACCACCGGCGAGTTGAAACCCAGCACCCACCCCGTGCCGACCGCCTTCAGCGCGCCGGGCTCACCCGAGTATCGATCGCACTGATCCGATAACAGCTGACGGCCGTGAATTCACGTATCTGAGCGAGAGGAATCCACCGATGTACGTCGAGTACCTCACGACCCTTCTCAACACCGTCTACAAGGTCCCCGGAACGATCGACCCCAATAGGTCGTTCCTGGAACTCGAGGTGGACTCGCTCTCCCTGGCGGAGCTCAGCGCGCAGCTGGAGGACGAACTCGACGTGACCATCGACGAGGAGAACCTGAGCGCCGCAACCACCGTGGTCGAACTGGCCGCACTCCTGGAAGCCCACGGCGCGGTCGTACCAGCATGACATCCGGCAGACCCAAACCCCCGGCTGTAGTGATCACGGGGATCGGCATGGTCACACCGGCCGGCCCCGACACGGACACAGCCTGGAAGACGACCTGTGCCGGACAGCCGGCGGGCGCCACCGACCCGAGGCTTGCAGGCGTCCCCGTGGATTTCAGCTGTCCTGTCACCGCGTTCGACGCGGACGAGCTGTTCGGCGTCGAGGGCCGCCGCATGGATCCCTTCACGCAGTACGCCCTCGCTGCGGCCCGCGAGGCCTACGCCGACGCCCAACTGGCCGGCGCGGACGTGGACCCTTCCAGGGTCGGAGTACTGCTGGGCACCGGCGTCGCCGGCCTCGGCACCTGGCAGGAGCAGGGCGAGCGGATGCACACGAGGGGGGCACGTGCGGTCAGCCCCCTCACCATCCCGAAGGCCATCGGCAACATCGCCGCCGCCACCGTGTCCATGGAATTCGGCCTGCATGGTCCCTCACTCAGCATGGCCACCGCCTGTGCCACCGGTACCTCGGCCTTGGGCCTCGCCCTCGACCAACTCCGCGCGGGCCGCTGCGACATGGTGCTGGCCGGCGGCACCGAAGCAGCCATCTCACCCCTCGTGTCCATTGCTTTCGACCGGCTGAAGGCGCTGTCCCGACGCAGTGACGCCCCTGCGCTCGCCTCCCGGCCGTTCGACGAACGGCGCGACGGTTTCGTCCTCGGAGAGGGCGCGGCTGTGCTTGTCCTGGAGCGTGCGGCGCATGCCAGGGCACGGGGGCGAAGCGCCTACGCACAGGTACTGGGGTACGGCGAATCCTCGGACTCCTACCACCTCACCGCGCCCCGGCCCGACGGCCAGGGCGCTCAGCTCGCACTGCAGAAGGCACTCGATGACGCCCAGGTGCACCCTTCGGACGTCACGCTCGTCAACGCCCACGCCACCAGCACACCCCAGGGCGATGCCATCGAGGCCCGCGTCATCGAGCGCCTCTTCGGACACAACACGGCGGTCACCTCCACCAAGGGCGTGACGGGCCATATGCTCGGCGCCGCAGGAGCCGTCGAGGCCGCGTTCACCGCTTTGTCGATCAAGCAGGGCGTGATCCCGCCCACCGCCAATTTCCAGGCCCCCGGTGCCGATATCCCCGAGATCGACATCGTTCACGGTGCCCCGAGGCATACCCCAGTATCCGTCGCCGTCAGCAACTCTTTCGGCTTCGGCGGACACAATGCAGTCATCGTTCTGGGGAGCGCCGGCACATAAAGAATCTCAAATGGATCTAGATTGGATTCGTCGTGGAATTCAGCTTGCTGTACTTCGCGAATCGCGAGGCAAAAGACCCGCCACAGGAGTACGAACTACTGATCAAGACGGCGGAATTCGCTGACGCGAACAATTTTACAGCCCTCTGGATTCCGGAGAGACACTTCCACCCGTTCGGCGGGGCCTACCCGAACCCCGCACTCGCCGCCGCGGCGCTCGCCACCAGGACTCAAAAGGTCAGGTTGCGAGCAGGCAGCGTGGTCCTGCCCCTGCATGATCCGCTGACGGTGGTCGAGAATTGGTCCTTCATCGACAACCTCTCCTACGGCCGAGTCGATCTGGCCTTTGCCTCAGGATGGAATCCGAACGACTTCGTACTGGCTCCGGACCGGTATGCGAACCGCAGGGAATACACGTTCGACGCGATCGAGACGATCAAGGACCTGTGGGCAGGGAAGCCCGTTCTGCGGAAGAACGGGGAGGGAAAGGATTTCGAAACACTGACCTACCCCCGCCCTGTCCAGCCGGAACCGGACCTGTGGTTCACGTGCACTTCCAGTCCGCAATCATTCGCCCAGGCGGGTGCGCGAGGCCTGAACGTTCTCACGGCTCTGCTGTTCCAGAGCACAGAGGAACTGGCTGAAAACATCGAGCGCTACAGAGCCTCCCGCGAACAGCACGGCCATGACCCCGCTTCAGGGAAAGTAACGCTGATGCTGCACACCTTCGCCGGAGAGAGCGACAGCGCGGTGAGAAAGACCGTGCGCAATCCCTTCATCAACTACCTGCTCTCCTCCATCGACCTGTGGAAGGGACAATGGCCAGAACTGCAGGGCGGGGATCCGGAGCGTCTGGCCAGGCTGGCTTTCCAGCGGTACTTCCTCACCTCAGCCCTGTTCGGCTCGGTCGAAAAGTGCACCGAATTCGCTCAGCGCCTCGAGGCCGCCGGGGTGGATGAAATCGCCTCACTGGTAGATTTCGGCGTCGAAGGCACGGAAGTACTCGCCGCACTCCCCTATCTCGACCGGGTGCGACGCAACCTCGCGGGAAGCACGCCAGCAGCCGGCCAGTAGCCGGCGAAGCGCAGGCGGGACCAGGGCCCGGAGCACCAGTGGGGCGGGCCTCGCCTGCGCTCACTTCGTCAGGACGACCCGGGACTCGGCGTGTTCGTCGCGCCCGCCCGGCTGATCGGTTTCGGTTTCATCCTCACCATCAGCCCGGTGACGGCCGTGGCACTGAACAGCGTGCCGCTGGACCTGGCGGGCATGGCCGGCGCCACCACCGACACGCCGTGGCCGACCACTCCGTGAAGGCACTTTCGCGCTCCCGCCCATGATCCGGACGCCCATTCAAGCGAAAGACGAGGCCAGCCGCCGGGGGTGCGGCCCTCCCCCCGGTCGGCGTCGTGCCGGCCGCATCAAGAACCGCTGAGCTGGTCTCCTCGGCGGTTGCGCGCAGAGCCCGACCGCGTCGCGTCTGTCGCCGTGACTGTCGTGAACGGCAGCACGAGCCGGGATGGGTGTGCGGCGTCGCGGTAGATCTTGTGGGTTACGGGGCGGCCCACCGGCAGGTGGAAGGCATCCGGCGGCAGCAGCGCGTTGTGCGCGTCGACCAGCGGCTCGTCGTTCGACAACTCCACCACCAGGCGGTGACCGGGCTGGAAGGTGGCTGCGAACGGATAGAGCCGCAGCACGTACTCCTCGATCCTCCCGGGCTCCACCGGCACCGTGCGGTTGTGCGGGTGGTAGGAGTTGCCCTCGGTGGTGCGCTCCTCGTCGAGCTCGCGGTGGGAGGCCTTGAGGTAACCGCTGGTGATCAGCCGGCGGCCGCCGCCGGGAGCCTCGTCCCACAGGCACAGGATGAAGTTGGTGTCGTCCTGGTCGATCTCCGCGAACAGGTGCGCCGCGCCGGTGCCGGCCATCTCGGTGGGCTCCTCGAACGGCTCGGTGCGCCAGTTCAGGATCTCCACCTTGTCGGTGACGGTGAGCGGTGCCTGGTAGAAGCCGTCGGGGGCGGCGTATTCGGCGCCCATGAGTTCGGGCTCGGCGGAGAGCTTGTGCCGCGGGCGCAGGTAGAGCGGCTTGTGCTCGATCTCCTTCGGCGGCCACTGCGCCGCGGTGACCACCTCGCGCGAGCCCTCCACGAAGACGCTCACAGCCGGTTCGTCCATGATGCCGTTGTCGATGCCCGGCGCTCCGGGGTCGGCAGCGCACGGCCTCGCCCTCGACGCGCTGGGCAGCGGCTTCAGCAACGCCTTCCTCGTCTGCGGCATCGCCGCCGCCCTGGCCGCGGTCCTTACCGCCGTCGGCATGATCGGCGTCCGCCCGCACCGCTCCCCCGCCCAGTCCCCGGCCGGGCCCTCCGCCACCGAGCGGGGCGGCGCGCCGGAACCCGCCGCGAAGTAACAAGCCCGGCAAAGAGGAGGACAACGCCGTCCACCGCTTCGGAGCGGCGCCTGCCTGTGCCGGACGCGCCCCCGGCGGCGCCGCTCTCACGCGTGCGCCGGTGCTCAGTGAGCAGCGGCGATCACATGACTCCGGGTGGCACAGCCTGGAGCCATCTGGTGCCACCTGGTGCCACCCGGCGCCATTCCATGCCCCCCAAAGCACATGAGTACACATGGCGCCACCATTACCCAGGTGGCGCCATCCCGTTTTCGCAGGTCAGAGTGGCTGTGCCAAGCATCGACCCGGAGATGCCACCTCAACGCTTGCACATGGAGCCATTGTGGTGCCATGATGGCGCCATGGACCTCACCCCGTATGTCGACTCCCTCCGCCGCGAACTCGCGGTGGCCGCCGAAGCCGGCGGCCACGAAGCCCGCGAGCTGGCGGAGAGGCTCACCGCTCCCCTGGAGTCGGCGACCCGGCTGACCATGCTCAACGTGCTCTCCGCCGCGACGGACGAGATCACCCGCGAACTCGCCCCCGGCTCGGTCGACGTACGGCTGCGCGGGCTCGACCCCGACTTCGTGGTGACACCGCCGCCCGCCGACGGCGGCGCCTCCGCGGAGCCGGCCGCGCCCGTCGAACCGCTCAAGACCCCGGCCCCGGCCGACGGCGACGAGGGCGGCACCGCCCGCGTCAACCTGCGCCTGCCGGCCCACCTCAAGGCCCGCGCCGAGGAGGCCGCGAGCCGCGAGGGCCTGTCGGTCAACGCGTGGCTGGTGCGCGCCGTGTCGGCCGCGGTCGACGGCGGCACCCGGCCGCGTACGACGGAGAAGGCCCAGACCGTCGGACAGAGCTTCACGGGCTGGGTGCGCTAGCCGCGCCCCCGCCCGCACCACTTCACCCACACCACGTCCCACCAGCGGGGACGCCCCAAAGACCCAAGAGGACGGGACAGCCATGCCTTCTTTCGACACTCCCGAACCGATCTCGGCCACGGCGCACGTGGAGGCCGGTTCCATCCAGTTCACCGCGGGCGACCGCCTCGACACCGTCGTCGAGGTGCGGCCCCGCGACCCGAAGAAGGACCTGGACGTACGGGCGGCCGACCAGACCGAGGTCACGTACGCGAACGGCGCACTGACGGTCAGGACGCCCAAGTCCAATCTGTTCGGCCGCACCGGCACCGTCGACGTGACGGTCGAACTGCCCACGGACTCACGCATCGACATGACCGGCGCCTGGGCCCAGGTGCTCGGCGAGGGCCGGCTCGGCGAGGTCCGCGTGAAGACCTCGTCCGGCGACGTCCGCCTCGACGCGACCGGCCCGCTGCACGTGAAGGCGTCGCACGGTTCGATCACCGTGGACCGGGTCGAAGGCATGGCCGAGATCACCACCAGCTCCGGCAGCCTGCGCGTCGGCCTCGTCGACGGCCCCGCCGTCCTGAAGAACTCGCACGGCACCACGACCGTCGGCGCCGCGACCGGCGAGCTGCGGGTGAGCGGCGCCAACGGTGACATCGAGATCCGGCGCGCCGAGGACTCGGTCACCGCCACCACCGCCCACGGCACCCTGCGCGTGGGCGAAGTGGCCTGCGGCACCGTCCAGTTGGAGACCTCCTACGGTGCCATCGAGGTCGGCGTCCGCGAGGGCACCGCCGCCTGGCTCGACGTCAGCTCGGGCTCCGGCCAGGTGCGCAACACGCTCACCACGTCCGAGACCCCAGAGAAGACCGAGGACACCGTCAAGGTCCGCGCCCGCACCCGGCACGGCAACATCGACGTCCGCCGCGCCAAGCTCTGACTCCAGAAGAACCGGCGTCAACTCACCCACTCCCCCAGCCACTTCAGCCTTCGATCGGGAGGGCCCCATGCCTTCTTTTGTCATGCCCACATCCAAGAACGGCAACGGCCAGGAGCCGCCCGCCGCCGTCTCCGCCGTCGGCCTGCGCAAGTCCTACGGCGACAAGCTCGTCCTCGACGGGATCGACCTGCGCATCCCGGCAGGCACCGTCTTCGCGCTGCTCGGTCCGAACGGCGCGGGCAAGACCACCGCCGTCAAGATCCTGTCCACCCTCATCACCGCCGACCCCGGCTCCGGCGACATCCGCGTCGGCGGCCACGACCTGGCCACCGACCCGCAGGCGGTGCGTGCCGCGATCGGCGTCACCGGGCAGTTCTCCGCCGTCGACGGCCTGATCACCGGCGAGGAGAACATGCTCCTCATGGCGGA
>NZ_JBHVWS010000107.1:0-13462 GCF_042882185.1 Streptomyces sp. NPDC058239
GAGGTCCAGGACCAGGCCGGGCAGTTCGCGTCCGCCGGCCTTCACTGCGGGTATCGCGGTGCGGGTCTCGGCGGCCTGCAGCCAGGCCACCTCCCGGGCTTCAGCGCGGGCCGACCGCAGGCGGTCCAGTATGCGTTCGTCGACGGCGGCCAGCAGCCGCCAAGCCGTCGGCGTGGAGGCCACCGGGCCGAACACCTCGCGCTGGTCCCGCAGAACGGCCAGATCCGCGATCGCCTCGCCGCCGTCGGCGAGCATCACTGCGAGATCGGTGGCGATCCGGCCCGGGTCATGGCCGGTGCCGCGCGGCCGAAGCGGCCGGAGCACGGTGGAATACGCCGCCGTCAGCCCGGTCGCTTCGGCGAGGTCCGCCAGCAAACGTGCTCCGGCGTGCCCGACCACCCCCGACCCGCCAGTGGACACCACAAGCCGGGGCCTCGAACCGATATCGTCGGGTAGCGAGGGCGCATTTCGGTGCCCTCGCCCCCTCAGAACCGTACGTGCACGTTATCCGCGCATACGGCTCAAGCAAGTCCTGAAGGCTCTTGGGACTATGCAGAATTCCCGTTGCCTGACGCCTTCCGGCGTCGGAGGCACGAGGCATGAGCAAGGCGGAGTTGAGCCCCGTCCGGCGTCTTCGTCCCCTGGTAGGCGATGTGTCGTGCCTTTATCGTTTTCCGGGTGATGCGGAGCCATTGCTCCCACCCGGTTGGGGACTGTGGGGGCTGGTCGGAATGCAGAAGCAGTTGCCCGCAGCACTGGCAGCGGCCCTTTTGCGTCTGGAGCAGACGCATCGTGGCCCGGTCCAGCGGCAGCGGTGCGCCTCTGCGCCGCCGGTTGGCCCAGTAGTCCGTCAAGGCCGGATCGTCTGGGGACGAGGCGCCCTTGACCAACTGGTGCCGGACGATTTTCGTCCAGGCGAACTTGACGAGGTAGGCACCGTTGTCGCGGTGGCCGAATACCCATTTGTCTTCCCGGGCGGTGTTGAATCGGCCGAAGTACCGGCTGGTGATCCAGTGCTTCGACTTCTTCGGATGCCTGTGCAGAGCCCACCGGTAGGTGAGTTGCCACAGATAGGAGTCCAAGGAAGCGAAGACCTCCTTGGACACCACCGTCCGGTAATAGGCCGACCACCCGCGAACGATCGGGTTGACCGCCCGCAAGATGGCGAGAGTTTCCGCGCCCCGCAGGGCACGGACCTCCTCGCGCAACCTGGCCCGGATCCGCCTGACGGCTGCTTTACTGGGCTTGATCAGCAACTTGCCGCATCGATAACGGCGCACGTTGAACCCCAGGAAGTCAAAACCGGTCTCCGCGTGGACGATACGTGTCTTGTCCTCGTTGAAGACCAGACCTCGGGGCGCGAGCCACTCGGCAAGCTGGGCCTTGACCTGCTCAGCCGCATCGCGGCTGTGGCACATCGCCACCAGGTCGTCGGCGTATCTGACCAGCACCGGGGCGTCCGGCATGATCTCTCCGGGCCGTCGGCCCGGAGGGTAATACCGCACACCCGCAGCCGCCTCCATCCCATGCAGGGCGATGTTCAACAGCACTGGGCTGATCACTCCGCCTTGAGGAGTTCCCTCCTCCGTCGCAGTGACTCGGCCGCGTTCCACCACTCCGGCCTTCAGCCATTGCCGGACCAGCCCCCGTGCGGGGAAGGTGCCGAGTTGGGCCAGAAGTCGATCGTGGTCAATGCGGTCGAATGCCGCCGCCAGGTCGGCGTCCAGGATCCACACGCGTTGCGGGTTCTTGCCGTTGAGCGTGTTGTAGATGACCCCGATCGCGTCGTGGCAGCCTCGGCCCGGGCGGAAGCCGTATGACCTCGCCTCGAACCGTGCCTCCCACTCAGGTTCCAGCGCCGCCGACGCGCGGGCCTGATGAGCCCTGTCGATGATCACGGGAATTCCTAGTGGGCGCCGTTTGTGTCCCCCTGCCTTTGTGTCCCCCTGCCTTCGGGATGAACACTCGCCGGACTGGGCGGGCCTGCCAGATACTTCCGCGCCGCTGGATGAAGCGCGCCAGTTCTTCCTTGCCCGGGGCGGTCAGCACGATCTGGCCGTCGATCCCCGCTGTCTTCCGTCCAGTGTTGACCTCCGTCACCCGGCGCAGGCTGACCAGCGTGTTGCTGAGGCTCCGGAGCATCAGTTTCTGCAGGTTCCTGACTCCCGCCAGGTCACCGTCCTTCGATGCCGTGAAGATGCGCTGGCGCAGGCGGCGTACGTTCTTCTCCGCCTGGTCCCAGTCGATACTGTCCCAGTCCGCGAAGAAGTTGCCCTCCGGTCCGTTCACCCCAGCCGTGGCCGCGGCGTCTAACTTGTCCTTCGGTGCTGTCCCGGTTTCCTCTGACCTTTCGGCCTGCCGGCCTTCGCTTCTTGAGCTGTCCTGCCCCGCCGGAGACATCAGCCTTCCTCACGGTCGGCCCACCGCCGCCCATGCCAGAGCGGCGGCCTCCGTCGGGGTTTCCACGTTCCGCGTGTGCGAGATACGACCGGATTGGGCGCCCTCTATATCCCGGGGCGGCGGTGTCCTCCCGGGCGGCATGAAGATCCGCTCGGCGCCTGCCGCGTTTCAGCGGCCCACCCTGCACCCTGCTACCACAACCCACCGGCAGGGCTTTTCTTCACGAGACGTCATCGAGGGTTCACGGGTGTTCGCCCGCCCGGTCTTTCCCTTGCCTGTTGCCACCGGGTGGAACGGCGGCGCTTGGGCTTCTCCCCGGAGCTTCGCCCCCCGCCGTTATCAGCGACGCACGTCCAGGTGGGAACGGATCATCGGACACGGACCCGGGATTACTCTGTCGTCGGCAACATCGCCGACCCCCTCTCCAAGAGCATCCACTCAACACACGCGACCTCGTGTCGCACCTTCACGCAGAAAGTGCCTTCCTCTGGCGACGACAGAACCCCTAGACAAGGTCCATCGTCCCAGCTCAGGAAGGCACTTTTGCGTTTCTACCCAACCATCAGCCGCAACCCAACCGAAACGGCGAGGCTAGACAGCTGGTGTGCCGACGAGAACGCTCTCATCGGCGTAGCAGCATGCGAGTTGGTTAGGGCCTGTCCGGCGGATCTTGCCGGACAGGCCGCTGGTTCCGAGGAGGGCTCAGCGCTTGAGCGTGAAGGTGAAGTCGCCGGAGAGCTTGCCGCTCAGCCGGACTGCCGAAACGAGTTTCCCTTCCGTGATCAGTCTCTCGACCTCGGCCCGCGACAGACCGCAATCTTCAGCGATCAGTCGCACCGGCCACACAGGTATCCGCGCCGCAAAGCGGACCGAGACCTGGCCAGCACCGGCACAGGCGCCCACCGGCCGCGGTGCGTCCGGTGCGGCGGCGGACCGTACGGCGACTGCCAGGCCGGCCGCTCGGTTCGACCCGAGCCGCCCACGTCGCGGCGCCGTACGACCGGATCCTGGAGCAGCTCAGCTGTCTGGCCAGGGTCGTTGTCATGCAGCCGGTCCAGCAGCTCAGGTCGTATGGAGCGCACATTCATCCGCTCCAGGACCGTGAGCTTTGCAGTTTCCGCGCAAGCGGTACAGAGCGCGAGGAGCCAGGCGTCGATGAGCTTGTGGTTTGCGTTGACGCGAAATTTACCGCTTTCTCGGAAGCGCTCGGACGCGCACGCGTGGCAACGGCGGAGAACGAGCGGCAGGCAGGTGGGCACGACTACCCAGTTTTTGAGCACAGAAGTACACCGGTTTCAGTGAGAAGTCCGCAGCAAAAAGGAGCGCGGCGCATATGCGCGACGCGCGACGATTCAGCGCTTGTGAGGTCTCACAGGGTGTACAACGGCGTGTCCTTGACTAGACGACTTGGTTCGGCAGCACGGTAATGGCGCACTGAGGCGCTGTTCCACTGGTTTTCGAGCGCCTCACCGCCAGGTTCTGTCCGGCGGATCATGGGCGGAGCCAGAGATGGATCGAGGCAATGGCGACGGTGCCGTGGAAGACGTAGGCGCGCTTGTCGAACCTCGTCGCGACGGCCCGGAAGTTCTTGAGGGCGTTGATCGTCCGCTCAACTTCGTTCCTCCGCTTGTAGATCGTCTTGTCGAAGCGCGACGGCCGCGACGCCGCCGGCCGTCACGAAGTCCGGCGGTCGGGACTCACCAAGACCCGTGAGCACGAGGAAGGGCACGAGCGCATGACCGCCACCCAGACCGAAAAGGCCACCGACCCGGTCCCCGCCCGGCGGATGCCCCTGCCGGGCGATCCCGAGGACGCGCTGATTGATGAAGCCTGCCGGGACCTGCGCGTCCTTGAACCACCGCCTGCCGGCCGAAGTCCGCCACAACGCGATTGCGTCGGACCGGAACTCCGCACTGTACTTCGAGGGCCGTGCCATGTGGATCTACACCTTCCTGGACCATCAAGATCCATTGTCAGGTGTGTCCACACCACGGGGATCACCTCAGAAAGACCAAAGCCCGTCAGCAGGAACAAGACGATGCGAGCCGTCTTGACCCGCTGAGGCATGTCCAGGGAGCCGTTGGCGTACCCCGGCTGCTGCATGTACCGAACCGGGCGACATCTGAGGCTGCGGAGGGTAACTGCGGGGGCGGCATGTGCGAGAAGCCGAATCCCGGCTGCTGGCCAGGGATGTTGCTCTGCTCGGGTTTTGGGTGAGGTGACTCGTTCATGAGGATCGTTCTCCTTCGGTCTTGAAGCGGCGCGGTCGGATGTCGATCTGGTCGGCAATGGGCTGGCGGTCGAACCGCTACCGGGCTTGGGGCAGGGGGTGGGGCTTTCGCAGGGTGAACGCGTTCGGGGTTGTCGCCCGCGGAGATGAGTGGGGCTGCTGTGCTGTCCGGGCCGACGCCGTGGGTGTCGAGCAGGCCTGGTGTGCACGCTTCGACAGCCTCGGCTATCCGCTTGTTCAGGTCGTCGATCTCCTTGGGCAGGTGCTGAATGCGGCGGGCCAGCGGCCGCAGGGTGTGGCGGGCAGCCGCGACAGGTCCGAAGGCATCCAGGGCTTCCAGCTCGGCGCACCGCTTGAACAGGCGCGGGTTGGTCAGCCCCGTGAGCGACTCGCGCAGGGCGACGTCGGCGGAGCGCCAGCTCTCCGGCCCGGGCTGACGATCCGGCGCCTTCGAAGTGAAGTGCTGCAGGACGGCAGCGCTCGGCTCTCGTTGAAGCGGAGCGCGTACTGGTGAACCGCCCGCCCGCCGCCCGCCCGCGCGGGGCGAGTGCTCGCTGGAAAGCAGTTGCGCTGAACCTCTTGCCGGGTCGACCTGATCTCCCTAATGTGAACCTTCAAATTCCTGGAAGTGCATACAGCAAGCTCTGTTAGGGCAGATTTTTGAACGATCAAATTCATCAGCCACCCGAAGCCTCCATCTTCGCGGTCCCCGGACCGGCTCCCACCCGCGGTCCGATGGTGGGCTACCTCGACTACGCCAGAGTCGGCCCGCTCTCCGGCCCGGCCGTCGCCGCGCTCGCCGCCGCGACCGCGCTCGCCGCCCGCGTCGACCCCGCCGACCTCGACCGGCTGTTCGCCCTCAGCGACGCCGCCCGGACCTCGGCGGCCCGGCTGCTCGGCGCTCGTCGGCACGAGATCGCTCTCGCCCCGTCCACCAGCAACGGCCTGTTCACTGTGGCCGCCGCACTCCACGGCCCCGGTACCGTCCTGGTGCCCCGTGGTGAGTTCCCCGCCAACCTCTACCCCTGGCTTCGCTTCGCCGGCCGCGGCGGCCCCGCCGTCCGCCTCGTCGACCCGGCCGGGCAGCGGCACATCACCCCCGACCTCCTGCGCCGCCACCTCACTCCCGACGTCACCGCCCTCACCGTCAGCGCCGTCGACTCGCTCACCGGCCACCTGGCACCGCTCGCCGCCCTCAAGGAGGTCCTCGGGCCCGGCCGGCTGCTGATCGTCGACGCCATCCAGGGCCTGGGCTCCGTCCCCCTCGAAGCGGACGCCGCCGACGTCCTCGTCAGCGGCGGCCAGAAGTGGCTACGGGCCGGGTGGGGCGCCGCACTGCTACTGATCCGCGACCGGTGCGCCGAGCGCCTGGCTCCCGGGCTCGGCGGCTGGGCCGGCGTCGCGGAGCCCTTCGCGCCGCGGCATCCGGCGCCGCCGCTGCCCGGGGCCGCCGCTCACCTCGCCACCAACCCGGACTTCCCGGCCGCCGCGGCCATCGGCGCAGCCATCGACGACCTGTTCGAGCAGGGCGGCCCGGCCGCCGTCGGCGCCCGTATCCGCGCCACCCTCGCCGACCTGCTCGACCGCGCGCAACGGGCCGGTGCCGACGTCCTGCTGGACGGACTCGGCCCCCACGAGCGCGCAGGCATCGGCACCTTCCGCCTGCCAGGACACGACCCCGCCACCGTCCACCGCACCCTCGAAGCGGCCGGGCTGATCACCACCCGCCGTGACGAGTGGATCCGACTGTCCCCCCACGCCTCCACCCCGGGCGCCGCGGCCGACCTGCTCGCCGATGCGCTCCACACCCTCACCCACCCCACGACCCACCACTCCCAGGAGCCGATATGTCCCACCACCTGAGCCGCCGCAAGCTGCTCCAGCTCGCCACCGCCTCCGCCGCCGGGCTCTCCCTGGCTGCCTGCGGCGACAACGGATCGGGCGGCAACGCCGGAGGCGGCGACGGCGACAGCGGTCACATCACCGTCTGGAGCTGGACCACCGCCGCCGAGGCCCTGCGCGCCGTCGTCCCCTCCTTCGAGCGGGACAACCCCGGTATTACCGTCGAGGTCCAGGACGTCGGCGAGCCAGCCATCTGGGACAAGATCACCGTCGGCCTCGCAGCGGGTGGCAAGGGCCTCGCTGACGTCCTGCACGTCGGTGTCGACTACCTGCCCGGCTACCTGGACAAGTTCCCCGACGGCCTCGCCGACCTGTCCAAGCTCGGCGCCGACCAGCACAAGGACGCCTTCGTCGAGGGCCTGTGGCCGACCGTCATGGGCGAGGACAAGGCCGCCCACGCCCTCCCGTGGGAGGTCAACCCGCTCGGTCTCTTCTACCGGCGGGACTACTTCGAGAAGGCCAAGGTCGACCCCGCCGGCATCAGCAACTGGGACGACCTGATCGCCGCAGGACCGAAGATCCGCGCCGCCAGCGGCGCCCACCTGCTCGGGCTCGACAAGACCGGTGCCACCCAGGACATGGACTTCTTCCAGAACCTGATGCAGCTCCAGGGCGCCTTCTACTTCGACCGCGAGGGCAAGGTCACGCTCGCCTCCCCGGCCGCCGTCCAGGCCCTCACCGTTATCAAGCGGCTCAACGACGGCGGCCTGCTCGCCGACACCGCCGGCCAGGGCACCGGGAAGCGCCTGCTCAGCCAGGGCAAGCTCGCCACCGTCGCGGACGCCGCCTGGGCCGCCGAGTACCTGGCCATCAAGTTCCCCGACCAGAAGGGGAAGTGGCGCGTCATGCAGCCCCCCGCCGCCGTGCCCGGGGGCGGGCGCAGCGCCATCGTCAACTCCACCTATCTGGCGGTCGCCGCGTCCAGCAAGCGCCGCAAGGCCGCCTGGCGATTCATCGAGTACGCGCTCACCAAGCCCGCCGAGATCAACCGGATGTTCGCCTCCGGCGGCGTCTTCCCCGCCCTCAAGACGGCGTACGCCGACCCGAAGTTCAGCGCGCCCCACCCCTTCTACGGCGGCCAGAAAGTGCTGAAGTCCTTCGTCGACTCGCTCGGCTCCAAATCCGAAGCCACCAACTTCACCAGCGACTACACCCGCGCCCTCAAGCTCGCGAGCGACGCCCAGAGCCAGGTGCTGCTCAAGGGCGCCGACCCGGCGAGCGCCCTCAAGGACGCAGCCAAGCAACTCGCCCAGCAGACCGGTCGGCAGCAGGCGGCCTGAGAACCATGTCCCTCGCCCCGTCCGAACGCGCTCCCGCCACCGCCGCCGCCCCGGCCGGCCGTGGCGCCCCCAAGCATTCCGGCCGCGCCCGCCCGGGCCGGCGCCGACTGCTGACCCGCACCTCCGTCCCGTACCTGCTGATCATGCCCGCGGTGCTGGGCTTCGCGATCTTCAAGGCGTATCCCATCGCCGACTCGCTCTGGATCAGCCTCACCACCGGCAACGGGGACGACCGGCACTTCGCCGGGCTCGCCAACTACCGGCGTCTGCTGGACGATCCGCTGTTCTGGACCGCGCTGAAGAACACCGCGCTGATCCTGGTCGTCCAGGTGCCGCTGATGCTCGGCCTCGCCCTGCTCGTCGCCCTCGGCCTCAACTCCACCAAGGTGTGGCTGCGCACGCTCTGGCGGCTCGGCGTCTTCGTCCCCTCGCTGACCGGTCTGGTCGCCGCGGGCGTGATGTTCTCCGTGATCCTCAACCATGACGCCGGACTGCTGAACTGGGTCCTCTCCGGGTTCGGTGTCGACCGGGTGAACTGGCTCGGCAGCCCCTCCTGGGCCCGCGTGGGTGTCGTCCTGGTCCTCACCTGGCACTACACCGGCTACAACGCGGTGCTGTACCTCGCAGGTCTGCAGGGCATTCCCAAGGAGCTGTACGAGGCCGCGATGGTCGACGGCGCCGGTCCGATCCGACGCTTCGTCTCCATCACCCTTCCCCAGCTGCGGCCGATCCTGCTCCTCACTGTGGTGCTCTCCACCATCGGCACCCTGCAGCTCTTCGACGAGCCGTACGTCCTCACGGGCGGCGGCCCCGACAACGCCACTTTGACGGTCACCATGTACCTCTACAACAACGGCTTCAAGTACTTCGACTTCGGCTACGCCTCGGCCCTCGCCTACGCGCTCGCGCTGATCGTGTCCGTGCTCGGCATCCTGCAGGTCCGCCTGATGGGAGAGCGCCGGTGAAGCCCCGCGGCCCACTGCTCACCCTGCTGCTCGCGGGCGCCTTCGGGCTCTGCGTCGGCCCGTTCTACTGGCTCGCCATCGCCGCCACCCAGGACGACAAGGACGTGTTCTCCTGGCCGCCGAAGCTACTGCCCGGCGGCCACCTCATGGACAACCTCCGCGGGCTCCAGGAGTCCATCGGGCTCACCCGCGTCCTGCTCAACACCGTGCTGGTGGCGGGCGTCCAGACGGTCGGCGCGGTCGCCATCTCGGTCCTGGCCGGCTACGCCTTCGCCAAGTTCGACTTCCGCGGGCGCAACCTGTTCTTCGTCCTGCTGCTCAGCACCCTGGTCATCCCCGACACGGTGATGCTGATCCCGATCTTCCAGATGATGATGGAACTGGGCCTGATCGACTCCTACCAGTCCGTCATCCTGCCAGGCCTGGTCACCCCGTTCGGCATCTTCCTGATGCGGCAGGCACTGCGCTCCATGCCCGACGAACTCCTGGACGCGGCCCGCGTCGACGGAGCCGGCGAACTGCGGGTGCTGTGGCGGATCGTCATCCCGGTCAACCGGCCGGTCATCGCGGCGCTCGCGCTGTTCGTCTTCCTCGGCAGCTGGAACCAGTTCGTCTGGCCGCTGATCGCCCTGCGCAGCCCCGAGATGTACACACTGCCCGTGGCCACCGCCACCCTGCAGGGGCTGTCGACCACCAACTACGCGCAGGTCCTGCTTGCCGCCGCCATCGCTGCCGTCCCCGTGATGGCCCTCTTCCTTGTCCTGCAGCGCCAGTTCATCTCCGGCCTGCTGGCCGGGGCCACCAAGGAGTGACCACCGTGACCACCGAACCACGCCCCGTCGGCGAGGGCACCGAGAGCCCGCAGGTGCTCACCGAGCCGGACACCGCCCCGCAGCAGCCTGTCCCGGCCTGGCGCCCGAACACGCCGGCCGGGGCCACTCCCGACACCGTCGGCCACCGGCAGCTCGCCACCGGCCTGCTCCACTCCACCGGCGCCCCGCTCACCGTCCACCTCACCGGGCTCGGCTGCGACCGGCTGGAGACCGCCGTCACCCCTGTTGGCGACGGCGTGGCCCTGATCGAGGTCACGGCGGCGGCCGGGGCCGCCGTCCGAGCCGAATGGCGGGTCCCCTGCCTCGGGGCCACCGCCTACTGGACCCCGGACACCAACGCCTCCCGCTGGCTGCCGCCGTCCTGGATCGCCCCCCGGACCGTCTCGCTCGCCCTGGGCACCCCCGTCGCCAGCCTGGTCGGCACCGACGACCGTGCCCTGTGCACCGCCGCCGTCGACGAGACCTCCGCACCCGTGCGCGTCGGCGCCGGCGTGGTGGAGGAAAGCGGCGAGTTCGCCTTCACCGTCGAACAGGACCTCACCCCGGACGGGCCGCCGCTGCGGCTGCGGATCGACCTCAGCGGCCGCCACTTTGCCGCCACCCTGCAGGCCGTCACCGCCTGGTGGGCCGAAGGCCTGCACCACCCCGGCATCGCCCCCGCCGCCCGGATGCCCGCCTACTCCACCTGGTACAGCCTCCACCAGAACGTCGACACCGCCGCCGTCGAACGCCAGGCCGCCCTCGCCGCAGCCGTCGGCTGCGAGAGCATCATCGTCGACGACGGCTGGCAGACCACCGACCGCGCCCGCGGCTACGGCCACTGCGGCGACTGGGAGCCCAACCCGGCGACCTTCCCCGACCCCGCGTCCCACGTCGCCGAGGTCCACCGGCTCGGCCTCGCCTATCTCCTGTGGTACGCATTGCCGTTCATCGGCCGGCACAACGACGCCTGGGACCGCTTCAAGGGCATGATCCTGCGCGAGGAGCCCCACCTGGACGCGGCCGTGCTCGACCCCCGCCACCCCGAGGTTCGCGCCTACCTGGTCGAGAAGGTCTCCCGCGCCGTAGAGCAGTGGGACATGGACGGTCTGAAGCTCGACTTCATCGACCGCTTCGCGGTCACCGACGCCCCGCCCGCCCCGGCCGGCGCCGACCGCACCGCCGTCCACGAAGGCGTCCTCCAGCTGCTCGCCGACCTCGACGCCCGCCTGCGCCGCACCCGGCCGGACGTGATCGTCGAGCACCGACAGCCGTACGTCAGCCCAGGGCTGTGGCCGTACGCCACCATGGTCCGCGCCACCGACTGCCCGCTCAGCCCCGCTGAGAACCGCCAGCGCACCGTCGACTGCCGACTCACCGCAGGCCCGCTCGCCGTCCACGCCGACATGATCATGTGGAACTCCGCCGACACGCCCGAGTCCGTCGCCGTCCACCTCGTCAACGCCCTGTTCTCGGTGCCGCAGATCTCCGTCGACCTCGCCGCCCAAAGCCCTGACCAGCTCGCCACCCTCCGCTTCTGGCTCGGTGTCTTCCGCCGGTACGCCGATGTCCTCCAACTCGGCGTCCTGGAACCCGTGCGACCGGACCTCGGCTACCCCCTGGTCCGCGCCCGCGACCACCACACCACCGTGGTCGCACGCTACGCGCCGCTGCCGGTCGCCCTCCCGGGCCGGCACGCCGCAGACGGCCCGCAGACCCTGCTCGTCGCCAACGCGGACGGCGACCCTGTGGTGCTCCTGACCGCCACCCGACCGGAACAGGCCCTCGCCCGCGTCCAGGACTGCCGTGGTGAGATCCTGTCCGAGACCATGCTCGACCTCGTCGCCGGGGTGAACTCGGTGACGGTGCCGACCGGTGGCCTGCTCACCCTGACCCGCGAGCACTGACAACCCGGGGGCTGGGGGCGGCCACCCGCCGCCCCCAGCCCGCCGACCACAGAGGAACGATGACTGCTCGACAGGTGACCATCGAGGACGTCGCACACGCGGCCGGAGTCTCCCGCCAGACCGTCTCGAACGCCCTCAACGCACCCCACCGGCTGCGCGCCACCACCCTCGCCCGGGTCACCGCCGCCATCGACGAACTCGGTTACCAGCCCGACCAGTCCGCTCGCAGCCTGCGCACCGGCACCCGCAAGGTCATCGGCTATCCCGCCCCCGCCGACAACCCCGCCGACCCCAACCCCCTGATGGGCGGCTTCCTCCAGGCGCTGGTGACCGCCGCCGACGCCGTCGGCCACCGCATCCTGGTGTTCCGCTCCGACCCCCAGCAGGGCGCCGGAGCAGTCGCCAGGTCCTTCAACGGCCTGATCGCGGCCCGCCAGGTCGACGGGTTCGTCCTCTCCGACGTCGTCCACGACGACCCCCGCGTCGACGTGCTCACCGAGGCTGGCTTCCCGTTCGCCGCCTTCGGCCGCACCGCCCCCGGCCGCCCGCAGAACTGGGTGGACATCGACTCCACCGCCGCCACCGCCGCACTGGTCGGACTCCTGCTCGACCAGGGCCACCGCCGGATCTGCTACCTCAACTCCGCCGCGTCCCTGCCCTGGCTCGCCGACCGCAGGGCCGGCTTCCTGCAAGCCGCGGCCGCCGCCCCCGACGGCGCCTTCGAGGTCGGCGTCCCCGACGACGACCCGGCCGCGCTTTCCCACGCCGTCCAGCGACTGCTCACCGGCCCCGACCGCCCGACCGCCCTGGTCTGCGCAAGCGACTGGCTCGCCCTGACCGCCTACCAGGCCGTCCGCGCCGCGGGCCTCGCCGTCGGCGACGACGTCGCCGTCACCGGCTTCAACGACATCCCGCTCTGCACGCTGCTCCAGCCCGCCCTCACCAGCGCGCGCCTGCCCCTGGCCGCCATCGCCCACGTCCTCGTCGACCGGCTGATCACCGCCGTCGAGGACCCCGCCGCCGCCCCGGCGAGCGGGCTGTTGCTTCCTGCGGAGCCGGTCGTGCGCGGCAGTACGCCAGGGCGGTAGCGGCGGCCGCCGGTCGTCACGCCAGCTCGGCGGCCTTGCGCAGCAGGACCGACCACTCGCGGAGGTTGCGGCACAGCCGGGCGGCGAGCTCCAGCTCGGCCCATGCCTCGGCGGTTCGGCCGAGCCTGACAGGCAGCTTGCCGCGCACCGTCGGGAGCAGGTGCGACCCTGACAGGCGCCCGGAGACGGCCGGCCCGTCCACGATGGACAGCGCATCCTGCGGTCCGTTCGCCATTGCCACGGCGATGGCCCGGTTGAGCTCGACTACGGGCTGAAGCCTTCTGGAGCTGCGTCGACCGGGCCTGCCGCCGCTCGGAGCGGCGGATCAAGGCGGCCGGCTTCCTGAGGGAGAAGTCCGTGCGGGCGTTCGATTTCGACGCCAACCCGAACATCGTCGCGGCGACCATCCACACCCTCGCGAGCTGCAAATGGATCAAGAAGAGCCAGCCGCTCTGCCTGTGGACCGAGACGTTCACGGATCCGCGGCTCTGCGCGGCAATCGTCGACCGACTCACCTTCAACGGCACCATCATCGAGACACGCACCGACTCCTACCGACTCGCCAGCACCCGAGCCCGAGCCGAGGAGCCCGCCAAAACGAGCCGACCCCTGCCGGTAATGACCAGATCGAGGAAAACAATGCAAGGTGCTCGCGGCGCATCGTCCAGGATGGCCGCTATGACCCACGTGATCGAAGCCCCCCACGCCGAGGACGCCGAGTCTCTGGGGCCTGTGCAGTTGAGGGCCTGGCTGGAGACGTATCCCAACGAGGAGGCAGGGATAGACGAGAGATGGATACGTGAGCACCGAGGCTCCTCCGCTACCGCGGAAGGGATCGCTCAGTGGCGTGAGTTCATTGCGGCAGCGAAGCAACGACC
>NZ_JBHVWS010000108.1:0-12528 GCF_042882185.1 Streptomyces sp. NPDC058239
GCCGCCGTGGGCCTCGCCGGCGGGTCCTCGGCCCGGCCGGCGGGGGGGGCGGCCGGCCTGGGGGCGGCGTCTCGTCGGGGCGGTGGGGCCGCCCGGCGGAGACGGCGGGGCGACATCACGGTGGTCGACGCCTTGTCCGACGGCTTGTTCCAAGCAGCCAACAGCTCGGTCGACGAGGCCTTTTCAGGGGCTTTCAGGTCTGCCCGAGGGACTCCCGAGGGACTTTTCGTCGTCTGAAGCAGCAAGCTGCTGAATGATCGGAAGGGGCCTCCGACGCAGGTCGGAGGCCCCTTCCGATGCAAAGCCGCAGGTGGCGGCAGACGAGTCGGGCTGTACGCCGGGTTCTGTCGCCCGGTCGCCTCGCGGCGGCCGGGGAGACGGCCATCCATCTAGGACCGGCATTGCTGCCGGCCTCGTGCGGTCTACCCGCGAACTCGGGCGGGCCGCCCTCGAACATTCGCGCAGGGCCGTCTTGCGACGACCCCTCTTGACCTTGCTCCGGGTGGGGTTTACCTAGCCGCCTGAGTCACCTCAGGCGCTGGTGGTCTCTTACACCACCGTTTCACCCTTACCGAGGACCGAAGTCCCCGGCGGTCTGTTTTCTGTGGCACTGTCCCGCGGGTCACCCCGGGTGGCCGTTAGCCATCACCCTGCCCTGTGGAGCCCGGACGTTCCTCGGGGGGATCCGAGGATCCCCACGCGGCCGTCCGCCCGGCTCGTCTGCCGTGCCGACCATGCTACCCGCCTGGCAGGGGCCGCCGGACGGGGCGCTCAGATGAACGCCTCGGTCTCCAGGTCGAAGCCGAAGGGCGTCGGGAGAGTGAGCGGCTTGCCGAACGGGATCGTGCAGTGCTGACGGTAGTCGTCCTCTTCGGGGTCGCTGAACAGCGTCACCGAAGACTCCTCACGGTCGACCAGGAGGTAGAGCGGGATGGGTCCGCGGGCGTAGCAGTGACGCTTGTCCGTGCGGTCGGCACGGGGCTTGGACGAGGTGACCTCGACGACGAGGGCCACCCCCTCGCACGGCATCCAGGGGTCCGCTCCCCGGTACAGGCGCAGTTCGGTGGGGGCGAAGGTGCCGTCGGGAATGACGTGGTTCCTGGGACAGCGGCCGCCGCTCTTCAGCTTCAGTCCCTTGTTCCCGGAAAAGTCCATGTCTGTCCGGGCGAGCCTGATCACCTGCTTCAGAATCAGGCTGATGTAGTCCTCGTGGTCCCCGTCCGGCGGCGGCGTCACGACAATCTCCCCCTCGATCAGCTCGGCCCGGAAGCCCTCCGGCGTATCCAGCGCCAGGAAGCCCTCCAGCAGGACGTCCGCCTGCGTGAGCGGTTCCTGCGGCATGGCAGTCATGTCACGCCCCTTCCTCGGTCGCTCGCCAGATTGGGACATCAGTGGATCAGCCGTCCGTGAGATGGGAGTACTTCCTTCGATCGTGGCACAGGAGGGTGCGGAGTTGTCAGATGCGGACGGGTGCGGTGAGTACTTGACCCTGCCGTTGCGTCAACGTTTCTACTGGACCCATGCGCATCGGAGAGATCGCCGTGCTCGTCGGGGTCACCTCGCGGACGATCCGGCACTACCACCACATCGGACTGCTTCCCGAGCCCGGCCGCCGGCCCAACGGCTACCGCACCTACAGCGTGCGCGACGCCGTGGTGCTGGCCCGGATCCGACGGCTCACCGAGCTCGGGCTCGGTCTGGACGAGGTACGGGACGTCCTCGCCGATGACGCCGGGCGAGAACTCGTCGAAGTGCTCGTCGAGTTGGATGCGGATCTGGCCCGGCAGGAGGACGAGATCCGGGAGCGGCGGCGTCGGCTGGCCCGGTTGCTGGACGGCCCGGTGAGCGCCGATGAACCCGTATCGCCCGCGCTGGCCGAACTGCTGGGCACGGCTCCGGCCACCGGCTCCCCGATGGCCGCCAAGGACCGCGAGCACTTGGTGCTGCTGGACACGGCGGGTGTCGGCAGTGAGGTCTACGCCGCGTTGCGGCCACTGGCCGAGGACCCGGCCGTGCACGCGCTGTACGAGCGGCTGGACGCACTGGCCGCGGCGCCGCTGGACGATCCGCGGATCGTCCGGCTCGCCGCCGACATGGCCGCCGTCGTGCCGGACGAGGTGCTGGCGGCCATCCCCGGCGGGCCGGTCCTGACGGGGTTCGGTCAGGCCCTGCTCGACGACTACGCGCCCGCGCAGGCCGAGGTGGTGCGCCGGGTGATGGCGGCCCTGACGGCACGCGTGGCGGGGAGGGGGACAGAATGAGCGTGCGGATTGCGCGGTATGCCGTGGGGGCAGTGCCGGCTGTCGAACTGGGTCTGGTCGGCTGCCTGCTGGCGGGGGTCCGGGTGCCGGGTGCGGTTCTGCTCGGTGCCGAGGCCCTGGTGGTCGCCGCGCTCGGATTCGAGGGCGTGGTCCTGTGGCGGCTCTGGGTCGTGGGCCGGCGCGCGGGTGCCGGGCGGCGGGAGGCGATGGGTGCGGCGCTCCGCACCGTCGTGCCCGAGAAGGTGCGCCGTCTCGTCGCGCACGAGGTGCGCGCCCTGCACAGTCTCGGGCTGTGGGTGCTGCGGAGGCGTCATGGCGTGCCGGAGGGTTCCCTTGCCGTCCCGTACACCGGGCCGCAGACCGCCATGATGTACGGCCTGGTCTTCGTCGCTCTGGTCGAGACGGTGATGCTGGCGCTGCTGATCCCGTGGCCGGTGGTGCACAGGGTTCTGCTCGTGCTCGATGTGTACGGGGTGGTCCTGGTGCTCGCCTTCCATGCCGCGTGTGTGACCCGGCCGCATGTGGTGGACGCCGACGGGGCGCTGCGGCTTCGCTACGGCGGGCTGTTCGACCTGCGGGTTCCCGCCGGGGCGGTCGCCGGTGCGCGCGTCGAGCGGCGCTATCCCGAGGGCGGGCCGGTGCGGCCGGGGGCGGACGGGGTGCTCGACCTCGTGGTGGGCGGGCAGACGACGGTGACCGTGGAGCTGGTCTCGCCCGTGGCGTTCGTGCGGCCTCTCGGGAAGCGGGAGTGGGCGCGGACGGTGCGGTTCCACGCGGATGATCCGGGTGGAGCCGTGGCCGCGCTCACGCGGGGACGAAGAGGACCTTCGCCGAGCCAGGATCCGCCTGGGCGAGCCTGACCGGCAGCCGCTCCCCCAGCGGGAGCCTCGCCGTGCCGCCCTCGACCCGGGCGACGACTGCCGGGGCGTCGATGTGGACGGTGCCCGTGGTGGGCTCCTGTTCCTTCACGTCGACCACGTACGCGTCGAAGACCTCACCGATCCGGTCCTTGAGCAGCGCTGCCTCGACCACGTCGACGCACTCGCGCTCCACCGTGTTGGCCCGTCTGGTTCCGTCCGCCATCTCCTTCGGCAGGCCGGGCAGCGCTGCGAGGACCCACTCGGGCGGGTCCTGTTCCGCGACGGCGGCGAGGCACAGCTCGGCCGCGTACCGGTCGACGAGGCGGCGCAGCGGGGCGGTGCAGTGCGTGTAGAGGTCGGCGACGGCGGCGTGGACAGCGGGGGTGGGGAGTTCGCCGTGTTCGAAGACGGTGTAGCCGGCGCCGCGCAGCAGGGTGGTGCACTCCTGGAGGAACGCGGCGTGGTTGGTCTTCCTCGGGTCGAGGGAGCGGACGACCTGGGCGTACGGGACATGGTGCGGCCAGTCGATGCGCAGCGCCTCGGCCGAGCGCCGGAGCCGGGCCACGGCGCCGTCGGGTGCGACCGGCAGGGTCCGCAGGATGCCGGTGCCGGTCTCCGTCATGAGGTGGGCGGCGGCCATGCCGGTCAGGAGGGAGATCTGGGCGTTCCAGCCGTCGGCGGGCAGCGGGGCACGGTATTCCAGGCCGTACGTGCCGTCGCGCTCGACGATCTCCTGCTCGGGCACGTTGAGGGAGATGCCGCCTCGGGCGACCTCCTGCTCCTCGCGGAGCCGTCCGATGTCCTGGAGCAGCGCCAGGGGCTCCTCGGCGGTGCGGGTGTCGATCTGCCGCTGGACGCCCGCGTAGTCGAGCTTGGCCCGGCTGCGGACGAGGGCCCGGCGCACCGAGGTGGTGACGGCGCCGCCCTCGGAGTCCAGGTCGATCTGCCAGAGCAGGGCGGGGCGGGTCTGTCCGGGGAGGAGGCTGGCGGCGCCCTCGGAGAGCAGGGTGGGGTGGAGCGGCACCTTGCCGTCGGGGAAGTAGAGGGTCGTCACCCGGCGGTGGGCCTCGGAGTCGAGTGCGCCGCCGGGGCGTACGAAGGCGGCGACATCGGCGATGGCGTAGTGCACGCGGAAGCCGTGGCGGCGACGTTCGAGGTGCATGGCCTGGTCGAGGTCGGTCGATGTGGACGGGTCGATGGTGAAGAACGGCAGGTCCGTCGCGTCCTTGTGGGCCGACACCGCCGGGGCCCCCGCCGCCTGCGCCGCCTCGGCGAGGACGTCTGGCGGGAAGCCGTCGGGCAGTTCGAGCTCGGTGCGCAGCTTGCACAGGGCCGCCCTCAGCGGGTTCTCGGCCGGCCCGGTCATATGGAGATGGCGGCGGGGCATGGACCGAGCGTATGGCGGGGCGGGCCGGGCGGCATCCCGGGTGGCGGCGAGTGCCTGTTGGGCCCCTATCCGCCGGACGGGCCACGGTGCGGTACAGAGGTCCCCGTACGCTGGTACGAGGGCCTTCTGGGCCCGTTTACCTGTGCGTACGTACGAAGGAGAACCGCCGTGCTCGTGCTGTTGCCGCCCTCCGAAGGAAAGGCCGCGTCGGGGCGCGGAGCACCCCTGAAGCCGGAGTCGCTGTCGCTGCCGGGCCTGGCTGCGGCGCGGGCCGCGGTCCTCGACGAGCTGGTCGAGCTGTGTGCGGCGGACGAGGAGAAGGCCCGTGAGGTGCTCGGGCTGAGCGAGGGGCTGCGCGGCGAGATCGCGAAGAACGTCGAGCTGCGGACGGCGGGGACGCGTCCGGCCGGGGAGATCTACACGGGGGTGCTGTACGACGCCCTGGACCTGGCCTCCCTGGACACGGCGGCCAAGCGGCGGGCCGGAAAGTCGTTGCTGGTCTTCTCCGGGCTGTGGGGCGCCGTGCGGGTGGGCGACCGGATTCCTTCGTACCGCTGCTCGATGGGCGTGAAGCTGCCGGGGCTGGGCGCGCTCGGGGCGTACTGGCGTGACCCGATGGCGGAGGTCATGCCGGAGGCGGCCGGGGACGGGCTCGTCCTGGACCTGCGGTCCTCCGCGTACACCGCGGCCTGGAAGCCGAAGGGCGAGGTGGCCGGGCGCACGGCGAGCGTGCGGGTGCTGCACTCCCAGATGGTGAACGGGGTCGAGAAGCGCTCCGTGGTCAGCCACTTCAACAAGGCGACGAAGGGGCGGATGGTCCGCGATCTGCTGCTGGCGGGCGCACAGCCGAAGGGGCCCGCGGAGCTGGTGGAGACATTGCGGGAGCTCGGGTACGTGGTGGAGGCCGAGGCCCCCGCGCGGGCCGGCCGGGTGTGGTCGCTCGATGTCGTGGTGACCGAGATTCACTGAACCGGGAAAGCCATCACGTTGCAGCATGCGCAACGCTCGTTGCGTGGTGTGCGGTGGTCGCGGCAAGATGAGCGCATGACCTCCTCTGTGCTGGACCTTGCCCCCGTCGTCCCCGTTGTCGTCCTGGAGGACGCCGCCGACGCGGTGCCGCTCGCCCGGGCCCTGGTCGCGGGCGGGCTCCCGGCCATCGAGGTGACGCTGCGCACCGCCGCGGCGCTGGATGCGATCAAGGCCATCGCGGCCGAGGTGCCGGACGCTGTGGTCGGGGCCGGCACGGTGATCTCCGTACCGAACGTCTCCGACACCGTCGCCGCGGGGGCCCGGTTCCTGGTCAGCCCCGGCTGGACGGACACGCTGCTGGACGCGATGAAGGCGTCGGGGGTGCCGTTCCTGCCGGGCGTCTCGACGACGTCCGAGGTGGTCGCGCTGCTGGAGCGCGGGGTCACCGAGATGAAGTTCTTCCCGGCCGAGGCGGCGGGCGGCACAGCGTATCTGAAGTCGCTCTCCTCGCCGCTGCCGCAGGCCCGGTTCTGCCCCACGGGCGGCATCTCGCTCGCCTCCGCACCGTCCTATCTGGCGCTGCCCAACGTCGGCTGCGTGGGCGGCAGTTGGATGGTCCCGGCGGACGCGGTGGCGGCGAAGGACTGGGCGCGGGTGGAGCGGCTGGCGAGCGAGGCGGCGGCGCTGCGCGACTGATTCCCCCCTGCCCGCTACCCGCCCTTCCCGGAACCGGGGCTCCGCCCCGGACCCCGGTGGGTGCCGACTGGGGTGCGGCTACCCCGGCCACCCGAGGAAGCGGCAGCTTCGCGCCGCCGGGGAGTCGCCCCGCTGCCCCTCCCCGGGGCGCCGCACACTCACGCGAGCTTCCCGTCCTCTACCGCAGGTGCGATGTGTCGTTCAGCAGCCTGAGCGACACGTTCCCGTCCGAGTAGTACGCCACCGCGGACACCGAGGCCGCCGAGAGTTCCATCCGGAACATGGCTTCCGGCGGGGCGCCCAGCGCCAGCCTGACCAGGGTCTTGATCGGCGTCACATGGGTGACCAGGAGGACCGTGCGGCCCGCGTAGCGGGCGGTGAGGCGGTCACGGGTGGCCGCGACTCGGCGGGCGACCTCGGCGAAGCTCTCGCCGCCCCCGGTGGGGGCCGCCTTCGCGGAGGCGAGCCAGGCGTCCAGGTCGGGGCCGTACCGCTCACGCACCTCGGCGAACGTCAGGCCCTCCCAGGCGCCGAAGTCCGTCTCGCGCAGGCCGTCCTCGATCCGGACCTCCAGGCCGAGCCGGGCCGCCACCGCGGCCGCTGTTTCGCGGCAGCGGCGCAGCGGGGAGCTGACGATCTCCTCGATCGTGCCGCGGGCGGCCAGCGACTGGGCGATGCGTTCGGCCTGGTGGCGGCCGGTCGCCGAGAGTTCGGGATCACTGCCGCCGCTGCCCGAGAACCGCTTCTCGGGGGTGAGGGCCGTTTCGCCGTGCCGGAGCAGTACGAAGGTGGCGGGCACCCCGAGATCGGGCGCCGCGGCCCAGCCCACCTGGGGGGCGGTGGAGGATGCCGTAGGCGTGGGGGCGGCTGCCGATGCCGTGCCTGTCGCCGCTCCCGGCCGGGAGGACAGGGCCGCGCGGGCCCTGGCCGCGCCCGCTGCCGCGTCGCCGGGCGGGCCGGAGACGGGCGGCAGGCCGGCGGTGGCCGAGGGCCGGGGGGTGTCGAGTGCGGCCGTCGACGACGACGGCTCCCACTGCTTGCCGCGCTTGCCCGCGTCCATCGCCTCGTTGGCGAGCCGGTCCGCGTGCTTGTTCTTCTCGCGCGGGATCCACTCGTACGTCACGGCGGAGGCCGGCAGAATCCTGGCGGCCTCCGCCGCGAGCGGCTTCATGTCGGGATGCTTGATCTTCCAACGGCCCGACATCTGTTCCACGACCAGCTTGGAGTCCATCCGTACCCGTACCTGGAGCGCACCGTCCGCCGAGGCGTCCGGCACCAGCGCCTTCGCCGCCTTCAGACCCGCGATGAGGCCCTTGTACTCGGCGACGTTGTTCGTCGCGACGCCGATGTACTCGGCGGCCTCGGCAAGGGTCTCCCCCGTCACCGGGTCGATGACGACCGCACCGTAACCGGCAGGCCCCGGGTTGCCCCGGGAACCGCCGTCGGCCTCGATGACGAACTGGCGCGGCTGGGTCATTACAGGCCCGACTCCGACGTACGCACCAGGATGCGGCGGCAGTTCTCGCAGCGCAGGACGGTGTCCGGGGAGGCCGCCTTCACATCGTTGACCTCGGTGATGTTCAGTTCGAGACGGCAGCCCTCGCAGCGGCGCTGGTAGAGGCGGGCGGCGCCGACCCCGCCCTGCTGGACGCGGAGCTTGTCGTACAGCTTCAGCAGGTCCGCGGGGACGGACCCGGCGACGAGCTCGCGCTCCTTGGTGACGGTCGCGGTCTCCTCGTCGAGCTCCTTGGTCGCGGCGTCACGGCGGGCGGTCGCGTCGTCGACCTTGGCCTGGACGGCGGAGACCCGGTCGGACAGCTCGGTGACGCGCTCCTGGGCGGACTCGCGGCGCTCCATCACTTCGAGGACGACGTCCTCCAGGTCGCCCTGGCGCTTGGCCAGCGAGGTGATCTCGCGCTGGAGGCTCTCCAGGTCCTTGGGCGAGGTGACCGCACCCGAGTCGAGGCGCTGCTGGTCGCGGGCGGCGCGCTGGCGCACCTGGTCGACGTCCTGCTCCGCCTTGGTCTGCTCGCGGGCGGTGTCGCTCTCCTCGGTCTGCGAGGCGACCAGCAGGTCACGCAGTTGCGCGAGGTCGCTGGTGAGCGACTCGATCTCGGTGTGCTCGGGCAGCGACTTGCGCCGGTGCGCAAGCTGCGACAGACGTACGTCGAGGGCCTGGACGTCGAGGAGTCGGATCTGGTCGGCGGGCGCGGCGTTCAGTTGGGGGCTCCAGAAGAGTGGTGGGTGGTGGTGGTCCAGGGGTCGGTGACCTGCTTCGAGACATGGACCCGCAGGTCCCATCCGTGGCGGTCGGAAATCGCGTCGAGCTGCGCTGCGGCCTGTTCGCACCAGGGCCATTCGGTGGCCCAGTGTGCGGCGTCGACCAGGCCGAGCGGGGAGTGCCGGATGGCTTCGGAGGCCGGGTGGTGGCGCAGGTCGGCGGTGAGGAAGGCGTCGACTCCGGCAGCGCGTACCGCGTCGAAGAGGCTGTCGCCCGAGCCGCCGCTGACCGCGACGGAGCGCACCGTCGCCGCCGGGTCGCCCGCGAGCCGGATGCCCTGCGCGGTGGCGGGCAGTCGGGCCGCGGCGCGGGCGGCGAAGTCGGCCAGGCTCTCGGGGTGGTCGAGCACACAGATCCGGCCGAGGCCGCGACGGCCCTTGGGGTCGGCCGGGTCCGGTACGAGGGGCCCCTCGACGCGCAGGTCGAGCGCACCGGCGAGGGCGTCGGACACGCCCGGGTCGGCGGTGTCGGCGTTGGTGTGGGCGACGTGCAGCGCGACGTCGTGCTTGATGAGGGTGTGCACGACCCGGCCCTTGAAGGTGTCGGCCGCGACCGTCGTCGTACCCCGCAGATAGAGCGGGTGGTGGGTGACGATCAGCTGGGCGCCGAGCCCGAGTGCCTCGTCGACGATCTCCTGGACGGGGTCGACGGCGAAGAGCACACGGTCGACCTGCGATGCGGGGTCTCCGCAGACGGTGCCGACCGCGTCCCAACCTTCGGCCCGCTCGGGCGGCCAGAGAGCGTCGAGCTCGGCGAGGACTTCAGACAGACGGGGCACAAGGAAAGGCTACCTGCCCTCCGTGCCCCGTCGCCCATGGCTTCGGCGACCCGTACGGACGGGGCCACAGCCTGCTGGGTCCTGTCGTCGGACTCCCGTCGTCGCCCGGGCGCCGCGCGGCAGGCGGCAGTCCGACGACAGGACCCAGGGAATCGTTACTTCACGAGGTCGGCGCGGAGGTCGTCGAGGACCAGGTTCGCGGCCGTGACACCGAGGCCGAGGTACCAGGTCTCGTCGGAGACGTCCTTGGCCCGGCCGTCCTTGACCGCCTTGAGGTTCTTCCACAGCGGGTTGGACTGGGTGGTGTCGCGCTTGGTGGCCTTCACGTCGCCGTAGACGCCGGTGAAGATCCAGTCGGCGTCGGCCTCGTCGATCTTCTCCGGGCTGATCTCCGCGGCGAGGTCGTTGATCTGCTGGTTCTTGGGCCGCGGCAGACCGGCGTCGTCGAGGATGGTGCCGATGAAGGACGCCTTGGCGTAGAGGCGGATCCGGTCCGGCAGGTAGCGGACCATGGAGATGGTCGGCTTGTCCGGACCGATGTCCTCGCCGAGCTTCTTGGCCTTCGCCTCGTAGGCACCGAGCTCGCTCTTGGCCTTGGCCGTCTTGTCCAGTGCCGCGGCGTTGAGGAGGTAGTTCTCCTTCCAGGTGAAGCCCGGACGGATGGAGAACACGGTCGGTGCGATCTTGGAGAGCGCGTCGTACTTGTCGGCGGCGCGCAGCTGGCTGCCGAGGATCAGGTCGGGCTTCAGGCCGGCGATCGCCTCAAGGTTGAGGCTGTTGATCGTGCCTACGTTCTTCGGGTTGCCCGCTTCCTTCTTCAGGTACGAGGGGATGGCCGCGTCGCCCTCGGAGGGGGCATAGCCGACCGGCTTCACACCCAGCGAGACGACATTGTCGAACTCACCGACGTCCAGCACGACGACGCGCTTGGGAGCGGACTTGATCTCCGTCTTGCCCATGGCGTGGGTGAGGGTCCGGGGGAACTGGCCGGGCTTGGCGTCGGTGCCGTACTCCGCCGTCTTCTTCGCGGCGTCGGCGAAGTCCTTGCCGCCCGTCGCGACGGCCGCCTTCTTGTCACCGCCGCCCTCGGACTTGGCCGAGCCGCCCGAGCCTGCGTCGTCGCTCCCGCAGGCCGAGAGGGAAAGGGCGGCAGCCACTGCCAGGCCGACTGCGGCAGTGCCGCGGCGACGAAGGGACATCACTTGCTCCAGTTCAAGGTCACACAGGTATCGCTTAGGGCTGCCTTACCTTACTCACCCTTCTCGCGCCGAGCACAGGCACCCCCTCGCCCTCAGGGAAATCCGGGCAGCGCCACCCTTATGTGTGAAGTGGTGGGTCTCGCGTTGTTCGGCAGGAAGTGCGAAAACTAGCTTCGGTTGCCGGAGGTGACCAGTCCATGACTGCCTGTGCCATCGAGAACGAGACCGCGGGGGCGGCCGAGTCCGCCGGGGATGCGGCCCTGGAGGACGACGAGCCGGACGCACCCGGGGAGCCGGCCGGGTGCGGCATGCCCGGCGAGGACGGAGCGGACGGCGTGCCCGAGCAGGCCGGTGCGCCGGGTGAATCGGGCGTGCCCGCCGGGGCAGCCCTCGCCCCGCCCGCGCTCACGATCGCCGCGGACGGTTCGTACGCGGCCCGGCTCGCCCTCCGCGACGTCGCCGCGGAGGTGTCCGACGAGGCCGCGCAGGCGTGGTTCGTGGAGCGCTGGACGCTCGACGGGCACGAGCCGTACGCCGTCCCGCTCCCCCTCGATCAGCCGGAGGAGCCGGACTCCCAGGTGCTGCCGCTGGCCGACGGACGGGTGCTGATCCGGCGACGGGTCGCGGACCGGCATGCGTTCTCGCTGCTCTATCCGACCGGCCCCGGCACCGGTGAACTGCCGCTCGGCACCGTCGGATGCGCGGATGGGACCCTGCTGCCGCCGTCACCGGACGGTGCGAGCGCGTACGCCCTGTCGGTCGGTGCGCACTCCACCGCCGTCTGGCTGGTGGCGGGCGGCGCCTTCGGGCCCAAGCTGGTCGCGGAGGTGCCGGGGCGCTGCTCCGGCGGGGTCTGGCTGGACCGGGCGGGGCGGATGCTGGCCCTGGACCGGGAGATGCCGGGCGGCGGGCCGGTCAAGGCGGTCGCCGTGGACCTGGAGCGGGGCGGCGAGGTGACACCGCTGCTGCAGATCGCACCGGAGAGCAACGACCGGCTGCTGCTCGCCGACGCGGACAGCGGGCTGCTGCTGATCCGCTCGGACGCGCCGGGGCACGACCGGCTCGGGTGGGGGGTGCTGGGCAGCTGTCTGCCGGTGCGTTTCCCGGAGTGCCTGCGCCCGGCGGATGTGGCGGTGACGCCGTTCGCCGTACAGCCGGGGCAGATGCTGATGCCGGAGAGCTGCGCGGTGGCCCTGCGGATCGACGGGGCGGCCGGCAGCTGGCTCGGGGTGTGGCGCCCGGCGGGGCGCCGGCTGCATCAGCTCGCCGCCCCCCGGGGGTGGCAGGCCGGTCGCGGGGTGTGGACCCGGGACGGCGTACTCAGACTTCCGTACGCCAACGAGAACGTGGCGTGCGGGGTGGCACTGCTGGAGGCACCGGTGGACGAGGAACGCGGCGCGGGACCGGCGGCGGAGGCAGGCGCGGAAAGCGGTATGCAACCGTCCGCTGCCGCTGCGCCTCTTCCGATGTGCAAGCCGATTCCACTGGGGCAGGCGCCTCTCATGGGGCGCATGGTGCCTGGCTAGAGCGTCCGGTAATGGGGGGAGAAGGAGCGGGGCTGGGTGCGTGCAGCTGCAAGGCGGGAGGAGGGAGGCATGGCGGAGCCATATCGACCGACGACAACGCCGCAGGTGCGCGTGCACAGCCCCGCGACGCCGCCCCCAATTACCGGACGCTCTAGAATCCTGGGCCTGGGCTACGCAGCCGTGTACGACGGTCGCCGATGGTGACCGTGCCGTGTTGCGGTGGCGTGATCGGCCCTGGTGACACACGTAAGCGATCACAACGGGGTGACTTCCCACATGTCTGAAGCCCGAACCGACACGACCCAGACGCGTCCGCCGGGGGCGGACGCGGAACGGGCCGAAGCCGGCGGCTCCGGAAAGCACCGAGGGGGTGTGTCGGTGAACGACGCGTCGGCACAGCCGCACGGCCGCCACCGACGCCCCTCCGAGGGGGACAGCAGGGCGGCCTGACCGCACGGAACATCAACGAGGGACGGGTGGGCCCCGGCAGCCGATCGGCTGCCCGGGCCCCCCCGGTTGCGGTGCGGTCAGCCCCCCATGAGACCGTGCACCACCCCGGCGGCGACGGTCA
>NZ_JBHVWS010000109.1:0-11996 GCF_042882185.1 Streptomyces sp. NPDC058239
GGCGTCGCCCCCACGGCCCTGGACGCGGGGGGGGGCGCCCCCCCGCCAGGGGCCCGCGCCCCGGGTGCCGCGCACGAGGGAGAGACCCCCCCCCCCCCCAGACGCCCCCCCCCCCGGGGGCCCCCCCCACTTCGTACGTCCTGTCCGTACGTCGCGCGACCTCAGCCCGCCAGGAGCTTCTTCACCGCGGCCGCCACCCGGCCGCCGTCGGCGAGCCCCGCAACCTTCGGGTTCACGATCTTCATGACGGCGCCCATGGCCCGCGGCCCCTCGGCGCCGGCGGCCTTCGCCTCCTCGACGGCGGACGCCACGATCGCACCCAGCTCGTCGTCGCTCAGCTGCTTCGGCAGGTATGCGTCAAGCAGCTCGCCCTCCGCCTTCTCGCGCTCGGCCTGCTCGGTCCGGCCGCCCTGGGCGAAGGCCTCGGCCGCCTCGCGGCGCTTCTTCGCCTCCTTGGCGATCACCTTCTGCACCTCGTCGTCGGAGAGCTCGCGCGCCGTCTTGCCGCTGACCTCCTCCTTCGTGATGGCGGTGAGGGTCAGCCGGAGCGTGGACGAGGTCAGTTCGTCACGCGCCTTCATGGCCGTGGTGAGGTCTTCCTTGAGCTTGGACTTGAGCGTGGTCATGTGCTGATTGTGGCAGGTACGGGGCGCCCACCGCCCGCCGGTTTTCTTCCCGCCGCACCGGGTCTGCGACGATGGGCGCATGCGCGCACGCTACGGAGTACCCCTGAAAGTCACGGCAGTCGGCGCAGCGGTCGGCGCTGCCGGCCTCGCCTACGCCGCCGGATTCGAGGCCCGCTCGTTCCGACTGCGACGGGTCACCATCCCCGTACTCCCGTACGGGGCACGACCGTTGCGCGTACTCCAGGTCTCCGACATCCACATGGTGAGCGGCCAGCGCAAGAAGCGCGCCTGGCTGCAGTCGCTGGCCGGCCTGCGCCCGGACTTCGTCGTGAACACCGGCGACAACCTCTCGGACCCCGAGGCCGTACCCGAGGTGCTCGACGCGCTCGGTCCGCTGATGCAGTTCCCGGGTGTGTACGTCTTCGGCTCCAACGACTACTACGGCCCCAAGCTCCGCAACCCTGCCCGCTACCTCTTCGAGAAGGCCCAGGGCAAGCACGGCCTCAACGGGAACGCCCCCGCGGTCGGCGTCGTCCACAACCCGTGGGAGCCGATGCGCGACGCCTTCGACGAGGCGGGCTGGCTGGGTCTGTCCAACACCCGCGGCCGCCTCAAGATCGACGGCCTGGAGATCGCCTTCACCGGCCTGGACGACCCGCACATCAAGCGCGACCGCTATGCGGAGGTGGCGGGCGGCCCCGAGACGGGCGCCGACCTCTCCATCGGCGTGGTCCACGCCCCCTACCTGCGCTCCCTGGACGCCTTCACTGCGGAGGGTTACCCCCTGATCCTGGCCGGTCACACCCACGGCGGCCAGCTCTGCATCCCCTTCTACGGTGCCCTGGTCACCAACTGCGACCTGGACACGGACCGGGTCAAGGGCCTCTCCACCCACTCCGTCGAGGACCACCGCGCCTACCTCCACGTCTCCGCAGGCTGCGGCACCAACCGCTACACCCCGGTCCGCTTCGCCTGCCCGCCCGAGGCGACCCTGCTGACCCTGACGCCCCGGGACTGAGCACCCACGGCCCCCTCGCCCTCAGCGGCACATAAACCGGATTTCGTCTGCGGGCGCGGGTGGGCTAAAGTAATCGATGTCGCCGGGACACCGGCGGCGATCGGGGTGTAGCGCAGCTTGGCAGCGCGCTTCGTTCGGGACGAAGAGGTCGTGGGTTCAAATCCCGCCACCCCGACAGTTGAAATACCAGGTCAGGGGCCTGATCCACTCAGTGGATCAGGCCCCTGAGTGGTTTCCAGGGCTCTTTTGGGAGCCGTTTGGGAGCCGACTTCCTGAGCGGCTCCCCGCAGGGAGCCGCTCAGGAAGTGGCGGCCGTACGCCTGCTCCGGTCGTCGAGGACGATGACGGTGGGGCCGTTCTCCTTCTCCGCCTCGTGCGTCACCTGGTCCACCGCGAGGGCGGTCCTGCGGTAGACGGCTGCGGCCAGGGCCCAGGTCGCCGGGTCCTGGTCCTTCCCGGACGCGGCGCTCGTCTCGTGGTCACGAATCACCTGCCACATGGTGGTGAGCAGGGCGAGCAGGGACCTGCCCGATAGTGATGTCTGGATGCGCCCGTCGTCTACGTCGTCGACCTGCTCCGGAAGGCGGAAGTGGGGGCGGCCGCTGGTCTGCTCGGCAATGAAGTCCCACGTCTCGCGATGGCAGACCAGCTGTGCGGAGGCGATGGACGCCGCGGACAGCAGTCGCCCCAGGTGAGCCCTGTCGTCCTCTTGGCCTGCCGCAGAAGTATCTTCGCGAGGACTCTTGGCGGGAGACTCGGGTGGCGCGGCGATCTCCCCTGCGGCGCGGGCTTGGCCGTGAGCTGTGCGGACTTCTTCAAGCGGATCCACCTGGGCTTCGTTCCCCTCGACAGGTTCGATGGCTTTGGACGGTGCCGCCGACGCTTCCGCCCCGTGCGGGTCTTCGATGGCAGCCGGCTGCTCCACCGGATCAGCGACGACGACTGGCGCCGGGAGATCCGGCGCCCGCACCTCAGGGGGCGCCTTGGTGTTCTGCTCCATGCGCTGGCTCAGGGCCTCCAGGCTGCTTCGGGTGTCGGCCAAATCGGTGATCATCCGCTCCTGGCGCCGACGAAGCTCGCGGTTCTCCTCGCGCAGCCCGAGCGTGCCCTGTGCCACAGACTCCAGGACCTTCTGGCGGCTCTGGTCCAGGGTCACGTACAGCGCACTCAATCCCGTGGCCGGATCCTCAAGTGCTGTGCGTATCACTTCGAGTTGACTGAGCACCTTGTCCGTCTTCTCGGCCGATCTCCACGCCATGCAACTCTCCCTCTACCGACAGTGACGACCGCAGATGTCTCCCCGACTCAGGGTCGGACAATGCGATGATTTCCAGCCGAATCACTATTCCGCTTGTGCACGGATCGGCAGACCGGTACGACCATGACCATGCACCGTTGGTCGCGTCTCAACGATCGCCAGCTGACCCTGCTCACGCGCATCGGAGACGGGTCCGACCCCGTCACGGCGGACAGCCTCGAGCTCGCCGTCACCGCCCGCGCTCTCAAAGGCCGTGGTCTGATCACCATGCCGAGGCACGGTGGGAAGTGGCGGGCGGAGATCACTGATGCGGGGCGCTTCTATCTGAAGCATGGTCATCACCCGGACCGGCCGGAGCGGGCTCCGCAGAAGCAGCGGTCGGCGCCGGCCCAGCCGAAGTCACAGACTCCCCTTCCCCCTCGGCAACATGCCGCGCCGCCAGACGAGAAGAAGCCAGCCCCACAGCCGCCCGTGAAGCCGCCACGGCAGTCACCGGCGAAAGTCGGCACGACCTTGATCGCAGAGGTGCAGAAGGCTGGGCGCTTCCTCCGTGTCCCGGACCCGAGCGACGAGGAGTGGGCCCGCTACCGGAGAGCATTCGACGCGGCGCGGCAGTGTGCTCCTGAGGGATACCACCTCAAGTACAGCGGGCGGGCGAAGGGCGACTTCTTCCTCGGCCTGCTCAGGGTGACTGGCGAGGACGACACCGAGTGGAACCGGATCCGCCTGGCACGCAGCCGTGTGATCACTGACGTTGACGACGTGATCGCTGCGGTGACCGCGGACCACAGCGCCTTTGAGGTTTCGGAGGAGGTCCTTCCCCGGGTGCTCTCACTGCTCCGGCTCCTCGCCGAGCAGGCCCTCGTCCTCCATGGCGAGATCGCGGTGTCCAAGAAGCGCAGGCAGCCGAGACCCCTGCTCACCATCCACGGCAGGACGTACGAGATCAGCTTCCGCGAGCGGGAGAAGCAGGTTCGATACGTGCCCAAGCAGCCGGGTCGGCGTACCTACGACTGGCAGCGGGTCACTCCGGCGCACCGGTTCGAGCCGTCCGGCGAGCTGGAGCTGCATTTCAGCCAGCACTCGGGCTACAGCTACGCCTCCGGCTGGAAGAAGGACTGGGCCGACACCTCCAAGAAGCCGCTGGAGGACCAGATCGGTTCGGTTTTCCGAGCGCTCAAGGCGCGTGCTGAAGAGCAGGAGCGGGCTCGGCTGGAGCGGGAGGCTGAGCAGCGACGGCTGCGGGAAGAGCGGGAAGCGGAACAGCAGCGACTGCGCGAGGAGCGGGAGCGGCAGGAGGAAGAGCGCCGTCGTCGGGAAGCGGAGGAGAAGGAGCGTAGGCAGCGGGAGTGGGAGGCGGCTGTCAGCGTCGCGTCCATCAAGGCAGTGGACGCGGTGCGTGCCGAGCACTTCGGCACGGCCTTTGAACAGTGGCGGGCCGCAGGGGAGATCAGGGACTTCTGCGCAGCTCTGGACGAAGCCGCCGCCACGTCCGACGACGTCCTCGATGCCGAAAGGCTGCGGGAGTGGTCGGCGTGGGGGAAGGCCGAGGCCGACCGGCTCGACCCCACCATGAGCGGCAGGGGACTTGCCGGCTACAACTTCCACGCGCAGCCGACGGGAAACCAGCTGCGGCCGTTTCTCGACGGCTGGCACCCACAGCGGCCGGAGAAGGAGGAGCTACCGAAGAAGGAGAAGTCTCAGGCGGAAGTCGCGCCACCCAAGCCGGAGCCAGACCGGCGGCGCGACTTCAGCGACGAACGTCTGGACCAAGGCTGGAGATATGGACGCCAAGGTCGCGCTCAATGGTGGAGGCGATGACGCCATGCCCGCGGTCGCGTAGGGCTGTCACCGCGCGCTCGACCAATTGCCCGAGCCGGATGACCTCGGCGCGCAGGGCGACCAGTTCGTCGTAGCGCTCGGACTTGTCCTCGCCGCACCACGCCCGCACGGCCCTCAGGATGGCCGCTTCCGCGTCCAGCTTGCGGTCGTCCCGGCGGCTGTAGGAGTACCAGGAGGACTGGGCACGTTCCTGCTCCAGGCTCTGCTGCTTGCGGTCCACCTCCGGCAGGATCGTGTCGGCGAGGCGGTCGGCAACATGACGGGCGAGGCGTTCTGTGACCGGCCAACCGGCCAGGCACAGGCCGTCGCGGTTCTCGTAGACCATAGGGTCGTCCCGCAGTTCCGCGGCGTCCCTGCCGACGAGCGGTGCGGTCTCATCCAACCGGCCCATGTCCAGAATTCCGGCGTCCGGGACGCCTCGTCGTAGGCGCAGTTTGCTCTTCGGTCGGACGAACCCGAGGATCAGCCGCGCGGCCTCGAAGTCTGTGCTGCCTCTCACGTGTCGCGATGCCTCGGCCAATGCCAGTTCCGCCTTGTCGTCCGCGCGGAACGTTTCGACCTTCGCCCACGGCGCAACGAGGGAAGTGGGATTGACCCATTCCTGCAGGCCGGCGGCGTCGCCTTCGAGGAACCGCACGTGGACCCAGCCAGTCCTGCCGGGGCCGCCCACACGAACGATCTCTACCTGGCGAACCGCGCTGCCCAGTTCCTTCGGTCTCGCGCGGTATGCCCAGTGCTCGCCCATCTCCATGTGCCTATTGAGCCAGGTCTGTTGATGCCGGCGCCCGTCGATTTACCAAAACCACCAGAAGGAACCGAGCGCCCCAGAGTCCCGTCGACGTGATCAGGCCCGGTGGGTAGGCCCAGCGCGCTTCGAGAGACGAGGAAGCACCTGTGCCCCGTAGGGGACACAGGCGCAACTCACCGCTGGCACTACGCCAGGTCAAGTGCCTGCCTGCGTGCGCGCAGAAGGTCATCGAGCACGCGCACCGGTGACGTGGGACGCATGGCAAGCCGCGCGTCTAGAGCCGCCTCCCACTGTTCGGTCAGACCGAGCATGAGCCGCTTGCGCATGCCGGGCGTGACGTGGGCGTAGCGCGCCGAGACCGATCCGTCGATGTGGCCCATGCGCTCGTCCATGAGCACCTTCTCGGTGCCGAGGTCCTCCATCATGGTCCGGTGGGTGTGGCGGAGCCCGTGGGGTGTGAGGCCCTTGGCGATCGGGAGCCAGCATGAGTCGGCCCGCGCACTGGCGCCGCGCCCTCGCGCCGGGACACCAGGCCAAGGTTCGCCAAGTAGCGGCACAGGCCGTGGTTCTTGCGGCGCCTTCTTCGGGTACCAGCCTGAGACCGCAGGGGTGAACAGCCATGTCGCGAAACCGTTCCTGCGCCAGTGGGCTGCGTGCGTCGGCACCGCGCCGCCCCGTACGAAACCGAGGTCCGTGATGGCCTTCTGGACCCGTACCCGCGTGGCTTCGGCGACGTGGTCGGGGCGGTTAAGGACATTGGACACCGTCCCTGTGGAGACACCGGCCAGGCGCGCGACGTCGACGAGCTTCGCACCCAGGTGGCCACCCGTACGAGCCGTGCCCTGCCCGCGGAAGACGTAGGTCCTGCCGTGGCACGAGCAGGGAGTCGGCTTCGTGCGGGCGATGTGGTTGGCGACCAGGGCCGACAGCCAGTCCATGGAGTCGATGGTGCGGTAGCTGTCGTCCTTGGGTGGGCAGCGCACCAGCTCCCCCGAGTCGAGTTCGTACAGCTGCCACTCGACCCGAACAGCCGCGGGACGGACGAACTCGGTCTCCAGGCCCACGATCTCGCCCCAGCGCTTGCCGGTGTATCCCTTGAGGACGACGGCGACGAACTCGTCATCGCGGCCGGACAGCAGGGCGGCTCTCTCGGCGGTCAGCAGGATGCCGACCGCGTCGGTGACGACCTTCTCCGGCCCGCGGTCTCGTGAGCGGCCGGCGCGCTTGCCGCGCCCGCGCCTCCTGGCCGCCGGGTTGGACGTGATCAGGCCCTCGTCGATCGCGTCCTCAAAGATCAAGTGGAGTGTCGAGCGCCAGGTCTTGACGCTTGAGGCCGCGTACACGGCCCTCTCCTTCTTCTCCCAGACATCGACGTCGATGCGCAGGATGCCGGCAAGCACCTTGTCCTCGAAGTCGGGGAGCAGGTGTTCCTCGATGTGGCGCTTGTAGTTCTGCATCGTCGAGGCGGCCAGGTCCTGGGCGCCGTACCAGCGGCTCGCGTACTCGCCGAAGGTCTCCTGGCCGAGTGCCGGGTCACGCCAGTCGCCGCGCCGGTACTTGTTCTCGGCCTCGCTCGCGGCGCGCTGGGCCTCGCCCTTGGTGGCGAACTTGATCGCCTTGCCACTCTCGTCGATGACCGTGAGGTGCTTGCCAGGTGCGGTCTTGTACCGGCCGCGCCAGTAGTTTCCGCGCTTCTCCGCGAAACCCACGCTCCTCCTTTCCCTTGATACGTGGTCGCGTCAGGCGACGGTGCTGAACTGGCTCTGCCTGACGCGGTACGGAGGCCGCGCCCGCAGGCGGGTTGTCGGTGCGGCAAGCTGGGGGCGCTGGGGCGCGTTCGCCTGCTGGCCGTGTGCCTTTGCGGCGGTCCGAGCTGTGGACGGCTGGGATGCCCGTGCGGGCCGTTCCTCATGGAGCCGGATGATCTCTGCGAGGTGTTCTGCGGTGAAGCGATACGCGCGGCCAACCCGGGTGAAGGGGATCAGCCGCCGACGGGCCCGGTCCTTGACCCACCAGGCGGAGCAGCCGAGAACAGCAGCAATTTCCTCGGGGAGGTAGAGGCGGGACGGCGCTACCTCGGTGCCTGGCTGCTCAGCCACGCGAGATCGCCTCCTTCGCGGTACGGAGGCGGAAGGGCAACAGGGCAGGGGGAATGGCCTCTCGGTGCAAGGAGGTTCCTTCTCTGGCGCGGCCGTGCGGATACGGATACGCCGGTCTTGGTGGTTCAGGTACGGGCGAGGTGATGTACGTAGCGGCTGCCGGGTGTTGGCCCACCTGGGCAACGCCGTGAGGGCTCGTTCCGCTAACTCGTCTCGGCGAGCAGGGCGAGCGGCGAGGCGCCGAGAGCGGCTGCGATGGCGACGAGGTCGTCGACATCGCAACGGCGCTGTCTGCATTCGATGCGGGACAACATCGTGATGGTCATGGGGCGGCCGAGCGCGGTGACCCGTTCGGCCAGCTGACGCTGGGCGAATCCGCGTGCTGTGCGGGCACACACAATGGCGCGGGCGGTCAGCACGCCGGCCGGACCAATTCCCAGAGGGCTTTCAGGCATGGGTCAGTTGTAGCTTCGATTGCGCGGTTTCGGTAACCGGCGATCCGCTGCTATATTCCGCGTCTTTGTTGTCAGATCTGGTCCCCTGAGTCCCGCGAGCGACGCAACATAGCCCGGAATCCGCCGTTGGCCAAATTTCTCCAACCACCCTGATGCCCCATCGCCTACCGGGTCTCTGACGTGGGGTTCCTGCATCGCCCGGCCACATCGCACGTCCGCCAAAGCCGCATCAAACTGGTTTACCAGTTGCCCCTTTTATGCCGCTTCTTCGTCAACCGCAAATTCGGGTTTACCGTTTTAGGGAAGCCGCGCACGACGCGTTCGCCGAGAGCTGTTTGCTTTCTCGGCAGAATGCTGGACTTGTGCGGGGAGGGTGTGGCTGTCTTGGCCATGCGCCCGGAACCCCTGCGGCGCCGAGCACATGAAAAACCCCCGGCGGGCCAACGCCGGGGGCCAAGAAGTCCCTACCGATATCGCCCGTACCTGAACGATCAAGACGGTGGCGGTTGCAACGCCACCGGGTGAGGAACCGTCTATGCCCCAACAAGCTACTGCCTTCGTGGCCGTAGTCGCATCCTCGTCGCCGAACTCCTCTGCTCTGCCCACGAAGGCGGGGCGATAGACATGGCGCGGATACGCACCATCAAGCCGGAAGCCTTCATCTCCGAGTCGCTCGCCGCGGTGAGTGTCCATGCCGAGCGGACCTTCTTCGGCCTGCTCACCCAGGCAGACGACCATGGCCGCTTTCGCGACCAGGCGGCCGTCATCGCCGGCGCCTTGTGGTCCCTGCGCCCCGAGCACGGCCCGCTGGAGGTCGAGGACGACCTCACGCAGCTCGACGGTGCCGGTCTGATCTGCCGGTACGAGGGTGACGACGGCAAGCGATACCTGCACATCGTCGCCTGGGCTCGCCACCAGAAGATCAACCGGCCCAGCGGCAGCCGCTGCCCGGCCTGCCCGCGCCACCAGGGCGACCGATCGGCCGAGGCCGCCGCGCCTGTTCACGGAGCCCTCCGTGAACAGGCCCTGAGCCCTCACGAGGGAAGCCCTGAAGGGTCCCGCGAACGTAGCGAGCCATCCGTGAACCAGGAAACCGCAGGTCAGGGCAATTTCAGTGAGCCCTCACCACAACGCCGGGAGATTGCAGTGAGGACTCAGGGTCCGGATCTAGGACCTAGGATCCTGGATCTAGGATCACCTCCGGTGGGGAGCGCAAGCGCCCCCGCGCCCCAGGCTGCCTCGGATTCGGTCTCGGCCAAGGGCCTGGTCTGCGAGTACGTCGCCTCATGCGAACACCGGCCGCCCAGCGACGTGCTCGGCCACCTCGGCCGAGTGGTCAGCAAACTGCTCGGCGAGGGCGTCGCACCCGACCACATCCGCGCCGGAATGAACCGCATGCGTGCCAAGGGCTTGTCCGTAAGCCTGCTGCCGAGCCTGGTCAACGAGGCCATGAACACTCCGCGGGCAGCTGCCGCCCCGCACCGAGCGTGGACCAACCCGGCGCCCGCTGACGTCGAGGCGGCCTACGGGGGCCAGCTGTGACCACAGCCACCACCAGCCGGGAACCGCAGCGCATCAACACCCTGGCGGCCCGCCTCGGCTCGATCCTCGCCGACCGGGGCATCAACGCAACCGCCGCACCCGCCGAGGCCCCTTCGGAGCGGGTGACCGCACTGGAACTGGCCGAGGCCCGCATCCCGCCCCGCTACCGCCACGCCCTCGCCGGCCACCAGCAGGTCGCCGCCTGGGTCGACGAGGTGGCCCTCGCCGCCCGGCCCGGCCCGAGCGGCACCCGGGGCATCGCACTCGGACCGTCCCTACTGATCGCCGGGCCCACCGGCACCGGTAAGACGCACCAGGCGTACGGCGCGGTGCGGTCGCTGCTCACCGCCGGGGTGCGACTGCGGTGGGAGGCAGCCACCACGGCCGATCTGTACGCCCGCTTGCGCCCACGCCCCGGCCACGACGCCGAGCGCGACCTCGCCACTCTCGGCAGCTGCCCGCTGCTGATCCTGGACGACCTTGGCGCGGCCAAGCAGTCGGAGTGGACCGAGGAGATCACGTACCGGCTGATCAACCGCCGCTACACCGACCTGCTCCCCACCCTCATCACGACCAATCTGCCGACCGCCGCGCTGCGCGACGCCGTCGGCGACCGCGTCGCCTCCCGTCTCGCCGAGATGACCACGACCGTCGTCCTCACCGGCGCCGACCGCAGACGGCAGCCCGCCGCCTGACCGCACGGCGCCGCCCCCACCTCAACACTTCACCCCACTGCTCGCCCGCGCGCCCACGCCTGCCCACACGGCGCGGCGGGCCCATGGAGACCCCTGTATGACGCAACTCGCCCTGCCCGCACTCGGGCGCTGGACCGCAACGTTGCTCGCGCTTACCGCCCTCCTGGTCGCATGCACGGTGCTGCTGGTCGGCTTGCTGATCCACCGACGCACTACCCGAAACCGCAGGAAGCCACAGCCCGGAACGCCCGCAGTGATGGTCGCCGCGCTGGCCGGGGTCGGCTGTACCGCCTACAGCGCCGACACCAGCTGGCGGTTCGCCGCCGACTACCTGGACATGAGCGGAACCGCCGAGCGCACCGCAATGTTCGCTGCCGCCGAACTCGCCCTCTTCGCCACGGCGCTGCTGGCGCGGCAGAACCTGCGCGGCCCCAAGCAGGCACCCGGCCTGCCCGGCGTCCTGACCTGGGTGATCACCGCTGTGCAGGTGATCCCTGCGTACGCCGAGTCGGGCGTGGTCGGCGGCACGGTGCGGGCCTTCGTGGGCCCGGTCATGGCCGCATTGCTCTGGCATCAGGCCATGGGCATCGAACTGCGCATCCGCACGCCCGAGGCCGCCTCCCACAGCGTCCTCGCCCGGATCGGACGCGAAGTACGCGAACGCCTGCTCTCCCGTCTTGGGATCGCCGAACGCGATCGAGATGCCGCGCAGATCACCCGCGACCGTGCCACCCGCCGAGCCGTCGCCTTGGCCGCGCACCTAGCGGAGCGAACCCAAAAGCAGCGCGCCAGCTGGCGAGGCCGGCGCACTTCACGACGGCTGTCACAGGCCATCGCCCAAGCCTCGGTGGGCATCGACCAGCGCCAGCGCGAAGTGCTGCTGCACCAGCTCGCCGTCCGCCGTCACGCGACAGCGCTGGCCACGATCGAACTGCCATCGCCTTGGACCGCTTTCACTCCAGGCGGGGACGCCACGCGCCATGTCGGGACGAGACACCCACGCAGCCGATCGGGTGCCGACTACGCCTCGGAGACCGAGGAAGCCACGGAACACCCCGCCCCTGGGCTTCGTCCCGAGTTCCTGCCTCCTCGATCCGTGCAGAGCCAACTTCCCCTGCACGATTCGGCACCCACTTCCGAGAGCACCGAGTCGCGCTCCGAAGAAGACGTCCCTACGACGCAACGCTACGGACGCCCTCCCGGTGCCGAAATGGACGAACTGCTCGCCATCGGCCGCGAGGCCATTGCAGTGCACGGAACGGGGACCCGCGCCGTGCTGCGGAACGCCATCCGCAACGCCGAACTCACCATCTCCGAGAACCGGCTCACCGAACTCAAGGGGCTCCTAGCCGCTGAGCGGGGCGCCAAGAACAGCCTTCCCACGGGCTGACCGGATATCCGGTCAGTCAGAAACGCTGGCACGGGGACCTGCGGACCATCAGCTCCGCCTGGCCCCAGCCCCCTCATTCGCGCCGCTATGCCAGACACGGCCCTCCCCAGCGAATCCCCTCGAACCAGTGGGAAGCAGGGCTGTTGCCCATCAGCCGGCCTGATCCGCCAATCCCCCCTCTCCCACCAGGAACTTCTCTCCATGCACGATTCGTGCACCAGCAGCCCGGACCACCACCAGAACGAGACACAAGCCATCCCAGCCCCAGGCGAAGCAAGCTGTAGCGCGCGACCGGGCACGTGGCCCGCCCCCGCCCCGGCCCC
>NZ_JBHVWS010000110.1:0-9810 GCF_042882185.1 Streptomyces sp. NPDC058239
TTGTGGCAGCGCGAGGTCCTGGGTGACGAGGATGACCCGGAGAGTGTGATCGCCGGCCAGGTGGCTTTCTGGCAGGAGGTCCTGTCGGGTGTTCCGGAGCAGCTGGAGTTGCCGGTGGACTTCCCGCGTCCGGCGGTCGCCTCCCGGGAGGGCGCTTCCGTGGACGTGCGTGTTCCGGCGGACGTGCATGCCCGTCTGCTGGAGCTGTCCCGGTCCTGTGGCGCGAGTGTGTTCATGACGGTGCAGGCCGCGCTGGCGGTGCTGCTGTCGAAGATGGGAGCCGGCGACGACATCCCGATCGGGACCCCGATCGCGGGACGCACCGACGATGCCCTGGACGAGCTCGTCGGGTTCTTCGTGAACACGCTGGTCCTGCGGACCGACGTGGCCGGTGATCCGACGTTCCGTGAGGTGGTGGGGCGGGTCCGGGAGGCCGATCTGGCTGCCTTCGCGCACCAGGACGTGCCGTTCGAGCGGCTGGTGGAGATCCTCAACCCGGCGCGTTCCATGGCCCGACACCCGCTGTTCCAGGTCATGCTCGCCTTCCATAACAACGCCCAGCCCGACCTCGACCTGCCCGGCATCCAGGCCCACCCCGAGCCGGCCCACATCCCGGCGGCCAGGTTCGACCTGTCCTTCAACCTCGCCGAGACCCTCGGCCACGACGGATCCCCCACCGGACTCCAGGGCGAGTTGGACTACCGCACCGACCTGTTCGACCGGACCACGGTCGAGCAGCTCGCCGAGCGCCTGTCCAGGCTCCTCGAAGCCGTCGCCGGAGACCCCGACCGGCCGATCCGCACCCTCGGCGTCCTCGACACCGACGAACGCCGACGCCTGCTCGTCGACTGGAACGACACGGCCCGCGAGATCCCCGAAGCGACACTGCCGGAGCTCTTCCAGACGCAGGTGACGCGCACCCCCGACGCCCTCGCGGTCGTGAGCGGCGACATCGAGCTCACCTACGCCGAGCTCGGCACGCGCGTGCGGCAGCTCGCGAACGGGCTCGGCTCGCGCGGCATCGGGCCGGGCGACCGGGTGGCCCTCCTGCTGCACGGCTGGCCCGATCAGATCGCCATGACCCTGGCCGTCGCGCACGTCGGGGCGGCGTACGTGCCGCTGGACAGCAGGAGCCCCGCCGCCCGCCTGGAGCTGATCCTCGGCGACTCCCGGAGCATCGCCGTCGTGGTCGACCGGAAGACGCTGGCCCTGATCCCGCGGGAACCCCGAAGCCGCGGCATCGATGTGGTGCTGGTCGAGGACCTGCTCTCACAGGGCGTGCCGGCGGCAGCCGCGCCCGCCCCGGTGGTGCGGCCGCACGACCTGGCGTACATCATGTTCACCTCCGGCTCCACCGGCCGCCCCAAGGGTGTGGCCGTCACTCACCGCAACGTCGTCGCGCTCGTCTCCGACCAGTACTGGGGGCGCACGGCCGAGGACCGTGTCCTCGTCCATTCCTCGCCGTCGTTCGACGCCTCCACCTACGAGGTGTGGGGCGGCCTCCTCAACGGAGCCACCCTCGTCACATCGGGCGGTGTGGCCGCGGACATCCCCGAGCTCGCCCGCACCATGGCCGGGGCGCGAGTCACCGTGGGCCTGTTCAACGAGGGGATCTTCCGGCTCCTCGCCGAGAGCGAACCCCAGAGCTTCGGCACCCTCCGCGACATCTACGTCGGCGGCGACACGGTCTCCCTCTCCGCGGTGCGGAAGGTGATGGACCACGCCTCCGGCATGCGGTTCACGAACAGCTACGGTCCGACCGAATCGACCCTGTGCGTCGCCCACCACTCCCTGCTGCCGGGTGCGGACGACCGGGCCTCCATCCCGATCGGCCGGCCGCTCGACAACACGCGGCTGTACGTGCTCGACGAAGGACTGGCGCCCCTCCCCGGGGGAGTGATCGGCGAGCTGTACATCGCGGGCGAGGGCCTGGCACGCGGCTACGTCGACCGGCCCGACCTGACCGCGGAGCGCTTCGTCGCCGACCCGTTCGGTCCCGCGGGGACGCGCATGTACCGGACCGGCGACCGGGTGAAGTGGCGGCCCGAAGGCACCCTCGAGTTCGCCGGCCGCACCGACACCCAGGTGAAGGTACGCGGCTTCCGCATCGAGCCCGGCGAGATCGAGACGGTCCTGGAGTCGTTCGCGGACGTGGCCCAGGCCGTGGTCGTCGTGAGGGAGGACCGGCCGGGGGACAAGCGGCTCGTCGCCTATCTCGTTGCCGATGCCGACGTACGCATCGAGCCCGACGACCAGCGGCTGCGCCTTGCCGAAGCCCTGCCCGACTACATGGTCCCGGCGGCCCTGGTACAACTCGACGCCCTTCCCCTCGGGCCGACCGGCAAGCTCGACCGTACGGCCCTGCCTGTACCCGACTACGCCGGAGGCGGCGGCCGGGCGCCCCGTACCGACAAGGAGCGCATCCTCTGCGCCGTATTCGCCGAAGTGCTCGGCGTCGGCGAGGTCTGCGCGGACGACAACTTCTTCGCGATGGGCGGGGACAGCATCGTCTCCATTCAGCTGGTCGCCAAGGCACGCGCGGAGGGACTGACCGTCACACCGCAGCAGGTGTTCGAGCGGAAGACCGTCGAGGCGCTCGCTGCCGTGGCGGTCGAGGCGGACGCACGGAACGCCGGTGCAGCGGACCCGGGCACCGGCGTGGTCCCGCTGACTCCCGTGATGCACCAGTTGCGCGAGCGCGGCGGTGCCATCGAGCGGTTCAGCCAGTCGGTCACCCTCGTGACGCCGGGCGGACTGGTCCGGGACGACCTCACCGCCGCTGTGCAGGCAGTCGTCGACCACCATGATCTCCTGAGGGCCCGGCTCACCACCGCCGGCGCGGACGGCACCTGGCAGCTGGAGGTGCTGCCGCCGGGCAGCGTCTTTGCCGCGTCCTGTTTCACCCGCGTCGAGGCGGCGGGCCTGGGCGAGGGCGAACTCCGCACGCTGGCGGCCCGGCGGCAGGAAGAGGCGAGGAGACTGCTGTCCCCGGCGGACGGAAGGATGCTGCACGCGGTCTGGCTCGACGCGGGACCGCACGAGCACGGCCGGCTGGTGATCACGCTTCACCACCTCGCCGTCGACGCCGTGTCCTGGCGCATCCTCGTACCCGACCTCGTCTCCGCGTGGCAGGACATCGCGGCCGGCGGGCGACCGGACCTCCAGCCCGTCTACACGACCTTCCGCCGCTGGGCCGAACACACATCGGCGGAGGCCGAGCGGCGGGTCGGCGAACTGCCCTTCTGGGAGGGAGTCGTCGAGGAAACCGAGTCGCCGTGGAGTTCCGTCCCGGCCCTCGAACCGGCACACGACACGTGGGGCACGGCGCAGACCGTCAGCGTGACGCTGCCGGCGGACGTGGCCGCGCCGCTGCTGACCTCCTTGCCCGAAGCCTTCAACTGCGGCGCGGACAGCGTCCTCCTCGCAGCCCTGCTGACAGCCGTCGGCAGCCGCACGTCACGGCCCGACGGAAACACCCCGCCGTTCCTCGTCGACGTCGAGCGCCACGGACGGGAGCAGATCACGCCCGCCCTGGACATCTCGCGGACCGTGGGCTGGTTCACCAGCGTCTCTCCCGTCCGCCTCGACCTGCGGGAAGTCGGAGCTGGGAGAGAAGACGGGCGGGCGGCCGAGGACGCCCTCAAGTACGTGAAGGAGCAGCTGCGAGCCGCCCCGGACAACGGCTTCGGGTACGGGCTGCTCAGGTACCTCAACCCGGAGACCACCGACGGCCTCGCAGCCCTCCCCGAACCGCACATCCTCTTCAACTACCTGGGACGCGTCCCGGCCCCCACGGGCCAGGGCGGTACGGCGCAACCCTGGTCGGTCGTCGATGACGGAGAAGCCGGCGGGGGTGCCGACCCGGACATGCCCATGGCGTACGCCCTGACGATCAACGCGGTGGCGCGGGACACCGGCAACGGACCCGAGCTGCTGACCACCTGGGCCGGGCCTGGCCGACTGTGGACGGCCGCCGACGTACAAGGCCTCGCCGAGGCCTACACGCGGGCCCTGACGCACATGGCAACATCGGCCGATTCCCCGGGCGTCGGCGGACTGACCCCGTCCGACGTGCCTCTGCTGGGGTTGAGCCAAGACGAGATCGACGAATTCGAGTTCGCCGAGACGGAAGACTGAACGGAAGGATTTGAAATGAAGCGGTCGCGTATTGAAGACATCCTTCCGTTGTCGCCTCTGCAGGAAGGGCTCCTCTTCCACGCACAGTTCGACGACGAAGCGGCGGACACCTACGTCGTTCAGCTCGTCGTCTCCTTGCGGGGCAAGGTCGACGGACCCGCGCTGCGCCAAGCGGTGAACGACGTCCTGACCCGCCACGCCAACCTCCGGGTGCGGGTGCAGCATCGCAAGACGGGACAGCCCGTACAGGTCGTGATGCGGGACGTAGAAGCCCCCTGGCAGGACATCGACCTCACCCACCTTGCGCCCGAGGACCGCGAAGGCGAGGTCGAACGCCTCCTCGCGGAGGACCGCGGCCGCAGGTTCGACCTGAGCCGGTCCCCGCTGCTCCGCTGCAGCCTGATCCGTGTGGCCGAGGACGAGTACCGGTTCGTGTGGGCCAACCACCACATCCTGCTCGACGGCTGGTCGAACGCCGTCCTGTTCCAGGAGCTCTTCAGCCTCTACCGGAGCCGCGGCGAGGCCCGCCTCACGGCGGTCACGCCGTACCGCGACTACCTCACCTGGACCGCACGACAGGATGCCGAAGGCGCACGCCGGGAATGGGCGGCCGCCCTCGGCGGACTCGAGGACTCCACCCACCTCGTGCCCCACCCGGGCACGCCCGCCGCGGAATCCTTCCCGCGGCGGGTCACCTTGACCGTCGATGAACGACTGACGAGCGCCCTCACCGAACTGGGACGCTCACGGAACCTCACCTTCAACTCGTTGGTCCAAGGTGCCTGGGGCATCCTGCTGGGCCGCCTCACCGGCCTGGACGACGTGGTCTTCGGAACCACCGTCTCCGGACGACCGCCGGAGCTCCCCGGGGTCGGCACCATGGTGGGACTGTTCATCAACACCCTGCCGGTCCGCGTACGGCTCGACCCCGCACAGCCGGTCGTCGACGCCCTCGCACGCCTGCAGGACGAACAGGCACGCCTGATGCCCCACCAGCACCTCGGGCTCGCCGAAATCCAGAAGACCGTCGGGCGGGCCGAACTCTTCGACACCGTCGTCGTCTTCGAGAACTACCCAGTCGACCCGGCCGCGTCCGCCGGGCTCGGTGCCGACGTCGAGGTCACCGACGTCGCCGGTCACGACGCGACCCACTACCCGCTGAGCCTCATGGTCCTGCCCGGACAGGAGCTCAGCCTGCGCCTCGACTACCGGGAGGACGCCTTCGACCAGGAGGCCGTCGAGCAGCTGGGGGCGCGCCTGACCAGGGTCCTCGAAACGATCGTTGCCGCACCCGAGACCCCGGTCCGTGACGTGGACGTTTTGGCCCCGGCCGAACGCGAGCGGATCCTAACCACAGGGAACGGCACCACCCACGAGGTGCCCACCACCACCGTCGTCGATCTCTTCCAGACCCAGGTACGCGCCACCCCGGACTCCGTCGCCCTGGCCAGCGGCGGAATGGAGATCACCTACGCCGAACTGGACGCGCGGGCGAACGCCCTGGCCCGCGACCTGATCGACAGGGGCGCGGGACCGGAGCAGGCCGTCGCCATCTGGATGGAGCGCTCCACCGACCTCGTGGTGGCACTGCTGGCCGTCCTCAAGACCGGCGCGTTCTACGTGCCACTGCACGACGGCTACCCGGCGGAACGGCGCCGGCTCGTCGTGGAGGACTGCCGTGCCCGGCTGCTGCTCACCGACCGCCCGGCGGATGCCGCCGCGTTCGCCGGCCCCGTCGAGGTGGTCGACGTGGCGGACGGCGCCACGGGGGCGCCGTCTCGGGAGGGGGCGGATGCGCCGTCCGGCGAGGTCCGCGTCGAGGCCGACGGGCTGGCGTACGTGATGTACACCTCGGGATCGACGGGTGAGCCCAAGGGGGTGGCCGTCACCCACCGCAGCGTGGCCGAGCTCGTCCTGGACTCGTCCTGGAAGAGCGGTCCGCAGGACCGGATCCTCTTCCACGCACCCCATGCCTTCGACATCTCCAACTACGAGCTGTGGGTTCCGCTCCTGTCCGGGGGAAGAGTCGTCGTCGCGCCGACCGAGCAGATCGACTCGGTGTCCCTGAGGAAGCTCCTCACACAGGAGGCCATCACCTCCGTCCACCTGACCGCCGGCCTGTTCCGCGTGATCGCGGAACAGGATCCGGAGTGCTTCAGCGGCGTCCGCGAAGTGCTGACGGGTGGCGATGTGGTGTCGCCCGTGGCCGTGCGACGGGTGTCGGACGCGTGTCCGGACACTGCGGTGCGGGTGCTGTACGGGCCGACGGAGATCACGCTGTGTGCGACACGGCATGAGGTTCCGGCGGGTGTGTCCGTGGCCGGGTCGGTGCCGATCGGGCGCCCGATGGACAACACGCGTGTGTACGTGCTGGACGCGGGTCTGTCCCCGGTACCGGTGGGTGTGGCGGGCGAGCTGTACATCGCCGGCGCCGGTCTGGCCCGGGGCTACGCGGGCCGTGCCGGTCTGACGGCCGAGCGGTTCGTCGCGGATCCCTTCGCGGTGGCGCCGGGGTCGCGGATGTACCGGACCGGGGACGTGGTGCGCTGGAACACGGACGGAGTCCTGGAGTTCGTGGGGCGTGCCGATGCCCAGGTGAAGGTGCGGGGTTTCCGTATCGAACCCGGTGAGGTGGAGGCAGTTCTGGCGGAGCATGCCCGGGTGGCCCAGACGGCGGTCGTGGTACGTGAGGACACGCCGGGCGACAAGCGGCTCGTCGCGTACGTGGTGTCTGCCGCCGGCGAGGCCATGGGCGACCCGTCCGTACTGCGTGGGTTCGTGGCGGAGCGGCTGCCGGACTACATGGTGCCGTCGGCGTTCGTGGTGCTGGACGCTCTGCCGTTGACGCCGAACGGGAAGCTGGACCGGCGCGCGCTGCCCGCACCCGACTTCATCTCCGGTGCCAAGGGGAAGGGGCCGCGTACTGCGCAGGAAGAGGTTCTGTGCGGTCTGTTCGCCGAGGTGCTCGGTGTGGAGTCGGTGTCGGTCGACGACGGCTTCTTCGAGCTGGGTGGCGACAGCATCCTGTCCATCCAGTTGGTGGCGCGTGCGCGGGCCGCGGGTCTGGTGTTCTCCGCGCGGGACGTCTTCGAGCGGAAGACGGTGGCGGGTCTCGCGGCCCGCTCCCGGTCTGCGGGCGGTCCCGAGACGGACGGTTACAAGCCTTCCGACCTGCCCCTGGTCTCCCTCAGCCAGGCGGAGATCGGTGTGGTGGAGGCGAGGTGGAAGGACATCGCCGATGTTCTTCCGCTGGCTCCGCTGCAGGAGGGTCTGCTGTTCCACGCCCTGTACGACGAGCAGGCGTTGGACGTGTACACGACGCAGCTGTCGTCGCTGGTGGAGGGGCGTCTGGACGTCGTGGCACTGAAGAGTGCCGCGTCCGTGGTGGTCGAACGGCATGCCAACCTGCGCGCGGGATTCGCTTACGAAGGTCTGCGGCAGCCCGTCCAGGTGATCCCCAAGCGGGTGGACGTTCCCTGGGAGGAGGTGGACTTCTCGCGCGTCGGCCCGGCCGAACAGGAAGCTGCGGTCGAGGAGTGGCTCGAGGAGGACCGGGCGAGGCGTTTCGACCTGACCGCTCCGCCACTGCTGCGGTTCACGCTGATCCGGCTGGCGGGCGAGCGGTTCCGGCTGGTGTTCACCTGCCATCACCTCCTGTTGGACGGCTGGTCCCTGCCGGTGCTGATGCGGGAGCTGATGACGGCGTACGTACAGGGTGGCCGGGGTGACGCTCTGGCCTCGGTGACTCCGTACCGGGACTATCTGGCGTGGGTTGCGGGTCAGGACCGGGGTGCGGCCGAGGAAGCGTGGCGGCAGTCCCTGGCGGGTGTGGAGGAGGCCACGCGGCTGGCTCCGGTACGTGCCGATGGTGTGGCGGTGGCTCCGGATCGGGTCACCGTGCGCCTGCCCGAGGAGCTGACGGGTGCGCTGACCGCTGCTGCCCGTCGCTGCGGGGTGACGCTGAACACGGTGGTCCAGCAGGCGTGGGCAGTGCTGCTGGGGTACATGACCGGCCGGGACGACGTGGTGTTCGGCGCGACCGTTTCCGGGCGGCCGGCGCAGATCCCCGGGATCGAGTCGATGGTCGGTCTGTTCATCAACACCGTTCCGGTGCGTGTGCGTCTGAAGCCGGGCGAGGCCCTGCGCGAGGCGCTGGTACGGCTCCAGGGTGAGCAGAGCGCCCTCCTGGCCCACCAGCATCTCAAGCTCACCGACATTCACAACCTCACCCCGGCCAACGAACTCTTCGACACCGTCGTCGTGTTCGAGAACTACCCCGTCGAGGACGAGGCCCTCGAACAGGAAGCCTCCACCCTCAGCCTCACCCACACCGAAGCGCGCGATGCGACGCACTACCCCCTGAGCCTGATGGCGATGCCGGGGACCCGACTGCACCTGCGGCTCGACTACCGGCCGGATGCCTTCGAGCGTGGAACCGTGGAGACGATCCGCGACCGCTTCATCAGCGTCCTCGAGGCGTTCGTGGCCGACGCCGGGCAGTCCGTCGGGCGGATCCCGCTGCTGGATGCGGACGAGCGCGAGCGGGTCCTGACCGTATGGAACGACACCACCCACGAGGTGCCCGGCACGACCCTGCCCGAGCTGTTCGAACAGCAGGCCGCCCGGACCGCGGATGCCTTCGCCGTGGCCGCCGGCGATACCAGGCTGACCTACGCAGAGCTGAATGCGCGGGCGAACCGGCTTGCCAGGCACCTCGTCGGCCGGGGCGCGGGCCCCGAACGCCTGGTCGCCGTGGCCGTACCCCGTTCGGCCGACCTCGTCGTCGCCCTGCTGGCCGTGGTCAAGACCGGGGCCGGCTACGTCCCCATCGACCCGGAGTACCCGGCCGACCGCATCGCCCACATGCTCCAGGACGCCGACCCCGTCCTCGTGATCACCGACGCGGAAACGTCACGGAAGCTGCCTGCGGGCGCCGCAGCCCATGTGAGCCGACTCGTACTGGACGAGCTGGCCGTCCGGACCCTCCTGGAGGACCAGGACCCCCACGACCTCTCCGACGACGAGCGCCCGAACCGCCTGCTGCCCCAGCACACGGCCTACGTGATCTACACGTCCGGGTCCACCGGCCGGCCCAAGGGGGTGGCGATCTCCCACGCCGCGATCGTCAACCGCCTGCTGTGGATGCAGGACACGTACTCGCTGGAGACGACGGACCGGGTCCTGCAGAAGACCTCACCCGCGTTCGACGTATCGGTGTGGGAATTCTTCTGGCCCCTCGTCACCGGCGCGGGAATGGTCGTCGCCGCACGGGGGGAGCACAAGGATCCCGCAGCTCTTGCCGAGCTGATCCGTAGCGAGAACATCACCACCGCGCACTTCGTGCCGTCGATGCTCGGCGTCTTCTTGCAACACCCGGATTCGGCATCCTGCGCACCGCTGAAGAACGTGATCTGCAGCGGCGAAGCGCTGACGACCGAATTGAAGAACCAGGCGCTGCGCACTCTGGGCGCCTCGGTCCACAACCTTTACGGTCCCACCGAGGCCGCGGTGGACGTCACGTTCTGGGAATGCCGGACGGACGAGGACACCGTGCCGATCGGACGTCCGGTGTGGAATACCCGGGTGTATGTGTTGGATGCGGGTTTGTCGCCGGTTCCGGTGGGTGTTGCGGGTGAGTTGTATATCGCGGGTGCGCAGTTGGCTCGGGGTTAT
>NZ_JBHVWS010000111.1:0-9789 GCF_042882185.1 Streptomyces sp. NPDC058239
CTCACCTCAGCGCCCAGCACCGACCGGATCCGGCTCACCAGACGAGTCGCCAACAGCGAATGACCACCCAGCTCGAAGAAACTGTCGTCGATCGAGACGGCACCCACGCCGAGGACCTCGGCGAACAGCCCGCACAGGATCTCTTCCTGCGGGGTACGCGGTCCGCGACCCACACCTGCGGCGTAGTCCGGAGCCGGCAGGGCGCGCCGGTCCAGCTTCCCGTTCGGCGTCAACGGCAGACCGTCCAGCACGACGAACGCCGACGGCACCATGTAATCCGGCAACCGCTCCGCGACGAACCCACGGAGGTCACTCATATCAAGGCCACTAACGGTTTCGGCACCACCCGGCACCACGTACGCGACCAGGCGCTTGTCACCCGGGGTGTCCTCCCGTACGACGACCGCCGTCTGGGCCACCTGTCCATGGCCTGCGAGGACGGCTTCGACCTCGCCGGGCTCGATACGGAAGCCACGTACCTTCACCTGGGCATCCGCCCGGCCCACGAACTCCAGCGCACCATCCGCGGACCAGCGCACCACGTCCCCGGTCCGGTACATCCGCGACCCCGGCACCACGGCGAACGGGTCCGCGACGAACCGCTCAGCCGTCAGGCCCGCGCGGCCCAGATAGCCACGCGCCAACTGCGCACCCGCGATGTACAGCTCACCCGCCACACCCACCGGCACCGGCGACAGACCCGAATCCAGCGCGTACACCCGCGTGTTGGCGACTGGCCGACCGATCGGGATCGCATCCGGCAGTTCGGCATCCGTGTACCACGAGGTTGCGTAAACCGTGGATTCGGTCGGCCCGTAGCAGTTCGCGATACGGGACTCGGGGAAGGCCGAGCGCATCCTCTTGGCGACGGTGGGCGAGATCGCCTCGCCCGCCATCACAACCGTCGCCACGTCGGCCGCCAGTTCACGGTCCAGGAGGCTGGAGAACACCGAGGGAACGCCACTGACCAGCGGCCGACTGCTGTCGTCTCCGGCGGATGCGTCTCCCAGCGCGAGCAGGTCCCGGAGCACGTTGATCCGACCGCCGGCAAGCAGGGGAGCGATCATCTCGAAGACCGACACGTCGAAATTGAGTGACGTCGTTGCGTAGACCTCCTCCCCCAGGCGGTCCGCACCGAGCCCATCTACAGCCCATGAGGCGAGGTTCACCACGCTGCGCTGCTCGACCACCACGCCCTTCGGCCGTCCTGTCGACCCCGACGTGTAGATCACGTACGCCGGGTGGCCGGACAGCACCGGGGACAGACGGTCGTGGTCGGTCAGATCGCCACCGTCCCGAGCGGCTACGGCAGCCACGATCTCGGGCTCGTCGAGCAGCACGTGACGGGCAGCGTCGTGGTGGGGCAGCAGCGCAGCGGTGGCCGTGTCCGTCAGCATCAGCACCGGGGCGGCGTCGGCCAGCATGTACTCGATCCGGTCCGCCGGGTACTTCGGGTCCACCGGCACATACCCCGCACCACTCTTCAGCACCGCAAGCAAGGCCACGACCAGGTCGACCGAGCGCGGCAGTGCAACCGCCACCAGCCGCTCCGGACCCGCACCACACGCCACCAGATACCGGGCCAGACGATTCGCCCGACTGTTCAGTACGGCGTAGCTGAGCTCCACCCCGCCACTTACCACGGCAAGGGCGTCCGGAGTCCGTATCACCTGTGCCTGGAACAGCTCCGGCAGCGTCGCATCCGGAATCTCCCGACCCGTGTCGTTCCAGTCGACGAGCACCCGCTGCCGTTCCTCAGCGCCGAGAACGCTCACGCACCGAATCGCCACGTCGGGATCGGCGGTGACCGTCTCCAGCACGCGCACCAGCCGGTCCACGAGGCCGCGGACCGTCTCCTCCGCGAACAGATCCGTGCGGTAGTCGACCTGTCCCAGGAGCCCGGCGGGGGTGCCCTCCTCGTCATGGAGTTCGCCCATGCTGATGGACAGGTCGAACTTCGACACCGAGCCCTGCATGGGCTCCGGCCGAACGCTGAGATCAGCCAATGCGAGATCCGGCTCGGCAATGTTCTGGAAGGCCAGCATGACCTGGAACAGCGGGTGTCGGGCCATGGAACGGGCCGGGTTGAGGATCTCCACCAGTCGCTCGAACGGTACGTCCTGGTGCGCGAAGGCAGCCAGGTCGGCCTCGCGGACCCGTTCGACAACCTCGCGGAACGTCGGATCACCGGCCATGTCGGTCCGCAGGACCAGCGTGTTCACGAAGAACCCGACCAGGTCGTCGAGGGCGTCGTCGGTGCGTCCCGCGATCGGGGTCCCGATCGGGATGTCCTCGCCGGCGCCCATCTTCGACAGCAGCACCGCCAACGCGGCCTGCACCGTCATGAACACACTCGCACCACAGGACCGGGACAGCTCCACGAGACGGGCATGCACCTCAACCGGAACATGCACGTCCACGGAAGCGCCCTCGTGGGAGGCGACCGCCGGACGCGGGAAGTCCACCGGCAGCTCCAGCTGCTCCGGAATCCCGGACAGAGCCTCCTGCCAGAAGGCCACCTGGGCTGCGATCACGCTCTCCGGGTCGTCCTCGTCGCCGAGGACCTCGCGCTGCCACAACGTGTAGTCCGCGTACTGCACCGGCAGCGCATCCCACACCGGAGCCGCACCCTGACACCGGGCCGCGTACGCCTCCGACAGATCCTTCGCCAGAGGCACCATCGACCAGCCATCAGCCGCAATGTGATGGACCACCATCACCAGAACCCACTCATCGACCGAGTCCACGTCGAGCAGCGTCACCCGCCACGGCAGATCACGCTCCAAGTCGAACCCAGTACTTGCTATCCCCGCGACAACAGCAGCAACCCGGTCGGCGGACACCAGTTCCACGTGGACGTCGGGAACACCCGCGGCGAGGTCCAGGACGAGCTGGCGCGGCTGACCGTCGGCATCCTGCGGGAACACCGTCCGCAGGCTCTCGTGCCGGCCGGCCACATCCGCCAGCGCGGCCTGCAGCGCCTCCACGTCAAGCGTTCCGGTCAGCCGCAGCACGAGCGGAATATTGTATGTCGCCGATACGCCCTCCAACTGGCCCAGGAACCACAGACGACGCTGCGCGAACGACACCGGAAGGACCTCCGGCCGCACCCGCACACCCAACCGCTCCCGGACCCGACCGCCCTCGCCCAACCGGCCCACCAGGCCGGCAACCGTCGGATTCTCGAACAGCGACCGGATGCTCACCTCAGCGCCCAGCACCGACCGGATCCGGCTCACCAGACGAGTCGCCAACAGCGAATGACCACCCAGCTCGAAGAAGCCGTCGTCGAGCGAAACCGACTCCACACCCAGAACCTCGGCGAACAGCCCGCACAGGATCTCTTCCCGCGGGGTACGCGGTCCGCGACCCACACCGGCGGCGTACTCCGGGGCGGGCAGGGCGCGCCGGTCCAGCTTCTGGTTCAGCGTCAACGGCAGAGCGTCGAGCATGACGAACGCGGACGGCACCATGTAGTCCGGCAGCCGGTCCGCCACATGCCCGCGCAGCACGGCGGGGTCGAGGGTGGACTCGCCGGTGGCAGGCACGACGTAGGCGACGAGCCGTTTGTCGCCCGGCGTGTCCTCGCGCACCACGACGGCCGTCTGGGCCACCTGGGCATGACCGGCCAGGACTGCTTCGATCTCGCCGGGCTCGATGCGGAAGCCGCGTACCTTCACCTGGGCATCCGCCCGGCCCACGAACTCCAGGACTCCGTCCGGGCTCCAGCGCACCACGTCCCCGGTCCGGTACATCCGCGACCCCGGCGCCACCGCGAAGGGATCCGGGACGAACCGCTCGGCCGTCAGACCGGCACGGCCCACGTAGCCCCGGGCCACACCGGTGCCGGCGATGTACAGCTCGCCCGCCACACCCCGCGGCACCGGCGCGAGAGCCGCATCCAGCACGTACACGCGGGTGTTGTCCATCGGACGGCCGATCGGCACCGAACCGCCCACGGCCACACCGGTCGGCATCTCGTACTGCGTCGCGCACAGGGTGATCTCCGTCGGCCCGTAGAGCACGCGCACCACGGTGTCCGGACACGCATCCATCACGCGCTGAATGGCGACGGGCGACACCACGTCACCACCCGTCAGCACCTCGCGCAACTGGGCGAGGCACGCCGGGGTCTCCTCGGCTATGACCCGGAAGAGCCCCGCTGTGAGAACTACGCCACTGATCTCGTGAGCCTTGATCAGCTGTTCCAAGGACGCTGCGTCCAACGTTCCCTCGGGAGCCACAACGATGGCTCCGCCGGAGAGGAGAGGGAACCACAGTTCAAACGTCGAAGCGTCGAAGGCGTGCGGCGAGTGGAAGAGGACGCGCTCGTGGTGGTCCGTCTGCCAGCACCTGTTCAGCACGAGGTCGGCGACCCCGCGGTGCGTGGCAGCCACGCCCTTGGGCTCACCGGTAGAGCCGGACGTGTACATCACATAGGCGAGCCCATCGGCACCGCCGGCGCCGCCGCCGTCAATGGCTCTACGTGCATCCCCTGCACCAGCCGTCTGCACACGTTCCGCCCCGGAAGCGGTCGCAAGGGCTGCGTCCGGGGAAATGACCTGCACGGAACCAGCGAACTCACGTGCTTGCGCGGGCCGGTCCGTCACCAGCAGTTCGGCACCGCAGTCCTCCAGGACCAGCCGGAGTCGGCTCGGCGGATGTCCCTCGTGCAACGGCACGTAGTGCGCGCCGGTCTTCAGCACGGCCAGCAGTACGGTCACCAGTTCTGCGGACCGTTCCATCCACAGGCCGACGGCTCGCTCGGGTCCGGCACCCTGGCCGGCGAGATGTCGGGCCAGCCGATCAGCGTGCTCGTTCAGTTGTGCGTAGGTGAGTTCCACCCCGTCGCTCACGACGGCTATCGCGTCGGGGGTACGTACAGCCTGGGCTTCGAACAGCTGCGTGAGAGTCGCGTCGGGCACCTCGCTGGCGGTGTCGTTCCATGCCAGCAGTACCTGCTCGCGCTCGTCCGTGCCCACGATGTCAATGCGCCGGACGGGAGTGTCAGGGTCGGTGGTGACGGTGTCGAGGAGATGGACCAACCGCTGGGCGAGCAGCTCGATGGTCGCCGCCTCGAACAGATCGGTACGGTAGTCCAATCGCCCTTCGAGACCCGCGGGTGTGCGGTCGGTGTGGGTCTCGCCCAGACTGACGGACAGGTCGAACTTCGCCACCGTCCCGTCCATCGGCTCCGGCCGCACGGTCAGATGGGGCAGATCGAGTCCGAGCTCGGCTGTGGATCCGGTCGTAGCACTGCGGATGTTGCTCAGGTGCGGTGCATGGTGCTGAACGGCGAGCATGACCTGGAAGAGGGGGTGGCGGGCCATGGAACGGGCCGGGTTGAGGACCTCCACCAGCCGCTCGAACGGCACGTCCTGGTGCGCGTACGCGGCCAGGTCGGCCTCCCGGACGCGCTCCACGATCTGCCGGAACGTCGGATCGCCCGAAACGTCGGTCCGCAGGACCAGGGTGTTCACGAAGAACCCGACGAGCTCGTCGAGGGCGTCGTCGGTGCGTCCCGCGATCGGGGTCCCGATCGGGATGTCCTCGCCGGCGCCCATCTTCGACAGCAGCACCGCCAGCGCGGCCTGCACCGTCATGAACACACTCGCGCCACAGGACCGGGACAGCTCCAGCAATCGCGCATGCGTTTCGGCCGAGACGTGCACAGCCACGGACGCACCCTCGTGCGAGGCAACCGCAGGCCGTGGGAAGTCGACCGGCAACTCCAGCTGCTCGGGCAGGTCGTTCAGGGCCTGCTTCCAATAGGTCACCTGCCCACTGATCACACTCTCGGGTTCGTCCTCGTCGCCGAGGACCTCCCGCTGCCACAGCGAGTAGTCGGCGTACTGCACCGGAAGCGCGTCCCACACGGGAGCCTCGCCCTTGCAACGAGCCACGTATGCAAGGGACAAGTCCCGTACCAGGGGCCCCATCGACCAGGCATCCGCAGCGATGTGGTGTACGACCACGACCAGAACCCACTCGCCCGGGGCCGGCTGGAGCACCCGTACCCGCCACGGCAGGTCCAGCGCCAGATCGAACCCGGCCGTCACCACCGCGGAGATCGCGGCCGCGAGCTCGGACTCCGGGACCCGCTCGACCGGGCAGTGCGGCACGCCCGCGGCGCCCGTCAGGATCTTCTGCCGCGGCTCACCGTCCACCTGCGGGAACACGGTCCGCAGGCTCTCGTGCCGGCCGGCCACATCTGCCAACGCCGCCCCAAGCGCCTCCACGTCCAGGACCCCGCTCAGGCGCAGAGCGAGGGGAATGTTGTACGTCGCGGAGACGCCTTCCAGCTGGCCCAGGAACCACAGCCGGCGCTGCGCGAACGAGACCGGGAGGACCTCCGGCCGGACGCGCTCACCCAACGGCTCCCGGACCCGACCACCCTCGTCAAGCCGGTCGATCAGGCCGACAACGGTCGGCTCCTCGAACAGCGACCGGATACTCACCTCGATCCCGAGTACGGAACGGATCCGGCTCACCAGGCGGGTCGCCAGCAGCGAATGCCCACCCAGGTCGAAGAAGCTGTCGTCGATCGACACCGACTCCACACCCAGAACCTCGGAGAAGAGACCGCACAGGATCTCCTCCCGCGGCGACCGGGGAGCCCGCCCGGACACGTTGGACGTGTACTCCGGAGCCGGCAGCGCCCGCCGGTCCAGCTTCCCGTTCGGCGTCAACGGCAGCGAGTCGAGCATGACGAACGCCGAGGGCACCATGTACTCCGGCAGCCGCTCCGCGACGAACCCACGGAGGTCACTCATATCAAGGCCACGAACGGTTTCGGCACCACCCGGCACCACGTACGCGACCAGGCGCTTGTCACCCGGGGTGTCCTCCCGTACGACGACCGCCGTCTGGGCCACCTGTCCATGGCCTGCGAGGACGGCTTCGATCTCGCCGGGCTCGATACGGAAGCCACGTACCTTCACCTGGGCATCCGCCCGGCCCACGAACTCCAGGACTCCGTCCGTGTTCCAGCGCACCACGTCCCCGGTCCGGTACATCCGCGACCCGGACGCCACAGCGAACGGGTCCGCGACGAACCGCTCAGCCGTCAGGCCCGCACGGCCCAGATAGCCACGCGCCAACTGCGCACCCGCGATGTACAGCTCACCCGCCACACCCACCGGCACCGGCGACAAAGCCGAATCCAGCACATACACACGGGTGTTGGCCAGCGGACCACCAATCGCCGGCTGCGCACCCGTCGGTCGATCTCCCACCACACACGACGTCGCCCAGACCGTGGCCTCCGTCGGCCCGTACAGGTTCAACACCTCACGGCCCAACCCACGCATACCATCAGCCAACACCGACGGCAGCGCCTCACCACCCACCAGCATCCGCAGACCCCGAACAGAATCCGGAACCTCCGCCACCAGCGCCTGCCACAACGACGGAGTCGCCTGCAACACCGACACACCCGACTCACGCACCAACGCACCCAGCACCAACGGATCCCGGACTTCAGCCTTCCCCGCAACCACCACACACGCACCGCTCACCAACGGCACATACAACTCCAACGCCGCGATATCGAACGCAACCGTCGTCACCGCCAACAACCGGTCAGACGAACCCAGAACACAACCCGAGCCCATCCCCACCAGGAAATTCACCAACGCCACATGCTCAATCACCACACCCTTCGGCCGCCCCGTCGACCCCGACGTATAAATCACATACGCCGGATGAGCAGGAACCACCGAAGACAAACGATCCGCATCAACCAGATCAGACGTATTCAACCCGGCAAGCGCACGCACAACCTCAGCATTGTCGAGCAACACGCGAGGTACGTCACCGCCCTTGGGCAGATCCCGCGACGTTTCGGTATCGGCAATCACCAGAACCGGCTCGGCATCGTCCAGCACGTACGCAATGCGGTCCGCCGGATAGTCCGGGTCCACCGGCACATACCCCGCACCACTCTTCAACACCGCCAGCAACGCGACAACGAGTTCAGCCGAACGCGGCAGAGCCACTGCCACAAGCCGCTCCGGACCGGCGCCACACCCCACCAGATGGCGGGCCAGACGATTCGCCCGGGCATTCAGGTCGGCGTAGCTGAGCTCCACCCCGCCACTCACCACGGCAAGGGCGTCCGGAGTCCGGGCCACCTGCGCCTCGAACAACTCCGGCAGCAGCACATTCGGAACCTCACGCGTCGTGTCATTCCACTCCACCAGCACCCGATGCCGTTCCTCGGCACCGATCAGGTCGACGTGGCCCAGCATCCGATCGAGTCCGGTGGCGATCACCTCCAACGTCCGAACCAGCCGGGATCCCAGCTGTTCCACCGCGGCTCGGTCGAACAGGTCGGGGCGGTAGTCGAGCCGCAGCCGGATCCCGTCTCCGGGCATCACGATCAGGCTGAGCGGGTAGTGCGTGCTGTTCCGCCCCTCCAGCCGTTCCACGCGTACGGCTTCGGTGGAGTCCGCAGCCGCCGACGAGGCGGTGGCGGGGTAGTTCTCGAACACGACGACGGTGTCGAAGAGTTCGTTGGCCGGGGTGAGGTTGTGGATGTCGGTGAGCTTGAGATGCTGGTGGGCCAGGAGGGCGCTCTGCTCACCCTGGAGCCGTACCAGCGCCTCGCGCAGGGCCTCGCCCGGCTTCAGACGCACACGCACCGGAACGGTGTTGATGAACAGACCGACCATCGACTCGATCCCGGGGATCTGCGCCGGCCGCCCGGAAACGGTCGCGCCGAACACCACATCGTCCCGGCCGGTCATGTACCCCAGCAGCACTGCCCACGCCTGCTGAACCACCGTGTTCAGCGTCACCCCAGAGCTCCGCGTCGCAGCCGTCAGCGCAGCGGTCAGTTCCTCGGGCAGGCGCACGGTGACCCGATCCGGAGCCACCGCCACACCATCGGCACGTACCGGAGCCAGCCGCGTGGCCTCCTCCACACCCGCCAGGGACTGCCGCCACGCTTCCTCGGCCGCACCCCGGTCCTGACCCGCGACCCACGCCAGATAGTCCCGGTACGGGGTGACCGGAGCGAGGCCCCCTCCGTGACCGCCCTGCGCGTACGCCGTCATCAGCTCCCGCATCAGCACCGGCAGGGACCAGCCGTCCAGCAACAGGTGATGGCTCGTGAACTCCAGCCGATACTGCTGGTGGCCAACCCTGATCAGTGTGAACCGGAGCAGTGGCGGGGCGGTCAGGTCGAAGCGCCGCGCCCGGTCCTCCTCAAGCCACGCCTCGACCGCAGCCCCCTGAGCAGCCGGAGCCAGCCCCGTGAAGTCGACTTCTTCCCAGGGCAGTTCGACCTTCCGCGGGATGACCTGGACCGGCTGCCGCAGACCCTCATGTATGAAGCCGGCCCGAAGATTCGCATGGCGCTGCAGCACGACACGGGCCGATGCCTTGAGAGCCTCGACGTTCAGAGGGCCTTCTACCAGGAAAGACATCTGGGTCGTGTACACGTCCAGCGCCTGCTCGTCATAGAGAGCGTGGAAGAGCAGGCCTTCCTGCAGCGGAGCCAAGGGAAGAATGTCTTCCAATTCGTTGCGCTTCACTTGTCGTTCCTCCACAGCTGCTCAAGTTGATCAATTTCCGCCTGGTTGAGGGAGACCAGGGGCAGGTCGGAAGGCGTGTATCCACCCGCGTCAGGGCCGGCCGCGTGGCGGGTGAACGCCTCCAACGCCTCCACGAACAGACCCGACAACTTCTCCATATCCCGCTCGCCGAGCACTCCCGACGCCCACGACCACGACACCTGCAGACACGGCCCCACCTCACCGTCCTGCACCACCGCGTTGATCTCCAACG
>NZ_JBHVWS010000112.1:0-9736 GCF_042882185.1 Streptomyces sp. NPDC058239
GCAGAACGGCCAGATCCGCGATCGCCTCGCCGCCGTCGGCGAGCATCACTGCGAGATCGGTGGCGATCCGGCCCGGGTCATGGCCGGTGCCGCGCTTTCCTGCGCTTCAGGCGACCAGGCGTCTTCCTGTTCGGAGATGGCAAGTCCGTTCTGTTACGCATGCTGCAAATCAGTCATTTCCGCATGCTATTTAGTCGTTTGAGACGTAACAGCATGGTGTGGTGTCGTATCGGTCGTAGCTTCGTCGCGCTGTCGTCGCGGCAGGTGCACAGGGTGCCTGGGTAGTACGACGGCATGGGGGAAGCACTGTGTTCTTCCGATGGATGCGTACTGCCGTGAGCGCTGTCGCGGCGGTGGCCGTTGCGGGTACATGTATGGGGGCGGCGGCCGAGCCCGGCCCGGATCACCTCGCGGCCAGTGTCGATAAGGGGCCGGCGACGATGGCCGCCGCGGATACCGGCGCCGCCGCCAGGTGCAAGGTCGGCAACATCGTCTACACCCGCACCACGGAGTGTGAGACCGCCCGGGCGACGGTGGAGGTGATCCATAACCGTGCCGTGGTCGGTACGGCGACGTTCACGATCAGCCACGAGATGACCCTCAACAAGAAGTCGCTGAAGTGGTCGGAGACCATGCGCGTCAGCAAGGCGACGATCGTCAACAACGCCCGCGGCATCCGGATGGGGGTGTCGGTCTCCTGCGGCAGTCCGTGCAAGGCGTCCAGCCACGTGCCCGGGCACACCCTGGGATCCGCCTTCTCGGGAAAGGTCGACTACAGCGACGGGGTCAAGAAGAACAAGACCCACAGCAGCGCGGCGAACTACACGTTCACGTTCACCAAGCCCGGATACACACTGGGCAGCTTCTCGTACGCCTCACTGGGCTTCCGCTGCGACGACACCTTCTGGAACGCGGCCAACACCCGCCGCCTGGTGCGTCCCGGCTGCGTCTTCCCGAAGTTCAAGCCCACCCTGACGACCATGAGCACGCTGCCGGAGATCGCGAAGAACATCCGCCGGATCCAGGCGAAGGGCGGCCACTACGGCAAGCCCGGCTCCGGCCACCCGCTGCACCGCCTCACCGATGACAGGAAGGCGGCCGCGAACAGGCGTGCCGTGTGCGGGAGGACGACTCCGCCGCACGGCAAGTCCTGCGACGAGTACCCGTTCGCCCGGACCCACGAAGGGGGCAAGGCACTCCCGGCGGCCAGCCGGGGCATCGCCATGGTCCCGGAGAATGAGCAGGACAAGCAGGGCGGCCGGATCATCGGTTTCTACAAGCAGGAGCGCCTTGTGAACAAGGATGGCTTCTGGGTCGCGGTCTGACCCCACAGCGCACAGCTCATGCTGCGGCCCGCCTGCCTGTTGAGGTGGGCGGGCCGCAACACGGTGTCGGAGAGTTGAGAGAACGGGGAGAGTAATGACGGCCCAGGGCCCGGCCCGCGTGCAGGTGTCTCACCATCAGTACGTTCTGCTGGACACGGACGCAGAGGAGCCGGATCAGGACATCGACGACCGGCTCGCGGGCAACGGACTCGTCTACACCAACCAGGCGTCCACCTACGCCACCATCCTGACCGGGACGTCCTACGGTGATGTCGATGTCGTCTTCGGTGTGACCGTTTCCGAGCCGCCGCTGAACTGCGAGGGCTGGGACGAGGTCGTCGAGGTCAGCCTGTACTTCCCGTCCGAGGGACCACTGGTGGGCGACCCTCTCTCCGAAGACCTGGTGGAAGTCCCTCTCCTCGGTGAGGAGGGGGAGCACCAGTGGTGGAGGTTCCGGATCCACGCACGTGGACGGGACGCGGCGTCCGCGGTCGGTGACATCTACGCGGAGGAGGGCGACACCGTTCTGGAGGAGCACCTCGTCCAGATCTGGGCCGCCCCCCAAGCGCCGGAGACCCGGCACCGGCTCACCGACGAGGTCGGCCGGCGCAGGCGCACGGCCAGCCCCGAGGAGTACGAGGCGACGAGGGCTGCGGAGGCATCCCACGCGGCGACGCCCCCCACGCCCGCCGAGGAGATGCCCATGGCCCCCGTGCACGCCGAGCTGCACACCCGTACCCCGGACACCCCAGCTGACTGAGCTGGGCGAGTACCCACTACTGCAGGACTGGCCGTGGTAGCCACCAGGGTGCTCCCGTACCCGGAGGATGGGGAGGGGCAGTGCGCGAATGAACGCCCCTCACTGGTACTCAAGGGGTGTCACGGCGCCGGAGGCCAACCATTGGGCCAGGGCGGCAGCAAGGCGGACGCCGGCCCGTGCTGCGTCCACGGTCTCGGGTACCGTCGCGGTCCTGGCAAGAGGGAGGGGCGGAAGAGGCAACGAGCAGTCCTCGAACGCGCGGTCAACCGCAGGAGAAGCCAGGCTGGCTGGCGTGTCAGTGCCCCGTGCCACCCTGTACCAGTCCGGTGGTGGTCTCACTCGAAGCCGATGCCACCACCGGGCAGCAAGACTTACCACCTGCATATTTGACCGTCTGTCACCACACTGTTACTTCTGCGATCATGAGGGCGCATCAGCCCCTGACCAGCTGGAGTACCGCCGTGACAGCACGCCGCCTCGCCCCCATCGCCCCGATCGCCGCCCTCCTCATCGCGTCACTCGTCGGGTGCAATCCAGGCGTAGCGGATTCGGGATCCGACTCCAAGCCGTCGGCCTCTGCCTCCCATTCGGGCAAGGTGTCCGCGGCACTGGGCGCTCCTGCGGGCGGCAGCGGCCTGTCCCTGGCTGAGGCCATCGTGAAGATCCCGGCCGGGACTGAGGACCGCACCGGGTACGAGCGCGACAGCTTCCGTCTGTGGGTCGATGCGGACAAGGACGGTTGCGACACCAGGAAGGAAGTCTTGATCGCGGAAGCGGTCAAGGCACCCGAGCAGGGGGCACGGTGTGCGCTGACCGGCGGCGAGTGGCTGAGCTACTACGACGAAGTCACCGTGAACGCGGCCACGAAGCTCGACATTGACCACGTCGTACCGTTGGCCGAGGCATGGGACTCCGGGGCCTCGAAGTGGGACGCGGACCGGCGCGAGCAGTACGCGAACGACCTCGATGCCGAACGCTCCCTGGTCGCCGTCACTGCGAACACGAACCGGTCCAAGGCCGACCGGGACCCGGCCGAGTGGCTCCCGCCGGCCGCCTCCGCCCAGTGCACCTACGGCGCCGACTGGGTCGGCACCAAGCTGCGGTGGAAGCTCACCGCGGACGACAAGGAGCGGGCGGCGCTGGAGAAGCTCGCCCAGGGCTGCTCAGACACCGTCGTGAAGTACGAGGTAATTGCCTAGCTGGCAGTCGGGCGTGGCACCCTCACCGCAGTCGGACCACGGTGAGGATCCCGTGCCCTCCCCGCCCCGGCCAGCACCTCGACGACTATGTCGGTGGCCACCGACATCCCGGTCTACTTCTGCGCCCCGGCCAGTCCTTGGCAGCGCGGGTCGAGCGAGAACACGAACGGACTGCTAGGGCGGCCGCTCACGCGACTTCATACCGGTGCGCCCGACCGCCGCGCCATTCGACCCAGTGCGGGTCGTCGAAGAGATCCCAGGCGTCATCGAGGCCGGCACGCCTCAGGAACTCAACGAGGTCACGGTCATCGCGGGCGACCCCAGCGATCTGTCCGTTGATGGCGACATTGCGCCCGCCCGATGGGGACAGGCCGTGGACGACTACCGGGGCGCTCATGCTTTCAGGGTGGCCCGGGGTGACGGCGGGCGCATCCGGCTGGCCCAGGTGCGCAGGTCCCGGTCCGGCGTGAGGATCGGAGTACGGGCGGCGGTGTAGGTTCTCGCGGCTCACGTCCTACAGCAGCGCTGTGACCTGCGGCTGCATCCGGTGTCGCACGCCGTGTCTCGTGCCTTCAGTCTCACGGTCGTGTCCGATCCCTCGGGCTGACCGCGGAGGAGGGCTGGCAACTCGTACGCGGACGCACAGGTCTCTTGCCCTTCGCTTCGCCGGGCCACACGGACACACGATCGTGGGCGATTCTTCCGGATCGCATCAGCGGGTGTCGATGAGTGGAGGTCGGAGGGGCTCTGGTGCAGGCGATTGCCGTATAAGCCCTGGAGGTTGGATCATTGCGACAAGTGCCGGGACTGAGGGGCACTTCACAGAGAGTCCCTGCAGGGCTGTGTAGATGTCCCGGGTCGTGCGTGATTGTCAGAGGAGTGGGCCAGGGGGCATGGATGACGGCGGCAGTCGCAGTGGTGCTACGGACAGAAGAGTGCTGGCCTTGGGTGTCTCGTTGGAGGGGCGGGACGAAGAGGGCCCGCCGCCTCTAGATGCGCTGGATCCCCTCCTCGAAGCGCCGCAGCATGCCGCGCACGTGACCGAGGTCGTGCGCAAGTTCGGCTACAGGCAGCACAGTCCGGCGAACTCGGAGGCTGATCTTGCCGAGGAGGTCCGCAAGGCGTTGAAGAGCCCGTCTGAGGTGCTGATCGTTCATCTCGTCGCGCATGGCCGGCTGGCCGACACCGGCGAGCGGGGTCTGCACGTGGTGGGCGGGGATGGCAGCAACCTGGATGATCCAGTGTCGTCGTGGATCAGCCTGATCGAATCCCATCCCGATAAGCCGCGGCCGCTGACGCTGTTCATCCTGGATCTGTGTCATTCCGGAGTCGCTGCGACGCTGCCCTGGCATCAAGAGATGCCCGTCGGCCGTCGTCGTGCCTGGGTCATCGCCGCGACCGGCTCCCAGGACCAGGCGTTCGACTACCGGTTGAGCAGGGCCACACGCACCGTGCTGCGGAATTACCTTGACGGCACATCCACGGTGGACCAGTCCTGCAAGTACATTCCGCTGCCCACGGTGGGGCGTGAGATCGCCCGTGAAGTGGCAAGTCTCAGCGCGCAGGAAGGCTTCGAGCAGCTGGTTGACGGCAGTCGCGTTGCTTTCATCGAGCGTGTCGAAGATCTGGAGGAACTGCCGTTCTTCCCCAACCCCCTCTACGACAGCCGCCGGTCCCGCGCGTTATCCGAGGTCGATCCCGGAATCGCTTCTCTGGTGGACGAGGCATTCGATGCCCGGCACTTCATGCTGCGGGGTGCCGGCAGCGAACCGCTGGACCGCAGTCTGGGGCAGGGATACTTTCACGGCCGGGATAAGGAGGTCTGCGTTCTGACCGACTGGCTCAACGGTGAGGGCGGTGGCTTCCGGGCCGTCACTGGCAAACCGGGGGTCGGCAAATCGGCTCTGCTCGGGGTTCTGGTGTGCGCCGCCCACCCCCAGCTGCGCGAACCGGCGCGGAATCTGTGGTTCCGGCTGCCTGCCAGGCCGGCGTGCAATGACCGACTCGCCGTGGTGCATGCACGGCGCCGCGATCTGGACCAGATAGCCAACTCCGCCGCGCGCCAGATGGGGGCGAAAGACGAGGACCGGCCTGCCGAAGGCTGGGACGCAGAGCAGCTCATTCAGCTCGCCGGTCCCGGAGGATACACGCTGGTGATCGACGCGCTCGACGAAGCTGAACGTCCCGACGACATCACCCAGGCCCTGCTGTTACCCCTGGCCCGCGCTGCCGTCGCCGGTCATACCGGGATACGGCTGCTGGTTGGCACCCGCTCCGAGCCGCCGTTCACCGCCTTGCTGCAACTGGCGCAGGACACCAATGGGCTGATCAACCTCGACCACACCCAACCGGCCGACACCTATCAGGCGGTGCGGCAGTACGTCGGCGACCTGCTCGCCGTCGACACCCCCTACGCCGCTCGCGATTTCGTGAACGCCGCCAACGCGCTCGCCGAAGGCATCGCGGAACGCCTGACCGGCAAGGGCGATCCGACGTGGAGCGAAGCCTCATCGGATGAGCCGAAGCTTCTGGGTTGGGGCGAGTTCCTGGTCGCAGGACTCTACCTTCACCACGTCCTGACCTTGCCCACCGAACACGACCCTGGCCGTGCCCGGGAACTCGGCCTCCAAGTCCCCCGAGACCTGCCTGATCTGCTCGAACTCGATCTCGCCCGGCGTGCGGATCAGCCCGATGCCCGCGCGGTCCTGGCTGCTGTGGCCCATGCCAGGGGCTCCGGCATGCCCGAGCGCATCATCGCCAACGCCGCCGCCGTGTTCACGCCTGGCACAGATCCTCTGTCCTCGCGCAGGGTCCAAGAAGCCCTGGAACAGGTGCGCTTCTACCTGCGTCAGGACATCGATACCGACGGCACCACCTTGTACCGGCTCTTCCACGAAGGTCTCGCCGAACGCCTACAGGCCGACCCGTTCGGCCCTCAGGAACAGGGGCAGTACACATGAGCACAGCCATTCGCCCGGAGCCTTTCGCCGACGCCATCTTCCGTCAGCTCATCGCCTCGCTGCCTCGCGCAGACAATGAACGACCCGCCTGGCACGTCGCCGAGCCCTACCTGGTGCGCCACGCCGCCCAGCACGCTGCGAGCGCCGGACTGGCGGACGAGCTCCTCCAGGATGCAGGCTTCCTCGTCCACGCCGATCCCGAGACGGTGACCGCTGCTCTGCGCCAGGCGACCGCCCCGGACGCGCGCCTGGCGGCTGCGGTCTACCGCGCCTCTCAGGGCATCCATCGAGACCTCGACGCCGACCAGCGTCGGCAGATTCTCGCCCTCGACGCTGCCCGATTCCAGGCCGCGGACCTCAGCCACGACTTCGCCCGCGGCGCTGGCTGGAAGCCACTGTGGGCGACCGGTACCCAGGTGTCGGGTGCACTCACTGTCACCCTCACCCACCCCAGTTCAGTGCGCGCGGTGGCGACGGCGGTGGTGGACGGCCGGCCCGTCGCCATCACCGGCGGCTACGACGGCACGGTGCGCGTGTGGGACCTGGCCACCGGCCGCACCACCCACACCATCACCAGCCACACCGGCGAGGTGCAGGCGGTGGCGGCGGCGGTGGTGGACGGCCGACTCGTCGCCGTCACCGTCAGCGGAGATCCCGCGGTGCGGGTGTGGGACTTGACGAGCGGCCGCATCACCCAGCACGACCTCATCGGCGAGGTGAGGGTAGTGGCGGTGGCGACGGCGGTGGTGGACGGTCGGCCCGTCGCCATCACCAACGACTACAACGGCGTGGTGCGGGTGTTGGACTTGACCACCGGCCGCACCACCCGGCACAACCTCATCAGCAAGGTGGTGGCGTCGGCGGCGGTGGACGGCCGACTCGTCGCCGTCACCATCGACTACGACCACAAGTACAACCGCGTGGTGCGGGTGGTGGAATTGACCACCGGTCGTGCCATTCACACGATCACCGGCCACAGCACCGAGGTGGGTGCGGTGGCGACGGCCGTGGTGGATGGCCGGCCCGTCGCCATCACCGGCGGCAGCGACTCCACGGTGCGGGTGTGGGACCTGGCCACCGGTGATGCCGTTCACACCCTCACCGGTCACTCCGGCAGTGTGTTCGCGGTGGCGACGGCGGTGGTGGATGGCCGGCCCGTCGCCATCACCGGCGGCTACGACGGCACGGTGCGGGTGTGGGACCTGGCCACCGGTGATGCCACGCACACCCTCACCGGTCACTCCGGCAGTGTGGGTGCGGTGGCGACGGCCGTGGTGGACGGCCGGCCCGTCGCCATCACCGTCAGCGGAGACCCCACGGTGAGGGTGTGGGACTTGACCACCGGCCGTGCCATTCACACGATCATCGGCCACAGCACCAGGGTTGGTGCGGTGGCGACGGCGGTGGTGGATAGTCGGCCCGTCGCCATTACCGCCAGCGGAGACCACGGCACGGTGCGGGTGTGGGACCTGGCCACCGGTGATGCCGTTCACACCCTCACCGGTCACTCCGGCGGGGTGGGTGCGGTGGCGACGGCCGTGGTGGACGGTCGGCCCGTCGCCATCACCGGAGGCTACGACGGCACGGTGAGGGTGTGGGACCTGGCCACCGGTGATGCCACGCACACCCTCACTCACACCCTCACCGGTTACGACGGCGGGGTGGGTGCGGTGGCGACGGCCGTGGTGGACGGTCGGCCCGTCGCCATCACCTGCGGCGGAGACTCCACGGTGCGGGTGTGGGACCTGGCCACCGGTGATGCCGTTCACACCCTCACCGGTCACTCCGGCGGGGTGGGTGCGGTGGCGACGGCGGTGGTGGACGGTCGGCCCGTCGCCATCACCTGCGGCGGAGACCCCACGGTGCGGGTGTGGGACTTGACGACCGGCCGCACCACTTACACCCATACCCTCACTGGCAGTGTGTTCGCGGTGGCGACGGCGGTGGTGGACGGCCGACCCGTCGCCATCACCAATGGCTACGACGGCACGGTGCAGGTGTGGGACTTGGCCACGGGCCGTACTACTCACACCCTCACCGGTCACTCCGGCGGGGTGGGCGCGGTGGCGACGGCGGTGGTGGACGGCCGACCCGTCGCCATCACCAGCGGCAGCAACGGAGAGGAACAGGTGTGGGACCTGAACAGCGGATCGTGCCTGACAGCGCTTACGCTTCCCCACCCCGCAGAGTGCAAGACGATCACCGCGGATGGCACGGTCGCACTCGGCATGGGACATGAAGTCATCGCGCTCACCCTGGAACCGGTCTTCAGGAGGCTTCGATGAGCAGTAGCAGCGGCAAGCCTTTGGCCGTCGTGGCCGTGCATGGCGTGGGATATCGCGATGCCCGCGCCACGGCCGAGCAAGTACGCGTGGGGCACATCCAGAGTTGGACGCGCCACCTCGCTGTCGGGATGGGGATCGAGACAGCCCGCCTCGCCCTCGACTTCGCCTACTACGCACCCCTCCTTCACTCTGGCCCAACCGTCCAAGGCCCGCAGGATACGGACGAGTTGAACGATCCACTGGCCAAGGAGCTGATAGCGGCTTGGCTGGCGGAACTGGGGGCGCCCCGGCGCGTCGCCCAGGGGGCGCTGACGATGCCGCTGCGGTATGCCGCTTCCTGGGTGGCGGAGAAGTTCAGCCTGGACGGTCGACTGACCGAACTCTTCATCCGGGTCTTCTTCCGTGAGGTGGCCACTTACCTGGCCGACATCGACTCCCCGGCGCGCGCTGCCGTGCGGGAGGAAGTCGCCGCGAGGATCGCCCGGCACCGCCCCCGGGTTGTCCTCGCCCACTCGCTGGGCACTGTGGTGACCTACGAAGCCCTCCACGCACATCCCGAACTACAGGTGGAGCTCTTGGTGACGATGGGCTCGCCCCTCGCCCTTCCACACGGCGTCTTCGACCGCCTCATCCCCGCTCCCACCGGCGCCCCGCCCGCCCGCTTCGGCCTGCGCCCCGCAGGTGTGGCCCGATGGGTGAACATTGCCGATCCCGGAGACCCGGTGGCCATCCCGCCCCATCTTGCCCGGGCCTTCACCGGGATCAGCGAGGACCTCACCGATCCAATTCACCCGACTTTTGGGTTCCACCACGCAAAGAACTACCTGTCCTGCAAAGCCACCGCCGCCACGCTGGCGCCTTTCCTGGGGCTGTAGCGGTGACACGGCTGCTCCTGTCTTCCGACGGCTCCGGGCGCGGCGGTGTCATCGACCTGATGGCCGCTCTGAACGCCTCAGTGAAGAAGGCAAAGGAATCCCGCGGCGAGGGCGAGCACGCCACCATCCACGAGATGAAGCCCCGCAAGAAGGCGACCGCAAAGAAGGCCCCGGCGAAAAAGACCGCAGCCAAGGCCGCGGCGAAGAAGACCGGCGCCCGAAAGCTGAAAAGTGCTTAGACGTCGTTTCTTATGGGGTTGTCGCTCGTTGAATCGTGCATGAAGGATCTGGTTGAGCGGTTGGCGCCGGATGAGTTGTGGGTTCTGTTCCGG
>NZ_JBHVWS010000113.1:0-9617 GCF_042882185.1 Streptomyces sp. NPDC058239
CACGAGGATGTCCAGGACGTTGCCGTCCTGGTCGACGGCCCGCCACAGGTACTTCAGCTCACCGTTGATCCTGATGAACACCTCGTCCAGGTGCCCCTTGTCACCGGGCCGGGGACGCCTGCGGCGCAGCCCGTCGGCATAGGCCTGCCCGAACTTCCGGCACCACCGCCGGACGGTCTCGTAGGAGACGATGACGCCGCGCTGGAGCATCAGCTCCTCGACCTCGCGGTAGGACAGCGGGAAGCGGAAGTACAGCCATACACAGTGCGAGATCACCTCGACCGGGTACCGGTGACCCCTGTACGACGGCGACGCGCTCTCCACGGACGAGTCCCCCTCCGGCATGATCAACCCGAAGATCATCTCCCCAGCCAGCCAACGTGACAACGCCCCTGGTAGGCACTCAGCAGGGAGTAGACCTCCTGGGCGATGCCGGCCCAGGTCTTCGAACGCAGGACCCGTCGGCCCAGCATCGACTTCTTGATCGCGAAGTAGGCGGATTCCACTTCCCATCGCTCGTGATACAGGCTGACCAGGTCGGATGCCGGGTATCGGTGGTGGTCAAGGAGGTTGGTGGCCAGTCGGTAGAGCCCGGTCTGACGGCCCTGGCTGGTGGTGATGGTGATCTCGCACTCGATGATGCGGACCTCGACGCCGCCGAAGCGGGAGAGATAGGAGCCGTCGTCGAAGCGGGCCAGGACCGGGGGCTTGCGGGCGGCCGAGACGCGAGCCAGGAAGGCAGCCTCGGTGGCGGCGACGGCGGCCAGGTTGCGCGAGGCGGTCGGCCATGGCGGAGGCGTCGAAGTAGCGCCAGGCCGTTCCTTTCTTTTACAGACCTCGCCGCTGTCCGCCGACGCGGTTGGGCACGGGAGATATGCGTGGCAGGTGCGCCGCCCGTCGCCGCGCAGTGAGATGCGGCTACGGAGGTGTACTCGGAGACGATTTCGGCAAGGTAAGGGCAGTGGCCCAGTCGGCGAACTCGCCGTCGAATTCCCCGTCTTCGAAGCGGTCGGCGACGGTGACGCGCAGGTCGCCGAGTTTCGTGCCGAAGCGCTCGACGCGGTAATCAGGGGCGAGCGCGAGCAGGTCGTAGTGAACTCGCCGTCTTCGCCGAGGTGGCGTGGCCCTTGCGGGCCCTGTGCGAGACCCTCGATCTCGGCTTCACACCGAAGAACATCGAGGGCATGCGCTCGAAACTCAAAAGCATCCTGGCCGAGACCGAACCCGGCCTGTTCGCCCAGGCCGGCCATAGCGTGACCCGAAGCGCCTGACCACACAACCTCACCCAAGCCACGTCACGAACCGGACATCAACCCGCGAAACACCCCTCTCAGGAACACACGGAATTCCTGTCCCTGGGGCGGTAAAGCCCAGGTCGGCACCGGACCGCTCCCCATGTGCCGTGCCGTCAGCTCGACTTGACCGGACCTGAGGTGTCGAGGGCCAGCGAGATGGCGAGCGCGCCGAGCGCCGTGCCCATCGCGTAGCGCTGCACCTTGAGCCAGGAGGGGCGGCGCGAGAGGAAGACGGCGATGGTTCCGGCCGCCAGGACGATGGTGAGGTTGACCGCGACGCTGACCACGATCTGGATCGAGCCGAGCGCGATGCCCTGGAGGAGGACGTGGCTTTTCTCCAGGTCGATGAACTGCGGGATGAGCGAGAGGTACATGACGGCGATCTTCGGGTTGAGCAGGTTCGTCATCAGTCCCATCATGAATAGCTTGCGCGGCGAGTCGTGCGGGACGTCCTGCGGGGTGAAGACGGAGACGCCGCCCGGCTTCAGCGCGGTCCAGGCGAGGTAGGCGAGGTATGCCGCGCCGGCCAGCTTCACTGCGAAGTACAGCTCGGGCACGGCGATGAAGACGACCGACAGGCCGAGGTTTGCGGCCAGTAGATACACGATGAAGCCCAGGGCCACACCGCCGAGGGAGATGATCCCGGCGCGCCTGCCCTGGGTGATGCTGCGTGAGACGAGATAGACCATGTTCGGGCCCGGGGTGAGCACCATCCCGAGGGCCACCACCATCACGCCGAGGACCCCGCTCAGTTCAACCATGAAAACCCCTCATTCGCTGTGAATGTCCCGCTGCCGTCTCCGGACGCGCCCTGTCGGAGCGGTCACCGCGCTGTACCTCGGCGAGGTCGTGAGCGATGTCGTGGAGGAGATGACGGGTGAAGAAATCGACGGTGAGTCGCGAGTCGGCCAGGCCCGTGCCGTCGCGGTCCCAGTCGTCGGCGGTGAGCGTGGCCAGGCGGCGGGCCAGGGCCTCGGCGGCCCACCCCAGTTCCTCCGCCACCTGTCGCGGTTCCTCGTCGCGGTAGCGCTGGACGACGTCCGGGCGTTCTGCGACTGGCCCGACATCCGGCGCAGTGCGGTGGTCCGGTGCAATCGGTGTGGTTTCGAAAATTGCGTCGAGCCTCTTGTGGAACAGGAGACACATGTCACGGACGTGGCAGCCGTGTTCCAGCGGTGACCAGTGAGGCACGCCCGCGCGCTGGCCGTCGAGCCCTGGCCCCGTCAGGACCCGCTGCCACTCCGCCGCGTACTTCCGCAGCAGGCCGACGACCGTACCGTGCCTTACCAGGCAGGAGGTGAATCCGCACCGGTCACAGTCGGGCAGCGGCAGGGGAGTCCGGCCGAGCGGAGACCGAGACCATGCGGTCGTGTTCACTGCTGGTAGGACTCCTTTCCGGCGGTCGCGCGCCCTCTCGTGACGCATCCAAACAGGGGTTCCACAGCCCGGTGCACGGGCGAGGCTCGAAGCAATGCCGCGAGCATATTGCCCGCGAAACCTCGATGCAATATGCGTTATTGCACTCGGTGCAATTGTGTGGTTGGATGGCGGAGGCACGTGGACGAGAGGAGAGCGCCGTGAAGGACTATCAGAGCGTCGCCGACACGGTGGCCGAGGAGATCAGGGCCGGCATCCTCCGGCCGGGCGACAGGCTTCCCCCGCAGCGCAAGTTCGCCCAGCAGCACGGCATCGCCAACTCCACCGCCACCCGCGTCTACCAGGAACTCGCCCGACGGGGCCTCACTCTCGGCGAAGTGGGCCGCGGCACCTTCGTTCGCGCGGTCCCCCGTGCATCCGCGCCCGCGCTCACCGAACCCGCAGGCAGCCGGATCGACCTGGAGCTCAACTATCCGGTGGTGTCCGAGCAGGCCACGCTGCTGGCCAACGGGCTCGGCGGGCTGTTGCGTCCCGATGTCCTCGGGTACGCGCTGCGGCCCGTCGGCGCGGCCGGCGTTCCGGCCGTCCGCGAGTCCGCCGCCGATCTGCTCGCGCGTGGCGGCTGGCGCCCCGACCCGGCGCAGGTGCTCTTCGCGGGGAACGGGCGGCAGGCCATCTCGGCCGTCGTCACCGCCCTGGTGCCACCGGGCGCTCGGCTCGGCGTCGAGGAACTGACCTACCCCGTGATCAAGGCCATCGCCACGCGGCTCGGCATCACCCTCGTGCCCCTGGCCATGGATGCAGCAGGGCTGATCCCGGAGGCCGTCGAGGAAGCCCACCGCAGCGGTCCGCTGCACGCCGTCTACGTACAGCCGACTCTGCACAACCCGCTGTCGATTACGATGCCCCGGGAACGGGTGGAGCATCTGTCCGATGTCCTGTTGCGGTCGGGGATCCCCGCGATCGAGGACGCCATCTGGGCCTTCCTCCACGACGAAGTGCCGCCGCTCGCCTCTCTGGCCCCCGAGCAGACCGTCCTCGTCGACAGCCTGTCCAAGCGCATCGCCCCTGGCCTGACCCTCGGGTTCGTGGTGGCGCCCGGCTTCCTGGTGGGCGAGATCGCCACGTCGCTGCGCTCGGGGGGTTGGACCCCCATGCGCTTCGCACTGGAGGCGGCCTACCACTGGCAGCAGGACGGCACCGTGAAGGCGCTCGTACAGGCCAAGCAGCGGGAAGCCGCCGTACGGCAGGAGATCGCGGCCCGGCACCTCGGCGGCTTCGCTGTGCGGAGCGACCCGCGCTCGTACCACTGCTGGTGGCAACTGCCCCGCCCGTGGCGCGCGGACACCTTCGTCGCCGCCGCCGCCCGGCACGGCATCGGAGTGGTGCCGGCCGCCGCGTTCACCGTCGGCAATAACCACGCCCCCAACGCGATCCGGCTGGGGCTTGCCTCCCCGCAGACCGACGTTCTCTCCCAGGCGCTGGCCACACTGGCCGAACTCGCTCGGTCCGCCCCGGACGACCTCGTCACCGACTGACGCCTGCCCGCGCGCCGGCGACCGTCCGGCGAAGACCGAGGCGAGCCCACGGCCACAGACACGGGACCGGCATCGAGATCGTCGAGCGGAACCCGCAGGACAAGAGCTTTATCGCGACTCCGAGGAGGCCGGGCGGCCCTCGTAGTCGCGGAAGCTCAATCTGCTGGGATGAAACCGTCCTCTACGTGTGGTTCTGCGGGCGCTGGTACCCGACGCTGAGGTTCCCGGCCTCACAGCTGACCCAGAGACCCGGCTGTGCGGACTGGCAAGGCCGACGCGCCGCTCGGCCCTGCCTGCGGACGCCACGGCCTGATCATCTACCTCATGATCGTCGAGTAAGGGTGTCATCGATGTCTGAGGCATTTACGGCCGAGAATACCCGCCGACAAGACGCTGGGACATGTAGCCGAGACGGAAGGCTATTCTGCGGCTCATTCGATCTTCCTAAGGTTGAGGACATCAAGCCGGACATCAACCGGTCGAACCAGGGAGAGTTACCGTGCGCGCAGTGTTCCAGAAGTCTTTCGGCGGCCCCGAGGTCCTCGAGGTCGCGGAGACCGAGCGGCCGAAGCCACTACCCGGCGAGGTACTTGTCAAGGTTCACGCCAGTGCGGTCAACCCGGTGGACGTGTTCGTCAGGTCCGGCGCTTTCCCACTGCTCGGTGAGCCGCCGTTCGGCGTGGGCTGGGACATTTCCGGGGTGGTCGAAGAGGTCGGCCCCGGCGCCAGGTTCGAGGTGGGTGACGAGGTATACGGGATGCCGTTCTTCCCCCGCGCCGCCACCGGGTACGCCGAGTACGTCGCCGCACCGTCCCGCCAGGTGGCTCGCAAGCCCGCCTCGCTCGACCATGTGCACGCCGCCGCCATCCCCCTCGCGGCGCTCACGGCCTGGCAGGGCCTGGTACAGGCGGCAGGCGTCAAGGAGGGCGACCGGGTACTGATCCACCGGGCAGCCGGTGGTGTCGGCCACTTCGCGGTGCAGATCGCGAAGGCACACGGCGCCCATGTGATCGCCTTGGCCAGTCCGGCCCGGCACGATTTCGTCCGCGGCCTCGGCGCCACCGAGGTCATCGACCACCGGACCACCGACTTCACCGAGGCCGTCAAGGACGCCGACGTGGTTTTCGACTCCACGGCCCAGGGCGATCTCTCGCTCAGTGTGCTGCGCCCCGGCGGCGTACTCATCAGCATCGTGGAACACGCCGACCCAAAGCTCGCCGTACGCGTCGAGGCCGCCGGGCGGCGCTTCGCCGGCATCTCGGTCGAGCCGGACTACGCCGCGCTCGAAGCGATCGCCGACCTGGTCGACGCGGGCCTGATCCGCCCGCACGTCGAGGAGACGTTCCCGCTGGAGGAGGCCGCTAAGGCACATGAGCTAGTCGCCTCGGGACACGTACAGGGCAAGATTGTCCTGACGGTCTGACCGCGACGGGCCGAACCAGGGAGAGCAAGGCGGATGGATATCCTCACCGAGGCGCTGGCCTCGATGCGCACCGGGCACCCGGCATCCGTACGGACCAACGGCCGCGCCCCCTGGGGCGTGCGGCTGCCGCCAGTCGCAGGCGCCGGGTTCCATGTGGTGCTGTACGGGACCTGCTGGCTGGTCCCCCTCAATGACACACCACCGCATCTGAAGCCGATCCCGCTGAGCCCCGGTGATGTGATCTTCCTGCGCAGCGGGCGGGGCCATATCCTCGCCGATCATCCCTCCACCCCGGCCGTGGAGGCCACGGCGGAGCAGTTCCAACGGGGTTCACCGATCGGCTCGCTCACGCTCGGTGGCAAAGGCCCCGAGACCAGCCTCCTGTGCGGCGACTACCAGCTGGATCAAAGCCGCCCGCACCCGCTGGTGCGCCACCTGCCCGAGGTGATCCATCTGCCGACGCGGCACGGCCGCCATCCGGAGTTGAGCGCCGCCGTCCAACTGCTCGGCTCCGAGCTGGAAAACCCACGCATCGGCTCGGACGGCATCGTGCCCAGCCTGATCGACTCGCTGCTCCTCTACATCCTGCGGGCCTGGCTGGACGATCAGCCCCCGACCGCCGCCCAGGGGTGGGCTGCGGCCCTGGGCGACTCGGCGGTGGCGCCTGCCCTGTCGGCGATTCACGACGACCCGTCGGTCCAGTGGACGGTCGAATCGCTGGCCGAGCGGGCAGGGCTGTCCCGCGCCGCCTTCGCCCGACGGTTCGCCTCGCTGGTGGGCGAACCGCCGATGGCCTATCTGACCCGCTGGCGCATGACGACCGCCGCCCGTCTGCTGCGCGAGTCCAACGCCTCACTGACGACGGTCGCCGCCCGCACCGGATACGGCTCGGAGTTCTCCTTCGCCAGAGCATTCAAGCGGGAGTACGGCCTGGCCCCGGGCGGCTACCGGCGCCAGACCAGGGCTGCCTAGTGTCCTGCGCCAGTAGTTGAGCGTTGGTTGTCGTGTGACTTGTTCCACTGATCGTGCGCCCGCAGGGTCTGCGCACTGTTCCGCCGGAGTCGGCCCTGGTGGACTGCACCACAAGCCGCCGCGCACCGACCTGGCGCGCCGGATCTTGACCAGAGGGGGCAGTTTCCCCCGACGCGTAGGCCTGGGATCCGCACCTGCTCCGGCACTCAGGCCGCTACGAGCAGGATGTTGAAGGCGGCCTTGTCCTCGATCCGCGCGGAGGTTGCCGTCGATCGCGGTGATCGCCGGTGGCGCGGGCAGCAGTTCGACAGCCTCGCTGGCCACAACACTGATCCAGCCGTGCCGCTTTTCGGCCCCTCGAACGCGGTGCTGGGCGGCCAGAACCGCGTGGGGACCGGCCTGTTCCCACCGGGACAGCAGCCGATCGCTCGCGCCGGCCGCGTCAGGGTGCGCAGCCGGAGCTCGGCGTACAGGGAGCGCATGGACGAACGAACCGCTCGGCTGAGACCAGCGGGCGGCCCGCCAGGGCCTCGTCGAGGGCGGTCCGGGTCGCCTCCACGATTCCCGGATCGGGCACCGACATCCGGCCGATCAAGCCACGCACTCCAGTCCGCCGCTCGCCGTGGCCGGGGTCCTCCGGGCAATGCAATTTGAAAAACCGACTCGAAGGTATTTAGTATCGGGGCATGGGAAGGCCAGTGGATCAACTGACACCGAAGGGCGCTGCGACGCGCCGGGAGATTCTGCGCGCCGCCGCCCGTGTCTTCGATGCCAAGGGGTACGCCCTGGCCCGGATGGACGACGTGGTGAGCGAGACGGGTCTCACCAAGGGCGCCGTGTACTTCCACTTCAAGAGCAAGGCCGCCCTGGCCCATGCGGTCGTCGACGATCAGAAGCAAGGGATGCTTGCGCATGTGCGCAGGCAGCTCGAGGGGCTCGGAGGGCCGGCCGCGCAGGTACGCGGCCTCGTCCCCGTCCTCGTGGACCTCGTCATCGCCGAACCCGCGGGATGGTCCGTCGTGCGGCTCGATCGTGAGCTCACCACCGAGTCACCGCAGGAACACGCCCAAGTATCCGTTCTCGCGGAGTGGGTCGGCCTGGTCGAAGAACTCCTCCTCGCCGGCGCCCGCGCGGGCGACCTGCACTTCTCGGCCGACGCCCACGCACTGGCGACCGTATTCGTAGGTGCGTTCGACGGACTGAAGGGCGTCCTCGAGGCCACGGGGCGCGCCAATCCCGAAGAGCTGCGCCGTGCGGCGGGCGTTCTCGCCGAAGTCATTGAGGCGACCATCGAAGCTCACTGAACGCGGGCAGTCCGGACATCACGCCCGTCGGCACGCCCGGCCTTTTCAACACCAAGAAAAAAACCTTCAAGTAGGTATGGAGACAGATATGAACTACTCGGACACTCTCACCTCCCAGCTGGCCGTCGTCACCGGCGCTTCGTCAGGGATCGGCGCCGAGTTCGCCCGCCAGTTGGCTGCCCGCGGTGTGGACCTGGTCCTCGTCGCCCGTTCGAAAGACAAGCTGGAGGAACTCGCCTCGGCCCTGCGGACCAAGCACGGCGTGACCGTCAGACCCATCGCCCTCGACCTCTCCCGGCCCGACTCCTCCGAGACCCTCGCGCGCACGCTCGACGAGCAGGACGTCGCCGTGGACATCCTCATCAACAACGCCGGCTTCGCTTCCCACGGCGACCTCGCCGAGGCCGACCCCGGCCACATGGCCTCCCAGGTGCAGCTCAACGTCGGCACGCTCGTCGGCAACACCACCCGGCTCCTGCCCGGCATGGTCGAGCGCGGGCGCGGCACCGTCATCAACGTCGCCAGCACGGCCGGATTCCAGGCGGTACCGCATATGGCGGTCTACTCCGCGACGAAGGCATTCGTCCTGTCCTTCACACGTTCCCTCTGGGGCGAGACCCGCGGCACCGGTGTGACCGTCCTCGGGATCTGCCCGGGCGCCACCGACACCCCGTTCTTCGACGTGGCCGGTGACAACGCGTCGGTCGGCGCCCGGCGCACACCGCAGCAGGTCGTCGCCACAGCACTCGCGGCGCTCGGCGGGCGCAAGGCGACCGTCGTCGACGGCGCCGGCAATGCCCTGGTGTCACGCGTCGTCAGCCGCCTGGTACCCGAGCGCCCCCTGATCCGCATCGCCGAACGCAGCGTACGCCCGAGCGCGTAAAGGGCCCGCCGGCGAGCCGCGAACGCACCCCACCTCACCGCGCTCGTCCGCACCCGCCGTCGGCGGCCCAAGCCTGCCCGGTGCCTGCGCGGTGAACGGACCATTGGGCACATACATCGCATCGATGCGGCCTCGGGCAAGACCTACGGAGCCTGGCGGACCCACGGCCAGTTGCGGCGCAAGGACCTTGCCGCGGCCCGGCGCGCCATCGAGCGGCTGATGCGCGAGGACGGCCCGGAAGGTGTGGTCCGCGGACAGCGGCACCACACCGCCATTCCTGAGCCGTCCGACCCAGACCGCCAGGCCCGGTCCACCGACGCTTCACCGCCCACTGTCGCAATCAGCTGTGGGTCGCCGACCCTATATCCGCACGTGGTCGGGCTGGGTCTACGTCGCCTTCGTCCCGGACGTGTATTCACGGATAATCGTCGGGCGGCAGCTCGCCACCCACGTGCGCACCGATCTCCCCCTGGACGCCCTGGAGATGGCGTTCTGTCGGCGTGGAATCAAGAAGGGCTTGGGTCTGATTCATCACAGCGACCGCGGCTCACAACCCGGACTCAATCCGCTACGGCGATCGGCTGCCGAAGGCCGGCGCGACCGCGTCCGTCGACTCCATCACGGACAGCTACGAAAGCAACTTGACGAACTATAGGAGCGTCAATGCCACGACCGGGGCCCTCAACGGCTCGTTCAAGGCTGAGCTGATCGAGCACCAAGGACCCTAGATGCAATACCGGTGTTTTAGGGCTTCACTCGTGGGGTTGGGACTGTTTTGGTGGGCTCGGCGAGGGTGACGACGGGGGTGTCCGGGCGAGGCGGGTT
>NZ_JBHVWS010000114.1:0-9571 GCF_042882185.1 Streptomyces sp. NPDC058239
CCCTGTACGACGGCGACGCGCTCTCCACGGACGAGTCCCCCTCCGGCATGATCAACCCGAAGATCATCTCCCCAGCCAGCCAACGTGACAACGCCGGCAAATGAGTTTGCTGCTGTCCGGGCTGTGCGCGGTGAGACCGAACTCGTCGGCCTACTCACCGCCCAGACGGGTGGTCACGTGAACGATGGTGCCGCCGTCATACAGGACCGCCCCGGCCCGCTGCAGACGGGTTGGCCGGGCCGAGGGTGCGGGCGAAGCAGCGAATGGACAGCTGGCCGAAGCTGAGGTCGCTGTTCATGGTGGCCATGTGCGAGGACAGATTTCCTGGCGCCGGTCTCGCCGGGTGCGGGGCAGGGGTCCTGACCTGTCTGGCGGCTGGCTACGGTTCCAGGAATTCAAGCGCCCGCGGGACGAATATGTCGTGGTGCTGGAAGATCCCGCCGTGTCCGGCGTCGGGGTAGAGGGGCTCGAGTTCGCCCCGGGGCAGCCGGGCCGCGAGGTCGACTGTGTTGAGGCTCGGGACCATCCGGTCGCTCTCGCCGTTGGATACCAGGACCGGTTGGTGGATACGCGACAGGTCGGCCGGAGCCTGGAGCCCCCAGCGGTGGATGGCCTTCAGCTGGGCGCGGAACGACGAGAGCGAGATGGCCTTGTCGCGGTCGTCCGTGCGCTCCTTCAGCCGCTCCAGGAAGGCGTGGGCCGCCCGGCGGCCACCCGCGGTGTCGGTGAAGAAGAGGTACTGCTTCGGGTCCTTGCGGGTCAGGACGGCCTTGAGGGTGTCCTTGATGGTGAGGCTTGTGACCTTGTCGATGCCGGGCCCTCCGGCGGGGCCCGTGCCCGCGAGGATGAGCTTGCGTACAAGATCGGGTTCCTCTGCCGCGATGACCTGGGCGATGAAGCCGCCCATCGACAGGCCGAGCAGGTCGACCCGGTCGTACCCGAGGGCCCGGATGAACTGCACGGTGTCGCGGGCCATCGCCTCGATGGTGTCGGGTGTGGAGCCGCCGGACGCGCCGACGCCGCGGTTGTCGAAGGTGATCACCGGGCGTCGGGCGGCGAGTCCGTCGACGACGCGGGGATCCCAGTTGTCCAGGACTGCGGACAGGTGGTTGAGGAGGATCAGTGGTACGCCGTCGTCCGGGCCGAGCCGCCGGTAGGCGAAGGTCACGTCGCGTACGGCCACGGAGCGGTTCGGCGTGTTCCTGTACGACGTCGGGGTGGGGGAACTGGACGGTGTGCTCATGACTGTGTCCTGCGGTGGTGTGTGGGGGAGTGGGGTGTGCAGGATCTTCCCGTTGTCCGAGGTGACTGGTGCCTGGGCTCGTTCCCGCCCTCACGTCATGGCGACGACGACTTTGCCGGCCTTCGCCCGCCCCTTTTCGACGTACTCCATGGCCTGAAGGGTTTCTTCGAACGGGAAGACGCGGTCGACGACGGGGCGGATCTTCCCGGCGTCGATGAGGGGGGTGAGTTCGCGCAGTTGGTCGCCACTGGCCTTCATGAACAGGAACGAGTACGTCACGCCGTGGCGCTTGGCGCTGCGCCGGGTCTTGAAGCTGAGCGCGGCCATGGCCAGGCGGAGGATCGGGTTCGCGCCGAGTTCACGGGCGAAGGCCGGGTCGGGCGGGCCCGCGACGCTGATGGCCATGCCGCCGGGCTTGAGCACGCGCAGGGACTTGGCGAGGTTCTCGCCGCCGAGGCTGTCGAGGACGACGTCGTAGCCGTCGAGGACCTCTTCGAAGTCCTGCGTGCGGTAGTCGACGACGACGTCCGCACCGAGGTCCTTGACCAGGTCGACCTTGGCGGTGCTCACGGTGGTGGCCACGTGCGCGCCCAGCGCCTTGGCCAGCTGGACGGCGATGGAGCCGAGGCCGCCGGCGCCCGCGTGGATGAGGACCTTCTGACCCGGCTGCACGCGTGCCCGCTCGACCAGGGCCTGCCATGCGGTCAGGGCGACCAGAGGAAGGGAGGCGGCCTCGGCCATGGTGAGCGTGGCGGGTTTGGGTGCCAGGTCGTCCTGGTGAACGGCGATGAGTTCGGCGAAGGTGCCGATGCGGTCCTTGTCGGGCCGGGCGTAGACCTCGTCGCCCACCGCGAACCGGGTGACGGACGGGCCGACCCGCACGACCGTCCCGGCGAGGTCGTTGCCCAGAACGAGCGGGAGACGGTAAGGCATGAACGCCTTGAAGTCCCCGTTGCGGATCCTGAGGTCCAGCGGGTTGACGCCCGCCGCGTGGATCCTGACCAGGACGTCGTCGGCACCCACCTGCGGGTCGGGTATCTCGGCGGCCCGCATCCCGGCTTGGCCGCCGTACTTCGCGACCCTGAAAGCCCTCATCGTCGTCTCCGTTCCGTTTCCCGTCCGTGAAAGGGCGGGGTCTCCGCTCGCCCCGGGCTTATCCCAGTACGAGATAGTTTGTGTTGTTTTCCTGGCTGCGGCGCGGACGCACCGCGTCCCCAGCCGCGTTCGCCCCTCAGGCGACCGGCACGACCGGGGCGGTGATGCGGTCGGCGGCGCCTCCCTGGAGGCGGTCCAGGGAGGCGGCGATCCCCTCGTGGGGCACGCCGAGCGGCACCGCGCTGACCTCGGTCAGGCGGGTGTACTGCGCGTCGGTCAGCTGGACGTCGAGGGTGCCGAGGTAGCTGTCGAGCTGGGAGAGGTTGCGCGGGCCGATGATCGGGACGAGCGTGGCCACGGAACGGGCGGCGCGCTCGCGCACCCAGGCCATCGCCACCTGGGCGGGCGTTACGCCTGCCTCCTGGGCGATGGCCAGGACGGTGTCGACGACGGCGGTCTTCTGGCCGGTGCTCTCGGTGTGGATGACCATGCCCAGGTCGCTCAGGCGCCCTTCGGCGGAGCTGCGGTATTTGCCGGTGAGCAGTCCGCCGCCGAGTGGGGACCACAGGGCGGCGCCGAGTCCGAGGCTCTCGGCCATGGGCAGGAGTTCGCGGTCGGCGGTGCGTTCGACGAGGCTGTACTCGTGCTGGATGCCCACGATCGGGGCCCAGTTCTTCAGGTCGGCGAGGGTTACCGCGCGCGAGGCGCGCCAGGCGGGGAAGTTGGACAGCGCGGCGTGGTGGATCTTGCCGGTGCTCACCAGGTCGTCGAGTCCGCGCAGGAGTTCCTCCATCGGAGTGAGCTCGTCGGGGAAGTGCACCCACAGCAGGTCGATGTAGTCGGTGTCCAGGCGCTTCAGGCTGGCCTCGACCGATGCGGCCATGTTCTTGCGGCTGTTGCCGGTCTTGGAGATGTCCGGCTGCGGGGCGGCGCCGAGGGTGAACTTCGTGGCCAGGACGAAGTGGTCGCGGTCGGCGGAGATCAGCTTTCCGGTCAGTTCCTCCGACTCGCCGAACTGGTAGCCGTCGGCGCTGTCGAGGAAGGTGCCGCCGGCCTCGGCGAACCGGTCGAAGATACGGCGTGCCTCGTCCGGCTCGGCGCCTGCGCCCCAGCCGGTGCCGAAGTTCGCGGTGCCGAGCGCGTACTCGGAGACGCGCAGTCCGGTCCGGTGGCCGAAGGTCGTGTAACGCATGAGATGTCCTTGCGTGAGGGGTGGGAAGGCGGTCGCGCCGGGGTGGAGGGGTGAGCGTCAGCCCGCGTTCGCCTGGGGTGCCGCGGACAGGCTCTGCTTGACGTACCGGCTGGTCTCGTCGGCGAGGATCTCGGGCAGGCCGGTCTCGATGCCGTACAGGGCCTGGGCCGCGACATCGGCGGCGGCGACCTTCTGATCGGCGGGCACGCCGGCGGCCATGTCGGTGTCCATGTAGCCGACGTGCAGCGCCGAGACGGTGATCCCGCGCGGCGCCAGCTCCTCACGGGTTGCGTCGCTCAGCGCCCAAGCGGCGGCCTTGGATGCGGCGTAGGAGCCGAGGCCAGCCGGGTGGAACCAGGACAGGGCGGACAGGACGTTGAGTACGGCGCCGCCGCCGTTGCCCTCGATGACGGGGGCGAACGCGCGGGTCGCGGCGAGCGGGCCGAAGAAGTTGGTCCCCATCTCCCGGCGCACCTCATCCACGTCGCTTCCGATCAGCGTCGCGCCGGTGGAGATGCCCGCGTTGTTGATCAGCAGTGTCGCGTCGGACGCCACGCGGGCGGCCTCCTGTATCGACGCCTCGTCCGTGACGTCCAGCCGCAGCGGGATGACGCCCGGCACATCGACCGTCTCGGGGCGTCGGGCCGCGCCGTACACCTTCGCGCCACGCTCGACGAGCTGGGCGGCCAGGTGCCGCCCGAAGCCCCGGTTGGCGCCGGTGACAACCGCGACCGCGTTCTTCAATTCCATGACTGCTCCTGGTCCTGGCGGGCGCCGTCGGCCACCCGCAACAAATTAGATTATGCATCCAATCTAAACACGGGCCTATGATAGATGCCAGTCGACATCCAAATGGGAGGTGGTCATGGGCCGCGTATCGCAGGCACAGGCGGAGGAAAATCGCAGGCGGGTGGTGGACACCGCATCCCGGCTTTTCCGGGAGCAGGGCACGCAGGTCAGCGTCGCCGACCTGATGAAGGCAGCCGGTTTGACCCACGGCGCCTTCTACAAGCAGTTCGCCTCAAAGGAGGCACTCGTCGACGAGGCCACCGCCCACGCCTTCGCCGAGCTCACCCAGCGCTACAGCACCGGGCTCGAACGCAACGACGGGCGGCGCGACGCCGCCCAGCGGGCGCTGATCGATACCTACCTCTCCGTCGAGCACCGCGACGACCCGGCGGACGGCTGTCCGATCGCCGCGCTCGCCTCTGACATCGCGCGCGAGGGCGGGGGGCGCGAGGCCCGTCGCGTCTACGCCGAGGGGGTGGCTGACTTCGCCGATTTCCTCGCCAGTGACGACCAGGACGGCATCGTCCGCCTCTGCACCCTGTTCGGCGCGTTGGTCCTGTCCCGGGCGACCAAGGGCTCCCCGCTCTCCGGGGAGATCCTCGCCGCTGCGCGCGCAGCCTTGACGGAAGCAGGCTGATCAAGGGCGCGGTGCGGGCGCACGTCGAACGCACTCGTGGGCGACGAGGCGTCCGCGGTCAGACGGAGGCGGTGAGAGAAGGCCCCCGGCGCCTGGCGCATCGGCTCCACCGTGCGCCGGACATCGGTCAGCTCCCGGGCCGCATGCCCGTGAGGTGGAAGTTGCGCAGCCGACGTCAATGTGTCAGCAGGACTGCGATCTGCTCCCGGATGTCGCGCACGATCTCGTCGACGCTCGCGGCGACGTTCACGCTTGCCGCCATCGCGAGGAACATCACGGCGGACACGATCCGCGCCGTTGTCGCCGCATCTGCCTCGCCGACCTGTGCGTCCCGGCATAGCACGGCGGCCACGGCCTCCTCGGTCTGTCCGGTGATGGCGAGGGCCTCGCGGTGGTGGGGCTCGGCGGGGTCGCCGAAGACCATCTCGCGCAGGTAGACGCGCCCGTTGTCGACCTGGGTCCGGTTGCACTCGACAACCGGCCGGACGATCGCCATCACGGCGTCCAGGGTGTCCGGGATGTTCTCGGCGTCCACCCGCCCTCGTTCGAGGGCTTCGGCGTAGAGGGAGTTCTGGACGAGCAGGAGGAGCTCGCCCTTGGTCTTGGCGTAGAGGAAGAGTGTGCCGGTGCCGATGTCAGCTTTGTCGGCGATCTGCTGGGTGGTGACCTCGTCGATGCCGCGTTCGGCGAACAACTCATGGGCTGCGGCGGTGATGCGGTCGAGCTTGAGCTGCTTGTTCCGCTCGCGCCGACCTGCCGGCTGGGAAGCGCGTGGCATGCAGGACACCTTTCGAGGAATTTATTCTGACTGGACTCAGTTATGAGTATAGTCGTTGCTGATGGGAATCAGATGCGGCTTTCCGCCATCGTCCCACGACGACGCCTGGTCCCCCTTGATCCACAGCGACACCGGCGACCGGCGACCGATCCAACGCTCGACCTTAAGGACCACGCATCCCATGACCACGTCTTCCTCCCTCTGGCAGCCCTTCAAGCTCGGCCGCGTCGAGCTCCTGCACCGCCTCGCCATGGCGCCGCTGACCCGCAGCCGGGCGAACAGCGACGGCACGCCCGGCCCACTGGCAGCCACCTACTACGGTCAGCGCGCCTCCCTCGGGCTGATCATCACCGAGGGCACCCAGCCCTCGGCCGACGGACAGGGCTACCCGAACACGCCGGGCATCCACACTCCCGAGCAGATCGCAGGCTGGCGCGAGGTCGCCGACGCCGTGCACGCGGGCGGCGGGACACTGTTCATCCAGCTGATGCACGTCGGGCGCATGTCCCACCCGGACAACACCCCGCACCACCGCCAGCCGGTCGCCCCCTCCGCGATCTCCGCCGACCAGGACATATTCACCGCGACCGGCCCGAAGAAGACCCCAGTCCCGCGTGAGCTGAGCATTCAGGACATCCAGACCACGATCGCGGACTTCCGGCACGCCGCCGCCTCCGCGATAGCCGCCGGCGCGGACGGGGTGGAGATCCACGGAGCGAACGGCTACCTGCTGCACCAGTTCCTCTCCCCGAACGCCAACCATCGCACCGACACCTACGGCGGCTCGGTCGACAACCGCTCCCGCCTCGTCGTCGAGGTCGCCCGGGCGATGGCCGAGGAGATCGGCGCGGACCGGGTCGGCATCCGCCTGTCCCCCTCGATGCCGCTGGGCGGGATCGACGAGGGCGACACCGAGGCCGTCCGCGCCCAGTACCACCACCTGGTAGGCGAACTGGCACCCCTGAACCTCGCCTACCTGCACGTCCATCACGTCGGTGACGACGAACTGCTGCGCTCCTTCCGCGAGGTGTGGCCGACCGCCCTGCTCGTGGTCCGCTACGGCCGCACCCGCGAGCAGATCGCCGACGACATCGACGCGGGCCTGGCCGACATCGCCCCGCTGGGCCGCTTCGCGCTGGCCAACCCCGACATCGTCGAGCGTCTGCGCACCGATGCCCCGCTCAACGAGATCGACCCGGCCACCCTGTACGGCGGCGGCGAGGCCGGATACACCGACTACCCGACCCTGGCCCACGCCTGACACCAGCGTCCACGAGCCGCCCATCCACCGGACCGGGGCGGGTGGGCGGCTCGTCGTCCCGCCGTGCGACAGCCTGCCGCCGACATGACGATGACCAGGGCGAAAACAAGAAGGAGAACCTCCATGAGCAGCACGCACTTCGACGTCGTCGTCCTCGGCGCCGGGCCCGGCGGCTACGTCGCCGCGATCCGCGCTGCCCAACTGGGCAAGAGTGTCGCCGTCATCGAAAAGCAGTACTGGGGAGGCATCTGCCTGAACGTCGGCTGCATCCCCTCCAAGGCATTGTTGCGCAACGCCGAACTCGCCCACACCCTCCACCACCAAGCCAAGCAGTTCGGCATCTCGGGCGAAGTGAGCTTCGACTACGGCGCCGCCTACGACCGCAGCCGCCAGGTCGCCGACGGCCGGGTCAAAGGCGTGCACTTCCTCATGAAGAAGAACGCCATCACCGAGATCGACGGCCACGGCACCTTCACCGACGCCCGCACCATCGACGTCGCCCGCACCGCCGGCGGCACGCAGAGAGTCACCTTCGACGACGCCATCATCGCCACCGGCTCCACCGTGCGACTACTGCCCGGCGTCGAGCTCGGCGAGAACGTCGTCACTTACGAGACACAGATCCTTCAGCGCGAGCTGCCCGCCTCCATCGTCATCGTCGGCGCCGGCGCGATCGGCATGGAGTTCGCCTACGTACTGCGCAACTACGGCGTCGAGGTCACGATCCTCGAATTCCTCGACCGCGCACTGCCCAACGAGGACGCCGAGGTGTCGAAGGAGATCACCCGCCAGTACAAGAAGCTCGGCGTCACCCTCCTGACCTCCACCAAGGTCGAGACCGTCAAGGACGAGGGAACCTCCGTCACGGTCACCTACACCACGGCCGACGGCAAGAGGTCGGAGATTCGTACCGACAAGGTCCTAATGTCCGTCGGCTTCGCGCCCCGCACCACCGGCTACGGCCTGGAGAACACCGGCGTCGCCCTCACCGAACGCGGCGCCATCGCCATCGACGACTACATGCGCACCACCGCGACGCACCTGTACGCGATCGGCGACGTCACCGCCAAGCTCCAGCTCGCCCACGTCGCCGAGGCCCAGGGCGTCGTCGCCGCCGAGACCATCGCCAGAGCCGAGACGATGCCGCTGGGTGACTACCGGATGATGCCCCGCGCGACCTTCAGCCAGCCCCAGGTCGCCTCGTTCGGGCTCACCGAGCAGCAGGCCCGCGACGAGGGGCACGAGGTGCTCGTCTCGAAATTCCCCTTCACCGCCAATGGCAAAGCCCACGGTCTGGGCGAACCGACCGGCTTCGTGAAGCTCGTAGCCGACGCCGCGCACGGCGAGCTCCTCGGCGGACACATGGTCGGCGCGGACGTCGCGGAACTTCTCCCCGAGCTCACCCTCGCGCAGAAGTGGGACCTCACCGCCGCCGAACTGGCCCGCAACGTCCATACGCACCCCACTCTCGGCGAAGCACTCCAGGAAGCGTTCCACGGCCTCACCGGCCACATGATCAACCTCTGACTCCGGGGCGGCCGGCCGATCAGTCGGCCTCCATCCGATCCAAGCAAGGAGCACCACCACCATGGGAATAAGCCAGCAGCAGCACGAGTTCGCGGAGTTCCAGGCCCGTACGAGCGCGAAGTCGGGCGTACCCGGCCTCGACCTGGCCGTGGTCCGCGACATCATCGACTCCTACCAGCGTGCGTCGACCGAACCCGAAGGCGTCAGCTACGCCGAGGTCGACGCGGGCGGCGTCCCCGCCCTGTGGGCCATCCCCGAGGACGCCGACTCCAACAAGGCGCTGCTCCACTTCCACTTCGGCGGATCCGTCACCGCCTCCATGTACTCCGACCGCAAGGCGGCCGGTCACATCGCCAAGGCCGCCGGCGTGCGCTCGCTGGTCGTGGACTTCCGCCTGGCCCCCGAGCACCCCTACCCTGCCCAGCTCGACGACGCCGAGACCGCCTACCGCTGGCTGCTCTCCCAGGGCTACGAGCCGAAGAATATCGGCAGCACCGGCCACTCCATCGGCGGCACCCTCGCGGTACTGCTCCCGCTGCGCCTGCTCGCGAAGGGTGAGGCGACCCCGGGCGCGATCGTCAGCGTCTCGCCGTGGACCGACCTCACCATGCAGCACCCTGCGGTGGACACGAACGAGAGCAACGACCGGATGCTCAGCAGGGCCACGCTCGAGCGCTTCCGGGCAGCCTGGCTCCAGGACCCCGCCGTGGACTTCGCCGACCCCCAGATCAGCCTCGTGAACGCCGACCTGACCGGCCTGCCGCCCACCACCGTCCACTTCGGCGAGTACGAGACCCTCGCCGACGACGGCGCCGCGCTCGGCCGCCGCCTCGCCGACTTCAAGATCACCTCCGAGGTCCACCCGCTGCCCGAAGGCCAGCACTCCTTCATCCTCAGCGCCGGACGCGTACCCGAGACCGACCAGGCCATCCAGCGGATGGGCCAGTGGCTGCGCCAGCACCTCGGTGCCTGAACCCAGCAGGAGAGCGGGGCTCGAAAGACCGCCGTGACAGCGAGACACCGCGATGCCGGTGACCGATGAACCGGTC
>NZ_JBHVWS010000115.1:0-4988 GCF_042882185.1 Streptomyces sp. NPDC058239
CTCCCGGCGGCGCCCACCACCCCCGGCGGTATGCCCTGCACAAGATCTCCTCCCGTCGGATGACGTCAATTTCCTTGCGCACGGGGAAGGTTGGCGGGGCAGGGCGCGTTGTTCTTCTGCGCGTAATACCCCGACGTATCGATGAGCGTTGTACAACGTAAGCTGTAGCGGTGCTGATTCGTTGCAAGTGGGGCGATAGTGCCTGGCCATACGGCCTGGCGGCGTGCTCCGCACTCGGTGGAGCGGGCGGCGTGTCCGGAATGGGATGTTTTAGGTCAGCAGTGTAGAACGGGAGATGTGACGGCTATGACGGAAAATCTCCAGCTCCGAGGTGCTCACGCCGTCCCAGCGCCGGGCGGTCGGTGGTGACCCGTACCCAGCAGGCGCACCCCGATGCCGCCGTGCCCAGCACCCTCGACAAGGCCGCGGACGAGAATTTCCCCGTAGCCCCCTTCTTTCTGCCGCGCGCCTGGCGCGACGACCTGATGGCCGTCTACGGCTACGCCCGTCTCGTCGACGACATCGGTGACGGCGATCTCGCCCCCGGTGGCGCCGACGCCCGCCATCTCGGGCTCGACCCGGCGCAGACGGAGGACCGGCTCGCCATGCTCGATGCCTTCGAGGCCGATCTGCACCGGGTCTTCGACACCGCGGGCGACGGCCCGCGCCACCCCCTGCTGCGTGCCCTGCGCCCCACTGTGCGGCGCTGTGTGCTCACTCCCGATCCCTTCCTCGGACTCATCGAGGCGAACCGGCAGGACCAGAAGGTCCGCCGCTACGGGACGTACGAGGACCTCGTCTCCTACTGCGAGCTCTCCGCCAACCCTGTGGGCCGACTTGTCCTGCAGATCACCGGAACCGCCAGCCCCGAACGCATCCGCCGCTCCGACGCCGTCTGTACGGCACTGCAGATCGTCGAGCACCTCCAGGACGTCACCGAGGACCTCGGCCGCGACCGGATCTATCTGCCCGCGGACGACATGGCCCGGTTCCATGTCCGCGAAACCGATCTGGCCGCCCCGTCGGGGGGCGCATCGGTGCGTTCACTGGTTGCGTACGAAGCAGAACGCGCTCGGGAACTGCTGAATGAAGGCACCCCCCTGGTGGGTAGCGTCCACGGCAGGCTCAAGCTGCTTCTCGCCGGATTCGTGGGAGGGGGGCGTGCCGCCCTCACCGCGATCGCGGCCGCCGGGTTCGACGTACTGCCCGGACCGCCCAAGCCCACCAAGCCCAGCCTGCTGCGCGAAGTGGGAGTTGTCTTGCGAAGAGCGCGTAGAGAGGGGTGAGCCGGACCGTGGAGGGACAGACGACGTATATGTCGGCACCGGTACAGGCCGCATACAGTTACTGCGAGGCGGTCACCGGACAGCAGGCGCGTAACTTCGCGTACGGCATCAGACTGCTGCCGGCCGAGAAGCGACAGGCCATGTCGGCGTTGTACGCCTTCTCCCGTCGTGTCGACGACATCGGTGACGGCGAGCTGGAGCCGGAGACCAAGCGGACCCGCCTGGAGAGCACCCGCACACTGCTGGACCGGATCCGCAACGGCGTGATCGACGAGGACGACACCGACCCGGTGGCCGTCGCGCTCGCCGACGCCGCGCGCAGATTCCCGCTCCCGCTCGGCGGGCTCGACGAACTCATCGACGGCGTGCTGATGGATGTGCGCGGTGCGACGTACGAGACCTGGGACGACCTCAAGGTCTACTGCCGCTGTGTCGCGGGCGCCATCGGCCGCCTCAGCCTGGGCGTCTTCGGTACGGAACCCGGCGCTCCGGGCGCCGACCGGGCCGCGGAGTACGCCGATACGCTCGGCCTCGCGCTCCAGCTGACCAACATCCTGCGCGACGTGCGCGAGGACGCGGGCAACGGGCGTACGTATCTGCCCGCCGACGACCTCGCCAAGTTCGGCTGCTCGGCCGGTTTCCACCGGGCCACCCCGCCGCCCGGCGCCGACTTCGCGGGCCTGGTCCACTTCGAGGTACGGCGTGCCCGTGCCCTGTTCGCCGAGGGGTACCGGCTGCTGCCGATGCTGGACCGGCGCAGCGGCGCCTGTGTCGCGGCCATGGCAGGCATCTACCGGCGACTGCTCGACCGGATCGAGCGCGACCCCGAGGCGGTGCTGCGCGGCCGGGTCTCGCTGCCCGGCCACGAGAAGGCGTATGTCGCGGTGCGTGGACTGTCGGGACTCGATGCGCGATACATCTCCCGCCGCACGGCCAGGGGGCGTGTCTGATGCGCCGTACGGACATCTCTCCCAACATGTGCATCACGGTGAGTCGCTTCGATCAGCGGTCAACCCTCTGGTGTACTGACGCGTCCCTGACTGAAGTGGCCTGGCGAAAGGAGGACGCATGACGGACGACGCCCCGCGTTCCTCCCGCGCGGCCGTGATCGGCGGTGGACTCGCCGGCGTCACCGCGGCCCTGCGTCTCGCCGACGCCGGGCTTGACGTGACCCTGCTCGAAGGGCGGCCGAGGCTCGGCGGCCTCGCCTTCTCCTTCCGGCGCGGCGAACTGACGGTCGACAACGGACAGCATGTCTATCTGCGCTGCTGCACCGCCTACCGGTGGTTCCTCGACCGCGTCGACGGGACACGGCTGGCACCACTGCAAAACCGTTTGGACGTGCCTGTTCTCGATGTCGGGCGACCCTCCGGCCCCCGGCTGGGACGGCTGCGCCGCAACGCACTGCCGGTGCCGTTCCACCTCGCCGCCGGACTCGCCGGCTATCCGCATCTCTCGCTCATCGAGCGGGCGAGTGTCGCGCGCGCCGCACTGGCGCTGGGCCGACTGGACCCGGACGACCCCGCGCTCGACGCCATCGACTTCGGCAGCTGGCTCGCCCGTCACGGGCAGTCGCCGCGCACCATCGAGGCCCTCTGGGACCTGGTGGGCGTCGCCACACTCAACGCCACCGCGCCGAACTCCTCGCTGGCCCTTGCCGCGAAGGTCTTCAAGACAGGGCTCCTCTCCGAGCCCGGCGCCGCAGACATCGGCTGGGCGAGCGTGCCGCTCGGCGAGGTGCACGACACACTGGCCCGCAAGGCCCTCGACTCCGCCGGGGTACGCACCGAGCTGCGTACGAAGGCATCCTCCATCACGCGTACGGAGGACGGCTGCTGGATCGTCGACACCGGCAGTGAACGGATCGAGGCGGACACCGTCGTCCTCGCCGTCCCGCAGCGCGAGGCCCACGACCTGTTGCCCGAGGGCGCGCTCGACCAGCCGGAGCGGCTGCTCGACATCGGCACATCGCCGATCCTCAATGTGCACGTGGTCTACGACCGCAAGGTGCTGCGCCGCCCGTTCTTCGCCGCGCTCGGCTCCCCGGTCCAGTGGGTCTTCGACCGCACGGACGCCTCGGGTCTCACCGGACCCGGCCAGTACCTCGCGTTGTCCCAGTCCGCCGCCGACGAGGAGATCGACCTCCCCGTCGCCGAGCTGCGAAAGCGCTACCTGCCCGAGCTGGAGCGGCTCCTTCCGGCCGCCCGCGGGGCCGGGATCAGGGATTTCTTCGTCACCCGGGAGCGCACGGCGACCTTCGCCCCCGCCCCCGGCGTCGGCCGACTGCGGCCCGGAGCCCGCACCCGTAGCCCCGGCCTCAGTCTGGCCGGAGCTTGGACGGCCACCGGCTGGCCCGCGACGATGGAGGGTGCCGTCCGCAGCGGGTTCAGCGCAGCGGACGCCGCGCTCCAAACGCTCGGCCGCACCCATGAACATCCGCTGCAGGAGGCGGCATGAGCAGTACCACCGGAACAAGAGGAGAGTCAGTGACCCCGGCGAATCCGGCTTTCGACACCGTGGCCGACACCACGGACGTCACCGCGCTTCTGGAGCGCGGACGGGCCCTTTCCACGCCGGTGCTCCGGGCCGCCGTTGACCGGCTCGCACCACCCATGGACACCGTCGCCGCCTACCACTTCGGCTGGATCGACGCCCAGGGACGGCCCTCCGACGGCGACGGCGGCAAGGCCGTGCGCCCGGCGCTCGCCCTGCTGTCCGCGGAGGCGGCCGGCGCCGCCGCCGAGGCCGGCATCCCCGGCGCCGTGGCCGTCGAACTCGTGCACAACTTCTCGCTGCTGCACGACGACCTGATGGACGGCGACGAGCAGCGCCGCCACCGCGACACCGTCTGGAAGGTGCACGGCCCTGCCCAGGCGATCCTGGTCGGCGACGCGCTCTTCGCGCTCGCCAACGAGATCCTGCTGGAGCTCGGCACCGTCGAGGCGGGCCGCGCGGCCCGCCGGCTGACCGTCGCCACCCGCAAGCTCATCGACGGGCAGGCCCAGGACATCTCCTACGAGCACCGCGAGCGGGTCACCGTCGAGGAGTGCCTGGAGATGGAGGGCAACAAGACCGGCGCCCTGCTCGCCTGCGCCTGCTCCATCGGCGCGGTTCTCGGCGGCGCCGACGACCGGACCGCCGACACCCTGGAGGCATACGGCTACCACCTCGGCCTCGCCTTCCAGGCCGTCGACGATCTGCTCGGTATCTGGGGCGACCCCGAGTCCACCGGCAAGCAGACCTGGAGCGATCTGCGCCAGCGCAAGAAGTCCCTGCCGGTCGTCGCCGCGCTCGCAGCGGGCGGACCGGCCTCGGAGCGCCTCGGTGAACTGCTCGCCGCCGACGCCAAGAGCAGTGATTTCGACAGCTTCTCCGAAGAGGAGTTCGCCGCCCGTGCGGCGCTCATCGAGGAGGCGGGCGGCCGCGAATGGACCGCTCAGGAGGCCCGTCGACAGCATGCGGTCGCCATCGAGGCACTGCACCGGGTCGACATGCCGCAAACCGTGCGGGCGCAGCTCACAGCGCTCGCGGACTTCGTCGTCGTACGAAAGAGATGATCACCATCTGCTCCATATGACTCGCAGTCGCCGGCCGGTGGCCCGCCCGGGCGCCGGCCGACGGAGTCCCCACCACACCAGAGGAACAACTTCACGAAGGGGGAGCCAAGACAGCGACGACCCACGGAAGCACCGGGGCGGTGAG
>NZ_JBHVWS010000115.1:4998-9066 GCF_042882185.1 Streptomyces sp. NPDC058239
GCCCAACCCGGGGGGGGCCCCCCACCCGGCGCGGGGGTACTACTTGTAATACCCAAATTCATCACCACCATCCGCACATCCCTCCCCGCTGGCCCGGGCGGGGCCCCGCCCGGGCCGCCGCCCGACGGAGACCCCAGCACAGCAGAGGAACAACTGCACGAAGGGGAAGCCATGACAGCGACGACCGACGGAAGCACCGGGGCTGTGAGCCCCCGCGCAGCCTCGGCCAGTAATCCGACCGATACGACCATCGCCGCGGACGACGTACTCGCCGCCGCGCGGCGGGCCGCGGAACGCTCGGTGGAGCATCTCCTCGGCAGGCAGGACGAGCAGGGCTGGTGGAAGGGCGACCTCGCCACCAATGTCACCATGGACGCCGAGGACCTGCTGCTCCGTCAGTTCCTCGGCATTCAGGACCAGGCCACCGTTCAGGCGGCCGGCCGTTTCATCCGCGGCGAACAGCGCGGCGACGGCACCTGGGCCACCTTCCACGGCGGCCCCGGCGAACTCTCCACCACCATCGAGGCGTACGTGGCACTGCGGCTGGCCGGAGACCGGCCGGACGAACCGCATATGGCCCGCGCTTCGGGATGGATCAGGGAACAGGGCGGAATCGCGGCGAGCCGCGTCTTCACCCGGATCTGGCTCGCCCTCTTCGGCTGGTGGAAATGGGACGACCTGCCGGAACTCCCGCCCGAGCTGATGTTCTTTCCCAAATGGGTTCCGCTCAACATCTATGACTTCGGCTGCTGGGCCCGCCAGACCATCGTGCCGCTCACCATCGTCTCGGCCAAGCGGCCGGTACGCCCGGCCCCCTTCGCCCTCGACGAGCTGCACACCGACCCACACCACCCGAACCCGCCCATGCCCGCCGCTCCGGCGGCGAGCTGGGACGGAGTCTTCCAGCGCCTGGACAAGGCGCTGCACGCGTACCGCCGGATCGCACCTCGCAAGCTGCGCCGGACCGCCATGAACGCCGCGGCCCGCTGGATCATCGAACGCCAGGAGAACGACGGCTGCTGGGGAGGTATCCAGCCGCCCGCCGTGTACTCCGTCATCGCCCTGTACCTGCTCGGCTACGACCTGGACCACCCGGTGATGCGGGCCGGACTCGCCTCGCTCGACCGCTTCGCCGTCTGGCGCGAGGACGGCGCCCGGATGATCGAGGCCTGTCAGTCCCCGGTCTGGGACACCTGCCTCGCCACCATCGCCCTCGCCGACGCCGGGGTCAGCCCCGACCACCCGGCGCTCGTGAAGGCCGCGGACTGGATGCTCGGCGAGGAGATCGTACGGCCCGGCGACTGGTCCGTGCGCCGTCCCCGGCTCAACCCGGGCGGCTGGGCGTTCGAGTTCCACAACGACAACTACCCGGACATCGACGACACCGCGGAGGTGGTCCTCGCGCTGCGCCGGGTCCGCCACCCCGACAAGGCGCGCATCGAGGCCGCCATCAGGCGCGGAGTGCGCTGGAACCTCGGCATGCAGTCCCGCAACGGGGCCTGGGGAGCGTTCGACGCGGACAACACCAGCGCGTTCCCCAACCGGCTGCCCTTCTGCGACTTCGGTGAGGTCATCGACCCGCCGTCCGCCGATGTCACCGGGCACGTGGTGGAGATGCTCGCCGTTGAGGGGCGGTCCGGGCATCCCGCCACCCGGCGCGGTATCGAGTGGCTGCTTGCCGAACAGGATGCGAGCGGCGGCTGGTTCGGCCGCTGGGGCGTCAACTACGTATACGGCACAGGGTCGGTGGTGCCCGCACTGGTGGCCGCCGGGCTGCCCGTCACGCATCCGGCGATCCGCCGCGCGGCCGGCTGGCTGGAGTCCGTGCAGAACGACGACGGCGGCTGGGGCGAGGACCTGCGCTCGTACCAGGAGGACAAGTGGATCGGGCACGGCGCCTCGACCGCCTCCCAGACCGCGTGGGCACTGCTCGCACTGCTTGCCGCAGGACGGCGGGACAGCAGGGCCGTGCAGCGGGGAGTGTCCTGGCTCAGCGAGACGCAGCAGGCCGACGGATCCTGGGACGAGCCGTACTTCACCGGAACCGGCTTCCCCTGGGACTTCTCCATCAACTACCACCTCTACCGGCAGGTCTTCCCGCTCACCGCACTCGGACGGTACGTGTACGGCGAACCGTTCGCCGACCGCACGGTCGCCCGCAAGGGGGCCTGATGGGCGATGGTCCGGTGCCGGCCGGCCCCGCAGCGCCGCTGCTGATCGCCTGTGCGCTCGGCATCGAGCAATTCGCCCTGCGCAGCGGCAGAGGCAGGGCCGGTGACGCACCGGGCCCGGTGACCGTACTCCGTACGGGCATGGGCCCCAAGGCCGCCGAGGCGGCCGTGTTGCGGGCGCTCGATCAGGACCGGGTGCCCGGCACCGCGGTGCTTGCCTCCGGATTCTGCGCCGGGCTGTCACCCGGCATGCACCCCGGGGACCTGGTGGTCGCCGTTGAGACCAGGGAATCCGGGGACTCGACGGTCTGCACCGGCACGGGCGTGCTCGCCGAGGCCCTCGCCGGCGCGGTGCCCGGTCGCACCGTCCACACCGGTCCGCTGACCGGTTCCGCCCATGTCGTACGCGGACATGAGCGGGCCGAGCTGCGGGCCACCGGAGCGATCGCGGTGGACATGGAGTCCGCCGCCACTCTCCGCGCCGCCCTGCGGTCCGGGCCACGCCCGGTTGCCGCCGTACGGGTGGTCGTGGACGCTCCCGAGCATGAGCTCGTCCGCATCGGCACGATACGCGGTGGAATATCGGCTTTCCGTGTTCTCCGTGCCGTCCTACCGGCTTTCTACGAATGGCACCGATCTCTGCTGCTCCCCAGGAGGTGAGCTAGATGGCCATGCCGCTCCGCCAGACCATCAAGGTTGCGACGTACCTCATTGAACAGAAGCTCCGCAAGCGGGACAAGTTCCCGCTCATTGTCGAGCTGGAGCCTTTGTTCGCCTGCAATCTGGCGTGCGAGGGCTGCGGGAAGATCCAGCATCCGGCCGGAGTTCTGAAGCAGCGCATGCCGGTGGCCCAGGCCGTCGGCGCGGTACTGGAATCGGGCGCCCCGATGGTTTCCATCGCGGGCGGCGAACCTCTGATGCACCCGCAGATCGACGAAATCGTGCGGCAGCTGGTGGCGAAGAAGAAGTATGTCTTCCTCTGCACCAATGCGATGCTGCTGCGCAAGAAGATCGAGAAATTCACCCCGTCGCCGTTCTTCGCCTTCGCCGTGCACATCGACGGGCTGCGCGAACGGCACGATGAATCGGTTGCCAAGGAAGGCGTGTTCGACGAGGCGGTGGCGGCGATCAAGGAGGCCAAGCGTCGCGGCTTCAGGGTCACCACGAACTCCACCTTCTTCAACACCGACACCCCGCAGACCGTCATCGAGGTCCTGAACTACCTCAATGACGATCTGAAGGTCGACGAGATGATGATCTCGCCCGCCTACGCGTACGAGAAGGCACCCGACCAGGAGCACTTCCTCGGCGTCGAGCAGACCCGAGAACTGTTCAAGAAGTCGTTCGCGGGCGGTAACCGGTCCCGCTGGCGGCTGAACCACTCGCCGCTGTTCCTGGACTTCCTGGAAGGCAAGGCGGACTTCCCGTGCACCGCGTGGGCGATCCCGAACTACTCGCTCTTCGGCTGGCAGCGGCCCTGCTATCTGATGAGTGACGGGTACGTCCCGACGTACCGCGAACTCATCGAGGAGACCGACTGGGACAAGTACGGCCGGGGCAAGGACCCGCGCTGCGCCAACTGCATGGCGCACTGCGGTTACGAGCCCACCGCCGTCCTCGCCACCATGGGATCGCTGAAGGAATCCCTGCGCGCCGTGCGCGAGACCGTCTCCGGGAACGGGTGACGCCATGACCGCTGGAGAACCGGTCGCACTGGGTCTCCCCGAGCTGCCGGCCCGGCCGCTCGCGATGCGCCGCCACTCGCGGCGCATCCAGGTCGGGTCGGTTGCGGTCGGCGGGGGTGCGCCGGTGTCGGTGCAGTCGATGACCACGACGCGTACGTCGGACATCGGTGCGACGTTGCAGCAGATCGCGGAGCTGACGGCGTCGGGCTGTC
>NZ_JBHVWS010000116.1:0-8745 GCF_042882185.1 Streptomyces sp. NPDC058239
CGGCACCAACCCCAACTGGAACCACTACTTCCACAACACCGGCGCCCACCACACCCCCCTCCCCACCTACCCCTTCCAAACCAAGCGCTACTGGCCGAACCCATCAACGAGGGGCCCTCGCACGTCCGGGGCCGGCCACCCTCTGCTCGGCTCGGTCGTGGATCTGGCGCACAGCAACGGCGCAGTGCTCACCGGTCGACTGTCGAGTCAACTGCATCCTTGGCTGGCCGATCACGCCGTCTCGGGATCGGTCGTCCTTCCCGGGACCGCATTCGTGGACCTCGCTCTGCACGCAGCTGCGAGATCGGGTCGGCACGGCCTTGATGAGCTCACACTGGAGAGCCCTCTGATCCTTCCGGCGGAGGGTGCTGTCGAGCTTCAGGTCGCGGTGGGCGAACCAGGTGATGACGGGCTTCGCGAAGTGTCCGTTCACTCCCGGCCTGCGGACGGCGGCTCCTGGCAGTTGCACGCAACCGGTGTGATCAGTAAGGAGCAAGTCTCCGAGCCGTCGTGGTCCCTGCGTGCCTGGCCCCCTTCAGGGGCGGTCCAACTGCCCACTTCGGAGGCCTATGCGGCATTCGCGGACGCCGGGCTCGAGTACGGCCCCGTCTTCCAGGGCCTGCGCGCGGCCTGGCGGGTCGGTGAGGAGGTCGCTGTGGAGGTGGAACTTCTCGGCGGCGAGGATCAGGCTGCCGGTTACGGTTTGCATCCCGCTCTGCTGGATTCGGTGCTCCAAGGAGTCGGGGTCGACGGAATGCTCGGAGCGGACGGGCAGGCGCGGCTTCCGTTCTCCTGGGCCGGCGTGCGGACGTACGCCGACGGCGCTACTTCCCTCCGAGCCGTACTGTCGCCCCGATCCGAGGACACGATCGCGTTGCGCATCGCGGATCGGGCGGGGAATCCGGTCGCGGAGACCGAGCGGCTCGCGATGCGCAAGATCACCGGTGAGCACTTCGTGAACGGACAGCAGTCGCTCTTCGAGCAGATCTGGGTTCCGCGGGAGATTCCCGAGACAGCAGTGACCCTTGCCGTGCTCGGCACGGAAGAGGAGTCAGCGGATGCTACGCACGCCCTCCTGACGGTGAAGAACGGCGACAGCCTTGATCCCGAGGACGCGCTGATGACGACCGCGGACGTGCTCGACAAGATGTTGTCCCATACCGGCGAGCGCACACTCGTGGTCATGACCTCCCACGCGGTGGCCGTGGACAATGATCCCTCCGCGGCGGGCGCGGCCGTGTGGGGACTGGTGCGTGCCGCACAGGCTGAACAGCCGGGCCGTGTCGTCCTGGTCGATCTCGACGACGACGAGCGTTCACGGCAGGTACTTCCGTACGCCCTGACCAGCGGAGAACCGGAGTTCGCGCTGCGTCGCGGTGAGATCCGTGTCCCTCGGCTCGTTCCCGCAGCGGTAGGGCGGACAACTTTCCCGGATTGGCGTTCCAGCACGGTTCTGGTTACCGGGGCCGCCGGCTCGCTCGGCAGCCTTGTCGCACAGCACCTGGTCCAGAGGCACGGCGTGACCGATCTCGTCCTGGTCAGTCGTCATGGAGACGCGCCGGAGCCGGACGGTGCGTCGGTGACGCAACTGGCGTGCGATCTCACCGATCCCGAGGAGATCGCCACGGCGTTGACCGCGGTGCCCGCCCATCAGCCGCTCGCCATCGTGCACTGTGCCGGTTCCCTCGACGATGCCACGTTCGCGAACCAGACGCCTGAGCGTCTGCGCGCGGTGTTCGGGCCGAAGGCCACGGCCGCGTGGCACTTGCACGAGCTCACCCGTGACCGCGACGTCACGGCATTCGTCCTCTTCTCCTCCGCCGCAGCCACACTCGGCTCCCCCGGCCAGGGCAACTACGCCGCCGCCAACGCCTACCTCGACGCCCTCGCCCACCACCGCACCACCACCGGGCAGCCCACCACCAGCATCGCCTGGGGACCATGGACCACCGGCATGGCAGCCGGTGGTGACGACACGGACCGCAGGAGGCTGGCGGGCACCGGTCTCGTTCCGATCGATGAGGCAAGGGGACAAACTCTGTTCGACGCAGCGGTCTCGCTCGGCGACCCGGTCGTGTTCCCACTACCGGTCGACCGGGCGGCGCTTCGCCGCCGCGCCGCCGGCGCCGGACTGTCACCTCTGCTGCGGGACCTGGTCCCGCAGCAAGCGGGGCCCATGGCACCGACAGCGGTGCAGCGCCCGTTGGCCGAGGTGTTGCGTGGACTGCCACCGCACGAGCAGCGGGAACGGATCACGCAACTGGTTCTCAGCCGCACCATGGCCGTCGCGGGCCACGATTCGACCGAGGCGATCCCGATGGATCAGCCGTTTACCGATCGTGGATTCAACTCGTTGATGGCCGTCGAGTTGCGCGGTGCGCTCGACACGGCAACCGGTCTGCGCCTGCCCGCGACGCTGATCTTCGATCACCCGACGCCGGCAGCGCTGTGTGACTACCTGCTGACCCTCCTGCTCGTGCCGCACCAGCCCTCGGCGCCGGATGCGATCTTCGCAGAGATCGACCGGCTGGAGGCGAATCTCAAGCGGGTCGGTCAGGGGCACGCGGCGCAGGTGCGCAGCCGGCTGAAATCGCTGGTGAGCGCCTGGGAGAACGCCGGCAAGGATGCCCCGGACGCCGGCGCTGCCGAGCTGACCGCAGCGGATCTAGAGGACATGTTCGACATCATCGACGACGAGCTGGGCTTGTCCTGACAGAAGTGGCCTGATGTGAACGAGGACAAAACCCTCCAGTACCTCAAGCGACTCACCGCCGAGCTGCGGGACACCCGCCAACGCTTGCGCGCGGTCGAGGAGAGCAGCCACGAGCCGATAGCCGTGGTGAGCATGGCATGCCGCTACCCAGGCGGCGTGCGGACACCGGAGCAGTTGTGGGACCTGGTCGAGTCCGGGCAGGACGCCATCGGCGAGTTTCCCCGCGACCGTGGCTGGGACATCGGGTCGATGCGGCCGACGGCCGCTGACGACGCACAGAGCAGCGACACCCTGCAGGGCGGGTTCCTCTACGACGCGGCGGAGTTCGACCCTGAGTTCTTCGGCATCTCGCCGAGGGAAGCTGTGGCCATGGACCCACAGCAGCGGTTGCTCCTGGAGATAGCCTGGGAAGCCGTGGAGCGGGCTCGCATCGTTCCCGGCTCGCTGCGGGGCAGTCGCACCGGTGTGTTCGCCGGCGTCATGTACCACGACTACGCCGCGCGGCTGCCCCGGATCCCGGATCATGCCCAGGGGTATCTCGGCACGGGAAACTCCGGCAGCATTCTGTCGGGCCGGCTCTCCTACACGCTGGGGCTGGAGGGTCCGGCCGTCACGATCGACACCGCCTGCTCCTCGTCACTGGTGGCGCTGCACCTCGCTGTTCAGGCCTTGCGGCGTGGGGAGTGTTCGATGGCGCTGGTCGGCGGCGTGACCGTCATGGCCAGTCCGGCTCCGTTCATCGACTTCAGCCGGCAGCAGGGTCTCGCGTCCGACGGCCGGTGCAAGGCCTTCTCGAGTACTGCCGACGGCACCGGCTGGGCCGAGGGCGCAGGCGTTCTGGTCGTGGAACGTCTGTCGGACGCCCAGCGCAACGGTCATCCGATCCTCGCGGTGGTCCGTGGATCCGCTGTGAACCAGGACGGCCGCTCGAACGGACTCACTGCTCCTAACGGGCCGTCGCAGCAGCGGGTGATTCGCGACGCCCTGATCGATGCGAGCCTGAGAGCCGACCAGATCGATGTTGTCGAGGCGCACGGCACCGGAACCCGACTCGGTGACCCCATTGAGGCGCAGGCGCTGCTGGCGACCTATGGCCAAAACAGGGACCAGCCGCTGCGACTGGGCTCGCTGAAGTCCAACATCGGCCATACCCAGGCAGCTGCGGGCGTCGGCGGTCTGATCAAGATGGTCATGGCGATGCAGCACCGGATGCTGCCCCGCACCCTGCACGTCGAGACGCCCAGCAACGAGGTCGACTGGGGCTCCGGAGCCGTTTCCCTGCTCACCGAAGCGAGCGTCTGGTCCGAGCGGGACGGCACCCGCCGTGCGGGGGTGTCGTCCTTCGGCTTCAGCGGGACGAACGCGCATGTCATCCTCGAGCAATCACCCCCCGTGGAGGCGCCGACAGCCACCGTGCAGGCGCCACCCGTCGTCCCGTGGGTCCTGTCGGCGCGCGACGACGCCGCGCTGCGCGCCGCGGCGGCCCGGCTCGCGGACAGCCTCACACGGGACACCTCCACGCTCGATACCGGTTACGCGCTGGCCACCACCCGTGCAGCATTCGTCGAACGGGCAGTACTGCTGGGGGACGACCCGGACGAACAGCGCCAGGCTCTCGCCGCTCTTGCCCAAGGGACACCTCACCCCGCGGTCGTGACCCAGCGTGCGACGAGCACCGGCGTCGCCATGGTGTTCTCGGGTCAGGGAAGCCAGCATCCGGGCATGGGCCGCGAACTCTACGACGCCTACCCTGTCTACGCTCGCGCCTTCGACTCCGCCTGCGCGCACCTGGACCCGCTCCTGCCGCGCGCACTCCGGGAGATCGTGTTCGGCGACGACCCCGCATTGCTGGATCAGACGCAGTACGCCCAGCCCGCCCTGTTCGCAGTGCACGTCGCCCTCTACAGGCTCTGGGAGAGCTGGGGCATCACGCCCGCCGCCGTCATCGGGCACTCCATCGGCGAGATTTCCGCTGCACACATCGCCGGCGTACTCGACCTCGCAGACGCCGCGTCACTGGTCGCTCATCGGGGCAGACTGATGCAGTCGCTGCCCCGGGGCGGCGCCATGGTCGCCCTCAGCATCCCTGAGAACGACATCCTCCCCCATCTGCGCGGACACGAGGAAGCGGTCGGCATCGCCGCGGTCAACGGGCCGCAGTCGATCGTCCTGTCCGGCGACAGGACCACGCTCGAGGCCATCTCGGAACAACTCGACGGGCACAGGTCCACCTGGCTCCGCGTCTCCCACGCATTCCATTCCCCTCTGATGGAACCGATGCTCGAAGCGTTCCGCGACGCCGTTTCAGGACTGACGTTCTCTCAGCCGATGATCCCCCTCGTCTCCACGCTCACCGGCGCGCCACTCGAACACTGCACTCCCGAGCACTGGGTACGTCATGTGCGGGAGTCCGTCCGCTTCGCCGAGGCGATGGACCAGATCGCCGGCGACGTCTGCCTGGAGGTCGGCCCCGGGGCCACCCTGACCCCGCACCTCACCGGCATCGCGATTCCCTCACTTCGCCCCGGTACATCCGAGGCCAAGGCCATCGTCACCGCCCTGGCGCAGCTCACGGTCACCGGCTCGGACCCTGACTGGCAGGCATACTTCGAAGGCTGTGGCGCACGCGCCACCGAGCTTCCCACCTACCCGTTCCAGCGCCGGCGCTACTGGCTGGAGTCAGCAGCGCCCGCAGGTACCTCTGATCACCCATTCCTCGACACCGCAGTGGGTCTCGCGGAAGGTGGCCGCTTCCTCCTGACCGGACGCCTGTCGCTGACGGCCTACCCCTGGCTCGCCGACCACGCCATGCACGGCGAGATACTCCTGCCCGGCACCGCGTTCGTAGAACTGGCGTTGCAGGCAGCACGCCATGTCGGGCATGCACTCCTGGCCGAACTGGCCCTCGGTGCACCGCTCGTCCTCACCCACGGCCACGATGTACACCTCCAGGTCCTGGTCGACGAGGCGGACGCCGTCGGGCGGGCCGTGAGCATATTCTCCCGTTCCGCCGACGCCGCCCCGGACGAGCCATGGACCAAACACGCCGACGGTCGGCTCATCGCGACACCTGCCACCTCTGCTGAGAGCGATCTGCTTGTCTGGCCGCCGCCAGGGGCCACACCTCTCGAAACCGACTCCTGCTACAGCGACGGCACCGACCGGCACTACGGTCCGGCGTTCCGTGGCCTGCGCCACGCGTGGCGTCATGGCGACACCTTGTTCGGCGAGGTGGTTCCGGACGAGGCGCTGGAAGCGGACGCGGACCGCTTCGCGGTGCACCCGGCGCTCCTGGACGCGGCACTGCATCCTCTCGGCCTCGGATCTGTTCACCGCACGGACGGCGACACGCTGGTTCCTTTCGCTTGGAACGACGTGCTCGTACACAGGGTCCGTGCCAAGCGGCTGCGGGTGCGGATCTCGCCGATCGCGCCGGACGCCGTGTCTCTGCAGGTCGCCGACGAATCGGGCAGAACGGTGCTCCATGTCGGCCGCCTCACCATGCGCCCTCTGCGGCTCAGCGCCGGGCAGGTGAGGCATTCGCTGTTCCGTACCTCGTGGGTGCGCCTCGCTCCGTCGGCACCTGGTTTCGCTCCGGATGTGTCCTACCTCCGCCAGAGCGTGGCGAGCGGCGACGCGTTGGGCGCTGCTGCACGAACGCTGACGGCTCTGCAGCAGTGGGTGAGCAGCGAGCACGCCGAGACCGCTCGGCTGGTGGTGCTGACCACGGGCTCCCATCTGATGGACGAGGACACGTCACCTGACACCGGCGCAGCCCTGGCCAATGCGGCGGTATGGGGATTGGCACGGTCGGCTCAGTCCGAACATCCGGACCGGATCGTCCTGGCCGACGTCGACGATCCCGATGCGTCTTGGCAAGACGCGGTCAGCGCTGCCGTCGCCGCGGGAGAATCACAGATCGCGATCCGGCGCGGCGATGCGTACGTGCCGCGGCTCGTTCGCGTCGTCCCGGAGGCGACAGCCCGACCGGACTGGTCGGCCTCAACCGTCGTGGTCACCGGAGCCACAGGTGCACTGGCCGGTCTGATCGCCAAGCACCTTGTGTCCCAGTACGGTGTGCGCCATTTGCTCCTGGCCGCACGTCGCCCCGTCCCGGAGGGACTGGTGGACGACCTCGCTGCTGCTGGAGCGCACGTCACAACCGTGATCGGTGATCTGACGGACCGTGCCGATTGTGCCGCCCTGATGGACGCCGTTCCTGCCGGCCTGCCCATGGCGGTGGTCCATTGTGCGGGGGCCGTCGATGATGCGGTACTCGCCAACCAGACGCCCGGGCACCTGCAGCGTGCGTTCGGGCCGAAGGCCACGGCCGCCTGGCACTTGCACGAGCTCACCCGTGACCGCGACGTCACGGCATTCATCCTCTTCTCCTCCGCCGCAGCCACGCTCGGCTCCCCCGGCCAGGGCAACTACGCCGCCGCCAACGCCTACCTCGACGCCCTCGCCCACCACCGCACCGCCACCGGGCAGCCCACCACCAGCATCGCCTGGGGACCATGGACCACCGGCATGGCAGCCACCACCACCGTGCGCGCGGGGATGCGGCCTCTTCAGGAGGAAGAGGGGCTGGAGCTGTTCGACGCCGCGGTCTCGGCCGATGCCCCTGTTCTCGTCCCGATGCATCTCGACGCGCACACTGTCGCTGCCGATCACCTCTCCACTCCCCCTTTGCTGCGCGCGCTCGTGCCGGCGAAGGTGGCCAGCGCCGCGGCCAGGACTGGGTTCACCTTCGCGGAAAAGCTGCGGGCCATGTCTCCTGTGGACCGGGATGCTGCTCTGCTGACCCTCGTGCGCACACAGCTCGCGACCGTTCTTGGACATGCCGACCCACAATCCGTAGACACCAATCGTGCTTTCAACGAGTTGGGGTTCGACTCCCTGACCTCGGTGGAGTTCCGTAATCGCCTGAACGCGTTGACCGGGCTACAACTCCCGGCAACCCTGCTGTTCGACTACCCGCACGCCACGGTGCTGGTGGATCATCTACGGGACACCCTGTTCGGGACCGCCGTATCCGACTCCGCTCCCGCTTCCGCCACCACGTCCGACAGCGACCCCGTGGTTGTCGTCGGCATGGGATGCCGCTATCCCGGCGGTGTCAGTGGCCCGGAGGATCTGTGGCGACTCCTGGCGTCCGGGGAAGACGCGGTGACCGGCTTTCCGACGGACCGCGGATGGGACCTGCCCGGGATCCTCGATCCAGGCCGTTCCGGTGGTTCGTCCGCACGCGAGGGCGGGTTCCTCCATGACGCCGCCGACTTCGACGCCGCACTCTTCGGAATCTCCCCCCGCGAAGCACTCGCCATGGACCCCCAACAACGACTCCTGCTCGAAACCGCCTGGCAAACCCTCGAACACGCCCGGATCGACCCCACATCCCTCCGCTCCACCCCCACCGGCGTCTTCACCGGCATCATGTACAACGACTACGCCTCCCGCTTCACCACCGCACCCGACGAAGTCGCAGGCCACCTCGGAAACGGCAGCGCCCCAAGCATCGCCTCCGGACGCATCTCCTACACCTTCGGCCTCGAAGGCCCCGCCGTCACCATCGACACCGCCTGCTCCTCCTCCCTCGTCGCCGTACACCTGGCCGCCAACGCACTACGCAACGGCGAATGCACCCTGGCCCTCGCCGGCGGCGTCACCATCATGTCCACCCCCGGCACCTTCCTCGAATTCAGCCGCCAAGGCGGACTCTCCCCGGACGGACGCTGCAAAGCCTTCTCCGACGACGCCGACGGAACCGGCTGGGGCGAAGGCATCGGCCTGCTCCTCCTGGAACGCCTCTCCGACGCCCAAAAAAACGGCCACCCCGTCCTGGCCGTCATACGCGGCTCCGCCGTCAACCAGGACGGCGCCTCCAACGGACTCACCGCACCCAACGGACCCGCACAACAACGCGTCATCCGCCAAGCCCTCGCCAACGCAGGCCTCAAACCCTCCGACATCGACGCCGTCGAAGCCCACGGCACCGGAACCCGACTCGGCGACCCCATCGAAGCCCAAGC
>NZ_JBHVWS010000117.1:0-8720 GCF_042882185.1 Streptomyces sp. NPDC058239
GCGAGGGCTTGGCGGATGACGCGTTGTTGTGCGGGTCCGTTGGGTGCGGTGAGTCCGTTGGAGGCGCCGTCCTGGTTGACGGCGGAGCCGCGTATCACAGCCAGTACAGGATGACCCTTGCTCCGGGCGTCGGAGAGGCGTTCCAGGAGGAGCAGGCCGACGCCTTCGCCCCAGCCGGTTCCGTCCGCGTCGTCGGAGAAAGCTTTGCAGCGCCCATCGGATGCGAGACCACCCTGGCGGCTGAACTCGATGAAGGTCCGGGGGGTGGACATGATGGTGACGCCGCCGGCGAGGGCCAGGGTGCATTCGCCGTTGCGCAGTGCGTTGGCGGCCAGGTGCACGGCGACGAGGGAGGAGGAGCAGGCGGTGTCGATGGTGACGGCGGGGCCTTCGAGGCCGAAGGTGTAGGAGATCCGGCCGGACGCCACACTGGTCGTGTTGCCCGTGAGGAGATGGCCCTCCGTACCAGGCACGTCATCGTCGAGCAACGAGACGTAGTCCTGGCTGTTGCCGCCCACGAAAACACCGGTTCGACTGCCCCGCAACGACTGCGGGTCGACACCGGAACGTTCGAAGGTCTCCCACGCGGTTTCCAGGAGCAGCCGCTGCTGAGGATCCATCGCCCGCGCCTCACGCGGCGTGATGCCGAAGAACTCCGCATCGAATGTTGCGGCGTCGTGGAGGAACCCGCCCCCGTTCGCGGTACTGCTGCCCGGCGCGCCCTCGTCGGACCGCAGCAAGGAGGCCAGATCCCAGCCACGATCCGATGGAAAGTCCGACACGGCGTCGAGGCCCGACTCAAGAAGGTGCCACAGCTCCTCGGGGCTGCGCACCCCTCCGGGAAAGCGGCATCCGATGCCGACGACGGCCAGCGGCTCCGCGGTCGCAGAGGTCTGAAACTCCGCGACTTCATCCTGCGGGTCGCCGCCGAACAGCGTCAGCAGGTGAGAGACCAGCCCTTCCATGTTCGGGTAGTCGAAGACCACCGTGGTCGGAAGCGCCACGCCGAGCACGGCACTGAGACGGTTGCGCAGATCGACCGCGGTGAGCGAGTCGAAGCCGAGGTCACGGAAGGCCCTGTCGGTGGAGATGCCCTCGACTCCCGCGTGGCCCAGCACCGCCGCAGCCTCGGACATGACCAAAGCCAGCAACTCGGCCCGGCGTTCGACGGCACCGAGCGAAGAGAAGCGGCTCAGGCCCGCAGCATCGGCTTCTTCCGGCGTGCTCAGCAGAAGACGTGATTCCGGCAGATCCGAAAGCAGCGAACTGCGGCGGGCCGAGGCGAACAGGGGAAGAAATTCCTCCCAGCGCACATCCGCCACAGCGTGGCACGGTTCGTCAGTGCACAACGCCCGCTCGAGCGCCGTCATCGCGAGGTCCGGTTGCATCGGCAGCAGACCTCGAAGGCGCATGTGCGCGCCCGACTCGCCCTCGGCCATGCCCGCTCCCGCCCATGGCCCCCAGGCCACCGAGGTCGCGACCAGCCCCCGATCGCGGCGGGCGCGGGCGATCGCGTCCAGGTGAGCGTTGGCTGCTCCGTAGGCCGTCTGCCCACCGGTACCCCAGACACCGGACACCGAGGAGAAGAGGACGAAGGCGTCCAGCTGCCGGGATCCGAGCAAGTCGTCCAAGTGCGTGGCACCGTCCGTCTTCGCGCGCACGATCTCGAAGAAATCATCGATCCCGATGTCCACGAGAGGCGTCAACTGCCCGACGCCGGCGGCATGCACCACAGCGGTCAGCGGCCGCTCGGACGGCACCGCAGCCAGGACTTCCGCCAGGTGCTCACGGTCGGACACATCACAGGCGACGAGCGTGACCTCCGACCCCAGGTCGGCGAGTTCTGCCGTGAGCCCGGCGGCGCCGGGTGCTTCAGGTCCCCGGCGGCTGACGAGCAAGAGATGCTCCGCGCCGCGGCGGGCGAGCCAACGGGCGACATGCGCCCCCAGAGCACCGGTGCCACCGGTGATGAGTACGGTGCCACGGGGCTTCCAGGGCACGCCGTCTGTCGTGCCGGGCGAAGCGTGGGCGAGACGGGGACCGAATGCACCGGACGCACGCAGGGCCAGCTGATCTTCTGTGGTCGGACCGGCCAGGAGGGCAGGCAGCCGCGACAGCACCCGATCATCGAGCGTGGCCGGAAGATCGATCAGTCCTCCCCAGCCGCTCGGCCATTCGAGCGCAACAGCACGGCCCATTCCCCAGAACCGTGCCTGGGACGGGGCGGACACCGGTTCGGAGCGGCCGATGGAGACGGCGCCTCGGGTGAGGCACCACAGCGGCGTGGTCCACTCGCGTCGCTGCAGTTCCTGTAGCAGATCGAAGGTTGCACCGAGCCCCTGCGACATGCCGGGACGAGTGGGGCAGGGTGCGTCGTCGAAGGCCAGCAGGGAGAGTACACCGGCGACACCGGGCTCGTCGGCTCCTTGCTCATCGCCGATCTCGCTCACGAGACGAGGTTCGGCGCCGCCGGCCCTGAGCGCGGCGAGGACCGCCAACACATCGGGATGGTCGTGCTGCGCGGACGCCGTGACGACAAGCCACGTTCCCGAGAGCCGGCCGGTGGCCACGGTCAGCGGGACCCAGCCGACCCGGTAGCGCCAGGAGTCCACGACGGACTGTTCGCGCCGGCGTCGTCGCCAGTCGGCCAGCGCTGGTAATGCGGCGGAGAGCCGGGTCTGGTCTTCGCCCAGTTCGCTGGAGAGAGCAGCGAGGTCCTGGCGCTCGACAGCCTCCCAGAAACGGGACTCGGCCGCCCCGACGGTGGCCTCGGGCCGATGGGTTGCTTCGGACGGTTCAAGCCAGTAGCGCTGATGCTGAAAGGGATACGTGGGCAGCGGGATACGTCGGGCGCCGGTGTCTGCGAAGTAGGCGGGCCAGTCAGGACCCGCACAGGTGACCGTGAGCCGCGCCAGGGCGGTGGTGATGGCCCGGACCTCGGGGTGCTTGGGGTGGAGCGAGGCGATCGCAGAGCTGGGAAGGTGGGGGAGAAGGGACCCGCCGGGGCCGATTTCCAGGTACGTGTCCGCTGTGACGTGGTGGACTGCGTCAACGAAGCGGACGGTCTCGCGGGCGTGGCGGATCCAGTGTTCGGGGTCGGTGTGGTCGATGAGCCGACCCGTGACGGTGGAGATCAGCGGGATGCTCGGCGGGGAGAAGGTGATGCCGGCTACGAGGCTCCGCAGTTCGTCGAGAACGGGCTCCATCAACGGTGAGTGGAAGGCGTGGGAGACACGGAGCCAGGTGAACCGGTGCCCGGCGAATTCCTCGACGAGGCTCTTGAGGGCCTGGTGGTCGCCGGACAGGACGATCGATCGTGGTCCATTGACGGCGGCGATGCCGACTTTGTCCTCACGGCCGAGCAAGCTCGGCCGGACGTCGTCCTCGGCCATATCGACCGAGACCATCGCTCCGCCGTCGGGGAGATTCTGCATGAGCCTGCCGCGATGCACGACCAGCGCCGCAGCGTCGGCGAGCGTGATCATTCCTGCGGTATGTGCGGCGGTGATCTCGCCGATGGAGTGTCCCGTGACAGTGCTGGGGGTGACACCCCAGCTCTCCCAGAGCCGGTACAGCGCGACCTGGACTGCGAACAGTGCCGGCTGGGTGTAGCGGGTCTGATGGATCAACTGCGGGTCGTCGCCGAAGATGACGTCCCGCAGTGGAAGAGGCAGGAACCGGTCCGCTTCGGCGCACGCGGCATCGAAGGCGTCTGCGTAGACCGGGTAGGCGTCGTAGAGCTCGCGGCCCATGCCGAGGCGCTGCGCCCCTTGCCCGGAGTACACCATGGCAAGGGTTCCTTCGCCGCCTCTGCCGGTGATCAGCTCCGGGACGACCCGACCGCTCGCAAAGCCGCGCAGCGCCCGCCTGCGGGTCTCCACATCACCGCTTACCAGCACCGCTCTCTCCGCGTGCAAGGCACGGTCCGTCGCGAGCGCATGGCCGACATCGAGCACTGAGGCGTCATCCGGCACCTGATCGGCGAGCCGGCCGGCAAGGGACGCCAACGCCGACGCGTCGTGTGCCGACAGTACCCACGGCACCGCAGGCGGGGTGTTCCTTCGGCCCGGGGCGGGTGCATCGGACGGCGCCTGCTCCAGGATCACGTGCGCGTTCGTACCGCTCACTCCGAACGCGGACACGCCCACCCGGCGGGGGCGATCGGTGGTCTGCGGCCAGGGCTGTTCCTCGGTGAGGAGCGAGACGGCTCCCGCCGTCCAGTCGACGTGAGGGGTGGGCTCGTCGACGTGCAGGGTCCGGGGCAGGACGCCGTGCCGCATGGCCATGACCATCTTGATCACTCCCGCAGCGCCGGCGGCTGACTGGGTGTGGCCGATGTTGGACTTGATCGAGCCGAGCCACAAGGGACGGTCACGGTCCTGCCCGTAGGTGGCCAGTACCGCCTGTGCCTCGATGGGATCACCGAGCGTGGTACCGGTGCCGTGTGCTTCCACAGCGTCCACGTCGGAAGGCCGGAGAGCCGCATTGGCCAGGGCCTGGCGAATGACTCGCTGCTGGGACGGCCCGTTGGGTGCGCTGATCCCGTTGGACGCCCCGTCCTGGTTGACCGCGGAACCACGCAGTACCGCGAGCACCGGGTGCCCGTTGCTGCGGGCGTCGGAAAGACGCTCGAGCACCAATACGCCCGCGCCCTCGCCCCATCCGGTCCCGTCAGCGGCTGCCGCGAACGGTTTGCATCGGCCGTCGGCCGCGAGGCCCCGCTGACGGCTGAACTCCATGAAGGCAGCCGGAGTAGCCATCACTGTCACACCGCCGGCGAGCGCGAGAGAACACTCGCCACTGCGCAGCGCTTGCACCGCCAGGTGCAGGGCGACCAGCGACGACGAACACGCGGTGTCCACGGTGACCGCGGGGCCCTCCAGCCCGAACGAATAGGAGATCCGTCCCGACAGCACGGCCGTCGCCGTACCCGTGAGCAGATAGCCCTCGGAGCCCTGCCCGGCGTCTCCGTCCGCGTAGTGGGAGGTCGCAGCGCCGATGAACACCCCGGTTCGGCTCTCCCTCAGCGTGTTGATCGCCATGCCCGCCCGTTCGAAGGCTTCCCAGGACGTCTCCAGCAGCAGTCGCTGCTGCGGATCCATGGCGAGAGCCTCTCGCGGAGAGATCCCGAACAGCGCGGCGTCGAAGCCGGCGGCGTCGGAAAGGAAAGTGCCGGTGTGGGCGTATGAAGTGCCGGTCTTGCTCAAGTCAGGGTCGCGGAGGCGGTCGAGATCCCAGCCACGGTCGGTCGGGAACTCCGCCACCGCGTCACCGCCGCGCGCGACCAGGTCCCAGAGCGCTTCCGGTGAATCTGCTTCGCCAGGGAAACGACAGCTCATGGAGACGACGACCACCGGATCGTCGTCGGTCTGCATGCTCTGACCCGGAGCATCGAGGGAGCCGTCCTCGCCCAGCAGTTCCTGTTTCAGATACGAGACGAGGGCGATGGGGGAGGGGTAGTCGAACGCGAGCGTGGCGGGCAGGGGCAGTCCGGTCGCCGTCTGCAGTCGATTGCGCAACTGCACCGAGGCCAGGGAATCGACTCCGATACTGCGGAACGCGGCCCGCGGGGCGATGGCGTCGTGGGACGTGTGCCCGAGAACCGCAGCGATCTCACCTCGCACCAGATCGAGGAGAACCTGAGTGCGGTCCGTGTCCCCGGCTCCGGAAAGCCTTGTCCGCCAAACGGCATCCACACCGTCCGATGCAGGGGCATGGTGTGCATCCAGCGCCTCTCGCGCCTCGGGCAGGTCACCGAGGAGCGGACGGCGGCGGGCTGCGTTCAGCACCGGGGCGAACGTACCCCAGTCGATGTTCGCGATCACCACGGTGGCGTCGGAACCGCCCAGTGCCCGGCCCAGAGCCGTCACCGCGAGTCCGGGTTCCATGGGCGGCAGTCCGCTGCGGCGCAACGTTTCCTCAACCGAGGCCGCAGCCGCCATGCCACCACCGCTCCATGTGCCCCACGCGACGGCCAGGGCGTGCAGTCCACGGTCATGGCGTGCCTGAGCCAGAGCGTCCAAGTAGGCGTTGGCCGAGGCATAGGCTCCTTGGCCGCTGCCTCCCCATACTCCCGCCCCCGAGGAGAAGAGCACGAACGCGTCCAGTGGCACATCGGCGAAAGCGGCGTCGAGGTTCCGCGCGCCGTCTGCTTTCCCCTGCCATGCCTGTGCCACAAGAGCGTCATCAGTGTCGTGCAGGGAAGCCGCGGTACCGGTGCCCGCAGTGTGGAAGACAGCCGTGACAGGGACGTCCATCTTGCCCAGCAAGCGGTCCAGAGCGACACGGTCCGCGACGTCACAAGCTTCGATGTCGACACGCGTTTGCGGCGCCATCGCCTGGAGTTCCGCCCGCAGGGTCCGGGCGTCCGGCGCTTCGATGCCGCGGCGGCTCGTGAGGACAAGGTGACGTGCCCCGGAACGGATGAGCCAGCGAGCGACGTGCCCGCCCAGCGCACCGGTTCCGCCGGTGACGAGCACCGCACCGGCGGTGGCGAATGTCGCTGCGACGGGCGCACCGGCAGCACGGGTCATCCGGCGCGCAAAGACTCCCGAAGGCCGCACGGCCAGCTGGTCTTCATCCCAATGCCCCGCCAGAGCTGCAGTGAGACGCTCCGAGGCCCTGGCGTCCAGCTCTCCGGGAAGATCGATGAGCCCTCCCCACCAGTCTGGATGCTCAAGGCCCGCTACCTGCCCGAGCCCCCATACCGCCGCCTGATCCGGGTCCCTGAGCCGGTCGGTCCGACCGACCGACACAGCACCGGATGTCAGACACCACAGCGAGCCTTCGAAGCCGACGTCTGAGCAGGCATGCATGAGTGCCAGCGTCGATGGGATCGCGTGGTGGCCCAGGGCGAGCAGTGAAAGGACCTGCCGCGGCCGATGCCTGGTGAGTACTTCGACGATCGTGGCGCGGGTTGTGCTGTCGTCGCAAGGTACGTGAATGGCTTCGGGCAGTGCCTCGTCGACTGCCACGGCCAGAGGATGGCCGAGGTCGTCGGCCGGGACGAATATCAGGGGACGCCCATCGACGCCGGTGGTGCTGCCGGACGGCGGCAGAGGGCGCCACGTGATCTGGTAGAGCCACGAGTCGATCGTCCTGCGTGCGGTCTGCCGGCGGCGCCAGTCCGAGATGAGCGACAGTGCGGGTGCCAGCACCTGTTGTGGGTCTTGGTCGCCCAGCGTCAGCATCTCGGCGAGTGCGTCGAGGTCCTCGTTGTCGACAGCACGCCAGAATTCGGTGTCAGCGCCGCGATGCGCGGTGTGTTGCTGGTCCGTGCTGTCGAGCCAGTACCGGGTGCGTTGGAACGGATAGGTAGGCAGTGGAATGCGGCGTGCGCCGGTGTCGGCGAAGTAAGCGGGCCAATCCGGGTTCGTACCCGACGCGGTCAGCTGCGCCAGTGCGGTGATGAGCGCCCGCACTTCGGTCTGGTTCGGCTGCAGCGATGCGATCGCGGTACGCGGAAGGTGGTTGGTGAGCGCGGCACGGGGACCGATTTCCAGGAACGTGTCGGTACTGATGTGGAGGACGGCTTCGGCGAACCGTACGGTCTCCCGTGCGTGACGGACCCAGTATTCCGCGTTCATGTGGTCGATGGGCTGCCCGGTGACGGTGGAGACGAGTGGGATGGCGGGCGAGGCGAACGTCAGAGTTTCGAGAGTCTCACGGAACGGGTCGAGGATGGGCTCCATCAGGGGCGAGTGGAAGGCATGAGACACCTTCAGCCACGTGTGCCGGCTGTCGACCTGCTCGGTGATGTGGGTGAGTACGGTGCGGTCACCGGACAGGACGATGGACGTATCCGCGTTGACGGCGGCAATGCCGACCTTGTCCTCAAGACCGTGCAGCAGAGGAAGGACGTCATCTTCGGTGGCGTCGATGGCGACCATGGCGCCGCCCTCGGGGAGGGACTGCATGAGTTGTCCGCGGGTGGTGATGAGCTTTGCGGCATCGGTGAGGCTGAGTACGCCTGCGATGTGTGCGGCAGTGATCTCTCCGATGGAGTGACCGGTGACGGCTGCGGGGGTGATGCCCCAGCTCTCCCACAACCGGTACAGCGCGACCTGTACAGCAAAGAGTGCTGGTTGGGTGTACTGGGTCTCGTCCAGCAGCTCTGTGCTGTCACCGAAGACGACATCTCGAAGCGGTTCGGTCAAGTGCCGGTCCAGTTCGGCACAGACTGTGTCGAAGGCATCTGCGTATACGGGGTACGCCTCGTAGAGGTCACGGCCCATGCCGGACCGTTGTGTCCCTTGCCCGGAGAACACCATGGCCACGCTGCCGCCGGAGGCGCGGCCGGTCACCACCGCCGGATGGGAGGCCCCTCGGGCAAGCGCTGAGAGCGCCTCGATCCGATCCATGTCGTCACTGACCAGTACCACCGCCCGCTCCTCCAGCGAGGCCCGGCCGGCGGCGAGCGACCATCCGATGTCGGCTCCTGAATCCTGCGGACTCAGCGCCGTCAGCAATGCTGAAGCCTGATCACCCATCGCGGCCGGGTCGGCCGCGGACAGCAGCCATGGCACAACATCCGGATGTTTACGCTCTGTTGCCACCTCCTCTGTCCGTGGTGGTTGTTCGAGGATGATGTGGGCGTTGGTGCCGCTGATGCCGAAGGAGGAGACTGCGGCGCGGCGGGGGTGGTCGTGTTGGGGCCAGGGTTGGGGTTCGGTGAGGAGTGCGAGTTTTCCTGTGGTCCAGTCGATTTGGGTGGTGGGTTG
>NZ_JBHVWS010000118.1:0-7991 GCF_042882185.1 Streptomyces sp. NPDC058239
GCGCCCTGACATGCGAGCCGTCGATCGCTGCGTCATCCATCTCCAGCAGGCCCTCTTTGCGTAGTTCCGCCAGAAGGACCTCGTGCAGACGGGGCCACACCCCGGCCTCGGTCCAGTCCCGCAGACGCCGCCAGCACGTCATGCCCGAACCGAAGCCCAACTCCTGTGGCAGATACTCCCATTGAATGCCCGTGTGGAGCACAGTCGATGTTCCCAGGTATGTTGCCTCGGGCCAGTGCGTGATGCTCGCCCCCGACGTCTTCGACCAGCGGGACGAGGACGGCATGGTCGAAGTCCTCGATGACACTCCGCCCTCCGAACTCCACGACGCCGTACGCGAGTCGGCCACGATGTGCCCCGGGGCAGCGATCCGGCTCGGGGAGTCGTCGTGACTGCCGCACCCGATCGAGGCGTGATCGTCGGCGCCTCGGAGGCCGGACTGGCTGCCGCCGAGACCCTGCGCCGGTCGGGCCACACCGGCACCCTCACACTCATCGACGACGAGCCAGGGCCCCTTACGACCGACCCCGCTGTCGAAGGAGATCCTCTCCGGCGCCTGAGCCCCTGACCGGCTACCCCCCCTGCGCACCCGGACCGAACTCGATGCCTTCGGCCTGGACGCCCGCTACGGTTGCGAGGCCATCCAGGTGGGCCTCACCGCCCCGCACAATCCTGCTGTTCGACGACGGCACGAAGATGAGCCCCACCACGTCCGGTGGCGGCCTTCGGGGCGGCTGATTACGCCGACGTACCGGTGCTCGACCTGGTCCTCGACCGGCTCGGCTGGCCGTCCTTCACGCTGCGGAACGCTGCCACCTCGGCTCGCGTCGGGCTGCCGCTCGTGGGCGCGCACCAGGCACTCAACGCGGCTCCTGCCACGGCGGCAGCACTCGCGGCAGAGCTCCCCCTCGATGTGGCCGCGGCGGCGCGATGCTGGTCAACGACTCCTACGACGCCCCGTCTCCCGGGCCGGCGTGGTGGCGGCTGTCGACTGGCTGCGCGGTCACCTTGCCGCAGGCGAATGTGTGCTGGTCAAGGCTTCCTGCGGCACGCCGCGACGAAGTCCCCGCCGCGCTCGCGTAGTCGGCTGTGCGGTTCAGCGTCCGCGCCGCCTCATATAGAGGCCGAAGGCCCGGTAAACCATCGGCCGCAGCGGCAGGTCCCACTCGCCGACGTACCGCATCGCCTGGCCGCCGGTGCCGACTTTGAACTGGACAAGGCCGACGTGCGGGTCGTCGGCGTCAAGGGTGGGGGTGATGCCGCGCAGGTCGTAGACGTCGCATCCGGCCGCGAGCGAGTCGCGGATCATCGCCCACTGGCAGGCGTTGGAACCACGCACCTCGCGCTTCGCGGTGGAGGAGGCGCCATAGGCGTACACAGCGTGGGCGCCGACGCGGACCAGGACAGTGGCGGCGGCCAAGTCGCCCTGGTGGCGGGCCATATAGAGCTTGATCCGCTCGGGGTCCTCGGCACTCAGCGCCGCGAACATGGTCTCGAAGTAGCGCAGCGGCCGGGGTGTGAAGTGGTCGCGCTCGGCGGTGTGGACGTAGAGGTCGTGAAACGCCTTGAGGTCTTCCGCGCCCCTGTCGCTGACCGTGACCTCGACGCCCTCCTTGGCCGCCTTCTTGATGTTGCGGCGCCACTGCTGGTTCATGCCCTTGAGCAGCTCGTCCTCGGTCCTGCCTGCCATCGGGATCTCGTACTTGAACTGTGGATGCCCGACCCCGAACCCGTCCTCCGGGCTCTGCGACAGCCAGCCGGCCTCCCGGAGCCTGCTGCCCACGCGGGCACCGACCGGGTCGGACCAGTGGCCGGAGATGTCGGTGAGCCGCTTGCTGCCCGGGTCGGCGATGCCCTCCTTGACCTGGGCGGCGCTCCAGGTGTGTGTGCGCACCGGCGGGCCGAGCCGGATCGCGAACGCGCCCTGGGCCTTGAGATGGGCCGCCAGCGGATCGAGCCAAGCACCGATCTCGCCGCTCCAGTCGATGACCGGGCCCTCGGGCAGATACGCCAGCGTGAAGCGGTCGAGCCGCGGCACCGGGCGGTGCAGTACGAGCCCAGCACCAACCAGGCGCCGACCCAGGAACCAGCCGAGGGACTCGCTGCGCCACTCGGTCTTGACGCGGCCCCACGCCGGGGTCTGCAGAAAGCTGACCGACCGCTGGGCCCGCACGAACGCCACATGCTCGGCGTCGCTGATCGGCCTGACGACCGGATTCCCGGCTGCAGTTCGCATGAGTTCGCTGGAGGGATTGAAGGACATGCCGCCAGTCAATGTAGTGGAGTGTTGCCCGGGCGTATGCGATTCTCGATATGCCGACGATATGTCACCACCCGGCGGCTAACCATCTGATTCTGGCCACCACCGGCCGGCGGCTCCACGCCGCGGACCAGGGTTTGGTCGATCCGCGCCGCCTCGCCGGCCAGCTGAAGCCGAACCCGTCCCCGGCCACGTCCAGGACCGAGCGCAGCCGCGAGGTGAGGCCGTCGACCCGGTCGCCCATGGTGCCGTTGAAGCCACCGAGCACCCGCACCCGCTCGCTGCGCTCGGCGGCGACGGCCTTGGCGAGCTTCGTCGCACCGGCGTCCCGCGAGTCCGTCCAGAAGTCGCCCCTGCGTATCCCCCTCACGGACCCAGATGCGCCACGTACACCGCTGGCAGCCCCTTCTCGGTGGCCACCGTGGTGCGCAGCGCACGAGGTGGGTCCACCGGGATGTCCTCGGCCCGACCATGGGTCTGGGCCTCCGGCGGGTGCTTGCAAATCAGTGCATGCCGGTCGTCGTGAGGGGGCGTGGTGCCGGCGCCGGAGTGGGCACTCCGCTGCCGAGTTGCATCTCCAGGTGTTCCGGGAGCGCCCGGCGGTACAGCGGCAGGGCCGTGGCGCTCGTGACAACGGCGACCACGACGAGAACGGAGAAGACCGGCTTGGTGATCAGGCCCTGCGCCAAGCCGATGTTGATGAAGATGAGGATCATCATGCCGCGGGCGTTCATCAGTCCTCCCACAGCGAAGGCCTCGCGCCAACTGAAGCGAAGTGTCTTCATGGCCAGGGCGCTGCCGAAGTACTTGCCCGCGAATCCCGCCAGGAGCGCGGCGACGCCGAACAGCAGGGTGTCGGCCGAGATGCCCTGCAGGTCGGTGGTGAGGCCGGACAGGGCGAAGAAGATGGGCAGCAGTAGCGTGGAGACGGTGTCCATCATCCGGCTGTGCAGCGCTTGGCGGAACTGCGGGTCACGGGGCATGGCCAGGCCGGCGATGAAGCCGCCGAAGACCGCGTAGATCCCGATCAGGTCGGTGAGGTATCCGCAGACGATCGGGACGATGACGACGACGTACATCACGCCGGGGCTCAGCGTGCCCTGCCGGCCGACGTGCCGCGCCAGCGGCCGCAGCAGCCGGGACACTCCGAGCAGCATCACGGCGGTGAACAGGATGCTGTAACCGATCACGGGCAGAGCGCCCGCGGCCCCGGAACCGGTGTGCACGGCCGTCAACATGGCCAGGAAGCACCAGGCCCCCGCGTCGTCGATCGACGCGGCGACCAGGGACAGCCGCCCCAGGCGGGAGTTCTGCAGACCCCGCTCGTACAGCATGCGGGCCAGCATGGGGAGGGGCCCTGACCCAAGGCCGGGTAGTTAGCGTTTTCGCTGGTCACGCAAGGGGAGTTGGGGTCCATGCTGTGGCGGTGTACAGGCCTGGGCCGAGTTTGTGGATAAGGCCGGCCTCGGCCCATCTGGAGAGCTGTCGATACATGGTCTCCATGGTGATGTCGCCGAAATGGGAGGCGATGTCACGGGGACGCCAGAGGCGGTCGGGGTCCTTCTCGAGCAGGGCCAGGATTCGGTGACGGCGTCGCTCGGCGAGGGCGGTGTGCCGGTCGTCGCGGGAGACGGCGGGGAGCTGAGGGCGGGATTCCGGAGGCTCAAGGACGTTGATTTCGAGACCGGTGATAGTGCGGGTGTTGTCGGGCCTGCCGTCCTCGTGGCGGGTGCTGTAGCGGGACATCGGTGACTTGACCTTGCGGGTGCTGACCCGCTGGCGTCGTGGCGGGAGGAGGCGGGTCAGAATCCGGTGGCCGATCAGCCCGAGGCGACCGGCGTCGGCGGGGTCGGTCATGACGGCGGCCTGGACGACCTGGTCACGGGCGCTCTGGAGCGCGACGGTGAAGCAGCAGCGGTCCGGATCGGTGTCCGGCAGCGACTCCGCGGCCTCGACCATCACGGTCCGCAGGGCCTGGTAGAGAGTGAGTAGGGCCCACATCTCCTGCTCGACGCCGACCGGGTCGCCCGAACGCAGGACGCGCCCGTTCATGATCGTGTGGCGGAGCGCGTAGTACGCCGATTCGTGTTCCCACCGCTGGTGGTAGAGACCTGCCAGCACGGCCGCCGGGTAGCGGCGGGCGTCGGTCAGGGTAGTGACGAGCCGGTAGGAGCCTGCGAAGACGGTCCCGTCCGCGCAGGTCACCGTGATGGTTGCGTCGATGACACGAACTTTCTCCGTACCGATCACCGACAGGTACGAGCCGTCGCCGAGACGCGTCAGGACCGGGGTGCGGCGGTTGGCCCGGAGCCGGCCCAGCACCTGGGCACCGGTCGCGTTCACTGCGGCGAGGAAGCTGTTGCCATCGAAACCCTTGTCCCACAGGACCAGCATGTCCGGCCGCAGCAGATGCAGTAGCCGTGAGGCGTAACCCGTCTCGCCACCGGCTGGCGGCCCGAACACCGCGCCGATGAGCGCCCTGGTCCCGGTCTCGACCAGCGTCATCAACTCGATGGTCGGATAGCCGTGGTGAGACGTCCGCCCCAGCCAGAGCCGGTTCCGCTCGGAGTCGGCGACCTTCTGTGAACTGCACCCGTCGAACGACACCGTCCGGAACGGACCGAATCGCACCCCGGTGTCGTTGGCCTGGCCAACGGTCCGGCCAGCACCTCGAACAGTGCCCGCACCGGTGCGACTCCGAGCCGGCGGCGCAGATCACGCAGGGCCTTCGGTATCGGACCGGCCACCGCAATCCCGTCCAGGCCCGCCGTCAGCTTGTCCCAGACCAGCCGGTATCCGACCTCGGGGAACAGGCACATCGCGAGCAGGAAGTACACCCCGACTCGCGACGGGAGATCACGTAGTCGCCGCTGCATCGACTGCGTCTCCTCCAGGACCGCGTCGACCAGCTCAAACGGCACGACGGCTGTCAGCTCGCCCAGATGCCCCGGCGCGAACCGGCCCGCCGCCACGGTGACCGTACGGGTGATGGCCACCACCGGGGCCGAAAGGACATGACGAAACGGCAACGGACCTCCTCGTGAACAAGCTGTCCTGGACGACTGCCTGTACCAACGAGCTCCGTTGCTCCACGCACGGAATCCCTCAACGGGCTTGCGTGACCAGCGAAAACGCTAACTACCCGGCCTTGGGTCAAGGCCCCTTCGTCAGGCCTGATCGCCATCTGTTTGTGTGTGCGCTGACGCGGCGGGCAGTCGCACCGTGACGCGGAGCCCGCCAGCGGGGCGGGGGGTGAGGGTGAGGGTTCCGTCGTGTGCTCGGGTGATGCTTTTGACGATTGCCAGGCCGAGGCCGACACCTGCGTGGTCGGAGTGCAAGCGTTCGGTGCCGCGCTGGAATGGCTCGGTGAGCGTCGACGCCAGCTCTGAGGTGAGCTTCTCGCCGGTGTTCTCGACAACGAGCACAACAGAGTTGGGGTGGACGCTGGTATTCACCCATACGATGCCGTGTTCAGGCAGGTTGTGGCCGATCGCGTTGTGCAGCAGGTTCGTGGTCATCTGCAGCAGGAGCGCCTGAGAGCCGATGGTGATGCTCATGTCGCCGGTGGTTTCGATGGTGACGCCATGCTTTTCCGCCAAAGGGAGGAGCGTTTCCGTGGCTTCTTCCGCCATGAGGGACAGGTCGACGTGTTCCCTGGTGAATGACCGCTGGTTGGCGCGGCTGAGCAGGAGCAATGCTTCAGTGAGGTCGATGGCCCGGGTGTTGATCACGCGGAGGCGCTCGACAAGCTCGTCGGTGTCGCGGTTCGGATCGTTGCGGGCCACGTCGAGAAGCGCCTGAGTGACCGCCAGCGGAGTGCGCAGTTCATGAGAGGCATTGGCCGCGAATCGCTGCTGTTCGGCGACGTGGGCTTCGAGCTGCGCGAGCATGACGTCGAAGGAGTCGGCGAGTTCGCGGAACTCATCTCGGCGACCCGGTAGGCGGATCCGGTGGGAGAGCGGTCCATTGTTCGCCACCCTGCGTGTGGCGTCGGTGATGCGAATCAGCGGGGTGAGCATCCGGCCGGCCAGAATCCACCCGCCCACGAGACCGAACATCAGCAGGAACGCCAGCACTAGGATTCCCGCCGGGATGAAGACGACCGGTCCAAAATTGCTTGGGTCGAAGACGCGTAGGAAGTCGGTCCGATCAGGGACGCTCAGGCTGTCCGACCTTCCTCGCAGAAGAAACATCCACACGGCGGCGAGCAGCAGGGCGCCCGCGATCTCGAGGAATGCGGCGTAGCTGAGGGTGAGCTTGAGGCGGACACTCAACCCTTGACGCCTATCCACGCTCCGCTTCCTGGTCATCGGCGTTCGGTCCTGTGTCGATGCGGTAACCAACCCCGGCCACGGTGGTGATCAGCCAGGGCTCGCCGAGGCGTTTACGCAAGGCCGAGACCGTGATGCGCACCGCGTTGGTGAACGGATCTGCGTTCCCATCCCACGCTCGCTCCAGCAACTCTTCTGCGCTGATGACACCGCCTTCGGCAGCGACGAGGACTTCGAGCGTAGCGAATTGCTTCCTGGTGAGCGCGATGTAGCGGCCTTCGCGGTAGACCTCGCGGCGGAACGGATCCACACGCAAGCCTGCGATCTCTCGCACAGGTGGTCTGTTGTGGGCGCTCCTGCGGTCGAGTGCTCTGAGCCTGAGCACGAGTTCTCGGAGTTCGAAGGGCTTGGTGAGGTAGTCGTCAGCGCCGAGCTCGAACCCGCTGGCCTTGTCGTCGAGCCGGTCGGCAGCGGTCAGCATGAGGATCGGCATGCCGCCGCCGGAGGCAACGATGCGTTGGGCGATCTCGTCACCGGTAGGTCCGGGGATGTCCCGGTCGAGGACGGCGATGGCGTAAGTGTTGATGCTCAGCAGTTCCAGAGCGGTATCACCGTCCCCGGCGATGTCGGCCGCGATCGCCTCCAGGCGCAGCCCATCGCGGATGGCCTCTGCCATGTATGGCTCGTCCTCAACGACTAAAACACGCATGGCCTCATGCTACGAGCCGGTGCATATCGTCGGCATATCGAAAACTGGATACGGGCTGACAACGTCATGCCCCCTCGACTGGAGGTATGAACGAACCACACATTATCCCGCCTCGGCCCCGTGACCGGCTGTTCGCCGTACTTGCGGTGGTGCTCGCCGTGCTCCTGCTCCCGGTTACGTTCGTCCGCAATCCCGGCCGCGCCCGTGAACTGGCCTGCGACTGGGCGTTGGGGATCCGTTTTCCTGCCGAGGATCTCACCGGGCTCACCGACGGTGCCAGGGCGGCGTTCACCGCCGCACGCGCCGGGGCTCTCTGGCGCCACGGGCAACTCATCGGCCTCACCTCGGGATACCGCGATCCCCTCGTCCAGCAACGGTTGTTCGACCAGGAGGTGCGCCGCGTCGGCTCACTGGCCGCGGCCCGGATGCTCGTGCTGCCACCGGCGGAATCCAGGCACGTCAAGGGCACCGCGCTGGATGTGCGCCCGTACGAAGGCGCGCGCTGGCTCGAGGAACACGGTGCCCGCTACGACCTCTACCGCATCTACGACAACGAGTGGTGGCATTTCGAGTACCACCCGGACGCTGACTTGCCTCCAACGACCCAGGAGATCCGCAATGCTCCGCAAGCTCGTTGACAGGGGCAGGGGCTTTCCCCCAAGGCCGGGAAGTTAACGAACGCCCGCTGATTGCAAGGTAGTTGGTGACCAGGTTGTGGCTGCGTAGAGGCCGGGTCCGATCTTGTGGATGA
>NZ_JBHVWS010000119.1:0-7881 GCF_042882185.1 Streptomyces sp. NPDC058239
TAGCGTGTCAGGGTGGTCTTCACTGAGCACCCGTACGGTGTCGGAGAGGGTCTGCTCGAAAAGCGGGATGGCCCGGTTCAGGTTCCCGGCCGACTCGTAGGCGCAGGCGAGGTTGTTGCGGGCGGTTAGCGTGTCAGGGTGGTCTTCACTGAGCACCCGTACGGTGTCGGAGAGGGTCTGCTCGAAAAGCGGGATGGCCCGGTTCAGGTTCCCGGCCGACTGGTAGGCGTAGGCGAGGTTGTTGCGGGCGGTCAGCGTGTCAGGGTGGTCCTCGCCCATCACCCGTACGGTGTCGGAGAGGGTCCGCTCGAACAGCGGGATCGCCCCGCTCAGATCCCCCGTCGGCCCGTGGCGATGGTTGTGCCCACACCGGAGGCACCAGTCGGAATGGTGCTCTGACATGACATTTCCTTTCTCGCGTGAGTCGCGCAACTGGAACCGCGGTCGCTCGTAGCGCTTCGACGACTTCGACTTCTCGGTCCGGTTCAGTTACGTGATGGGAAAGTCAAAATAGGTGTCCGGGTAAGGTTCGTCTTTCAGGGTGTAATGCCACCATTCCCACTCGTATGGGCTGAAACCGCAGGCCTCCATGATGGAGCGGAGGTGTTGTCGATTTCGCGCCTCGGATTGTGTGACCCCTTGTGCTCCGTGATGCGAGATCGGATCCATCAAGTCGTGGTCACCGCCCATGGCGGCGAGTTCTCCGGTGGCCATGTGGTAGAGAGTCAGGTCGACGGTGCTGCCCCGACTGTGGCCGGACTTTGTGGCGACATATCCCATCTCGAACATATCGGCTCTGTCGATATGCGGATGGTGTCGCTGCTTCGTGCGGCCATCCTCCGGCTGCCTCGACCAGCGCACAAAGCAATCTACGGCGCGTTGAGGGCGGTATCCATCCCAGAGGAGCAGGCCAAAGCCATAGGAGCGGGCCTCTTCTCGCGCCCTTTCCAGGGCTGCGAACAAAGGCCTGGTGCCGACGATTCGATTGGCCAGGTAGCCGTCCACGGGTTTGCCGGTAAAGTTGTCCCAGGTGGCGTACTTGGAATCCCAGCGTATTCCGGGTGCACATTCGTCCAGGAAGGCAAAGTTGTCATTCATCGGATTTTCCCCGTCAGTGCCAACGTCACCATCCGGTCGATCACTTCGGTCAGCGTAATCCCTGCAGCCGCCATCATCCTTGGATAACGGCTGTAGGAGGTCAGGCCAGGCAATGTGTTGACCTCGTTGAGGACGACACTTCCATCCTCCTTGAGGAACATGTCCACTCGTGCCAGGCCGCTGCATCCCAGGGCGCGGTAGATGGTCTTTGCCGTCTCCTGAACGAGCGAGCGCGACTCTTCTGAAATGTCGGCGGGAACGATGAACGTTGAGTTCTCGGATCCGCTCTCCGGGTCTTTCTCCTGATGGATCTTGAAGAACCCGTGCGACAGCGCGATTCGATCCACCTCGCCTGCGATCAAATCCAGTTCGTTCCCCAGGATGGCGCATCCGACTTCGCTGCCGACGACAGCCTCTTCGATGAGCACCTTTGAGTCGTACTGTCGCGCGATTTCCACCGCAGGCAGCAGTTCTTCCTTTTGCGATACCTTGCTGACGCCGAAGGACGACCCCGAACGGGCCGGCTTCGCAAAGACGGGATACGTCAGCTGCTCGGGATCAATATTCTCGTTCGCCGCAACGGTCCAGAATTTCGGTGTGGCGATTCCCGCGCTCCTGGTTATTTGGTAAGCAAGGGACTTGTCCATGCACAGAGCGGAACTCTGTACGTCGCAGCCCGCGTAGGGGATGCCGGTGAGCTCCAACAGGCCTTGCATCGCGCCGTCTTCACCAAGTCTTCCGTGCAGGATGGGCAGCACGACGTCCAGATTGATCGTGCTGTAGCGCCCCTGCTCCAGGACGAGCAATCCGCGTACGCTTCTGTCCGGTGACAACAGCGCCGGACGACAACTGCCGCTCTCCCAGTCTGGGCCAGGGCTGTCGCAAAGTTTCCAAGCACCGCTCTTCGTGATCCCGATGTAAAAGGGTTCGTACTTGTCGAGATCGATATTTTTTGCGACCTCTTGCGCAGATTTGATGGAGATGGGGTGTTCTTCGGAGCAGCCCCCGAATGCGATTCCGACGTTGAGCTTATCCATGCTGGTTCCTGCTTTCGAATTTCAGGCAATTGGTGATGGAGTTTTCGACCGTGTCGCTCAGGGCGTGGTCTGTGTAGTAGGCGGTGTGCGGACTGATGATCACGTTCGGCATCTCTTGCAGCCGCAACAACGCCTTGCTGTCAATTGGTTTGTTTCGGCAATCGGTGTAGAAGATTCCTTCCTCTCCTTCGAGGACGTCCAGCGCGGCACCGCCCAAACGGCCGCTTTCCAATGCGAAAACAAGGGCCTCGGTGTCGATAAGTGAACCGCGTCCAGTATTGATAATGCATGAGCCGTGCTTCATCTGCTCGATGCGGTGGCGATTCAGGAGGTGGTGTGTATCCGCGGTGAGCGGCGTGTGGAGCGTTACGATGTCGCTCAACTGCAGCAATTTATCGAGAGGGGCATAATCGGCCTCGGTCGTGGGGTGACTGTCATGGGCCAATGTCCGGCATCCGAAACCCCGCAGCCTGTCCATGACTGCTACGCCAATGCGCCCCGTTCCCACGACTCCGATGGTCAGATCGCGAAGCTCTTTTCCGCGGACGTCGTTCAACCGGTAATCGTGCACATCTGCGTGACGGATGATGGACTTTGCGTGTCGCGCCGTCATCAGCATCAGCATCAATGTGTAGTCGGCCACGCTGTCGGGTGAATAGGCGACGTTTTCCACGGAGATGCCGACGCTCGCTGCGTACCCCACATCGATGTGGTTGTATCCCACGCTTCTTGTGGAGATGTAAGCCACGCCTGCCCGGCTGAGTGCAAGAAGAGTGGAATTTGCGATGCCAGTTTTATGGCTGACGCTGATGCATCGGTTTCCGTTTGTCAATTCAACGTTGGCTTCGGATACCGCTGCCTCGGTGATGGTGGGAATTGCGCCGACGCGAGGCGCCATCTCTCGGAACAAGGCGGCCTCGTCCTTCCCACACCCATAAACCGTGACTCCCGTGGGTGCGACGGCTGTGGGATGCGAGGACGTCAGCGATTGGGTGCGGCCGACCGCCGCGTGTGCTGGTTCGCTGTAGGTCATGCCTACAGTCAAGGCGGCGTGGCGTTGCCGGAACGTATGAGGTTTTCGATATGCCCACGATATGCTACCGATGGGTAGCGTATCGTCAGTGTATTGAAAACCGCATACACGCTAGCAACACCACACCGCCTTGACTTGAGGCGTGACCTATAGCGAACCAGCCTCCTCGTACCTCTACCTCGCCGGCCTCGCTCCCGCTCGCCGGCTCCCGCGCCGCGTGGGCATCGTTCCGCTCAGCCTCGGCGAGATTGCTGCGGTCGTCGGCGGGACGGTCGCGGGCGACGACGCAGTGACGGTGACCGCGCCGGCCGTGCTCGACGGTCGGCTGGCCGAGCCGGGCGGCCTCTTCGTCGCCATGGCCGGGGAGCGTGCCAACGGCCACGATTTCGCCGACCAGGCCGGCGAGGCAGGGGCGGTGGCTGTGCTCGGCTCCCAGCCCACTCCGCTGCCCACCATCGTCGTCGACGATGTCCAGGCGGCGCTGCAGACGCTCGCCACCCATGTCGTGGCCCAGCTGCGCAACGGGCTGACCGTTGTGGGGCTGACCGGCTCCCAGGGTAAGACCAGCACCAAGGACCTGTTGGCTGCCGTGCTTTCGAATGCCGGGCCGACGGTCGCCACCATCGGCTCGCTCAACAACGAGCTTGGTGTACCGCTCACCATGCTGCGCGCCGACATGGGCACCCAGTACCTCGTCCTTGAGATGGGAGCTCGCCGCATCGGCGACATCGCCGAGCTAGCGGGCCTGGTCGCGCCTGACATCGCCGTCGTCCTCAACGTCGGCAAGGCACACCTCGGTGAGTTCGGGTCGCGCGGAGCCATCGCCAAGGCCAAGGGGGAGCTGGTGGAGGGGCTGGCGCCCGGCGGGACCGCCGTCCTCAACGCCGACGATCCCCGGGGGGTCGCGATGCGCGCGCTCACCGACGGTCCGGTGGTGACCTTCGGGCGGGCCGAGCACGCCGACGTACGTGTGCTCGACCTGGCGCTGGACCGGCTCGGCCGGCCGTCCTTCACGCTGCGGACCGCCGACGCCTCGGCTCGCGTCGCGCTGCCGCTCGTGGGTGCGCACCAGGCACTCAACGCGGCGGCTGCCGCGGCGGCGGGGCTGTCGGCCGGCATACCTCTGGAGGTGGCCGCGGCGGCGTTGGGCACAGTCTCGCTGTCGAAGTGGCGCATGGAGCTGCGCGACCTCGCCGGCGGCGCGATGCTGCTCAACGACTCCTACAACGCCAACCCCGACTCGACCCGCGCCGCCCTGGACGCGCTGGCAGCAATCGAGGGCGGGCGTCGCATCGCCGTCCTCGGCGAAATGCTCGAGCTGGGGCAGGAGAGCGAGGCCGAGCACCGTGCAATCGGCGCGTACGCCGCCGCCCGGGCCGACGTGGTGGCGACCGTCGGCGCGGGCGGCCGTTCGATCGCCGCCGGCGCGGGAGAGGCGGCGGTGGCGCTGGCCGACAACGACGCGGCCGTCGACTGGCTGCGCGGCCACATTGCCGCAGGCGACGTGGTCCTCGTCAAGGCTTCCCGCGGTGCGTGTCTCGACGAGGTCGCCGCCGCGCTCACGTAGCTTGCCGGGGCGAGCCGGACATCCGCGTCGCGGAGTGGACGGTCGACGACGTGGTCCGGGACCTTGGAGGTCGCAGGAACCGGGACGACTTCCCTGCTTCGTCGACGTACCCGCGGCGCCGGTAGAACTTGTGTGCACCGTGCCGACGATCACTACTGGTGACCTTCATGCCGAGGCATCCGCGCGTGGGGGTAAAGGACTCCGCGGCCGCGACATGTTCATCGGCGACGCCCGCACCGCCGATGAACAACCCGCCCTCGACGCCGACTTTTTCGCGCCGCCCGGACTCGTTCGACTCACGATGGACCTCAAAGGCGGTTTCCCTTAGCTTGATCTTTAAGGCTGCTGCTCGGCCCCGCCGCATCTAGGCATATCCGTTTTGCGCTGTTTCTTGCCGACTGGGTGGCGGGGTGCGGGTGTGGAGGTGCGGCCCTTGGGGCGGCCTGGGCCGGGGTGGGAGGCTTTTGGCGCGCGGGCTGGAGTGCCCACGGTCCGTCGGATGCGGGGATAGCCCCGTCGGACCCGGCCGGGGGTGAGCTGATCCGGTGTCAGGGGCTTCTCCCAGGGTCGCCGCAGGTCCTCGGCCAGGGGCCGGGCGAGACGGAGTTGCGCGTAGGCGGCGAGGATCAGCCACACCCACCGGTCGGCCTGTTCGGGGGTGCGCAAGCGGGGTCGGGTCAGGCCGAGCGTCTGCTTGAAGAAGCGGAAAGTGTGCTCGATATCGAACCTTCGAAGGAAGATCCGCCAGAGGCGGTTGACGTTGTGCGCGGTGGCGTCGGGGTCGCTGTGCCACAGCCATAGCGGCTTGGGGTCGCGATTGCCGGGCAGGCGCTCGACCGCCAGATGGACCAACGTTCCCTCGACGATGGGGAGTTCGCCTTCGTGGTCAGCCCAGGAGCCGCGCCGGTCCAGCTTGGGGTGCAAGCGGCCCCAGCAGCGGGCGAGGACTTGGCCGAAGCGGTCGTGGACGCCGGCCGACTCCTGGACCGGCGCCGGACAGGTCGCGGCCTGGGCCAGGCGGAACTCCGCTCCATGTCGGGGCGGGCGCCCGGGGTTCGTCCCGCGGCGCTTGCCGGCCGGGGCGCGCATCACCCGGTCCGCGCGGATGCGTCCCAGCAGCCGCACCGGCTCCTCGCGCAGCAGCCAGGTCAGGCGCACGATGTCGTAGCCGGAGTCCAGGACGAACAGCACCGGCAAGTCGCCCGGGTGCCACTGCCCGGCCCTCTCCAGGCGGGCGACAAGGTCGCGGATCTGGGCGGCGGTGACCTCGGTGGGATCGTCCTCGGGCCCCAATCGCACCGCGTCCAGCGGGCCGGTCCACGAGGAGCGGCCGCCGCCGAGGGTCGCCGCGACCTGGTAGGGCCAGCCCGGAATGGTCTGACGCACCCCGTCGCACCGGCACGGACGGTGGCAGTGCAGCCGCTCGGGCGAGCACTCGGCATCCGGACGCGGCCACGGCGTGACGTCCAACGCGATCGACAGCTGCCCGTCCGTCCCGCGCGGCAACCGCAGTCCGGCCAGCGCCATCCGAAGCCGGGAGGCGTTGATGTGTCCCTGGGCCAGCGCGTCGTACATCGCTCCGTGCCCGCGCCGATGCACCCCCGACAGCGAGAGTTCCGGCAGGGACGTCACCGGCCCGTCGGCGCACAGCACCGCATCCATGAGCTCGAACAGGGCATCCGCCCGCACCGTCAGACACTCGTACAGCTCACGGCGAAACCGGGACAACCCGGCCAGGGCCTCGACGCGCACGGCGCCATCTTGCAGACTGTCCATCACGGCCTTTGGTTGATCAACGTGTCTCTTGGCGGAAACACATGATCAAGCAGAGGCCGTCCAGCTGTCAGGCGAACGACAAACCCCACCAAGAAATGATCTTGGTGGAGTTTAAAGCCAAGCTTAGGTGAGGACCGGCGGTGTGAGATGCCACTGTTGGCATATGCGTGCAGTCAACTGATGGAAGAGCTTCCATGGTTGTCCGATATACCGGAGTGCAGCTCAAACGCCAGAACGGAGATGGCTATGGACAGCGAGCGCGGCCCGAAAGGGGGGCGCACGCTGGCCAGCAAGCTGGAGCACTTGTTCGAGACGGTCATTCCACCCGGACGTGGGCCGTACGGCACAGAGGAAGTAGCCCAGGCCATCGCGGCAAGCGGGGCGTCGATCTCCGGCAGCTATGTCTGGCTGCTGCGTAAAGGCCAGCGGGACAACCCCACGATGCGGCATCTGCAGGGGATTGTCGGCGGTCTTCGAACCTGGGTTCTGGATCACTTTCCGTGCTCAGGCCACGGAGGGTCACCACAACCGCGATCATGAACGGCCGTGGCTGATGTATTCCTCCAGGACCTGTGGTTCCACCGGGTCGAAGGCGCTGTGATCGAAGATGTTGTATGCGACGGTGAGTTCGTGGTCGTTCAGGCCCGTGCGTCAGCGGACCGGGCTGTGTGCCCTGCCTGCGGAACGACGTCGGCCCGGGTGCACAGCCGGTACGTACGTCGGCTCGCCGACAGCGCGGTCGGAGGCCGTCCCGTGGTCATCGAGTTACGGGTCCGCCGGTTCCGCTGCCGCCAGGGCGCTTGCCCGCAGAAAACGTTCGCCGAGCAGGTTGAGGGGCTGACATTCCAGCATGGGAGACGCAGCGCCGGGCTGCAGTCGGTGCTTGAGCAGCTGCGATGCCGACAGGCAGCCCCTGCGGACTGTGGGTGTCCACCCAATGCGGCGGACATGAATGGGCGTTTCCCCTTGATCGTGGACACCCTGATCATTGGATCGTGAAGATCCATAGGACAGGAGTTCGCGTTGGGGACATCGAAGTAATCGCCTGAGTTCAGGGCCGATGCCGTCGCGCTGTACCACGCCAGTCCGGGTGGGACGTATGCGTCGGTGGCCAAGGACGTGGGCGTCAACCACGAGACGCTGCGCACGTGGGTGCGGGACGCCGAGCAGGCCGCCCGGCCCGGGGCCGTGGAGGCCACCGCGATGGAGAAGGAGAACCGGCAGCTGCGGGCACGGGTGAAGGAACTCGAGCTTGAGCGGGAGATCCTGCGGAGGGCCGCGAAGTATTTTGCGGCGGAGACCAGCTGGTGAGCAGCCGCTTCCAGTTCGTCGACGATCACCGTGGCGCCTTCGGCGTCAAGCGGCTGTGC
>NZ_JBHVWS010000120.1:0-3953 GCF_042882185.1 Streptomyces sp. NPDC058239
ATCCACAAGATCGGACCCGGCCTCTACGCAGCCACAACCTGGTCACCAACTACCTTGCAATCAGCGGGCGTTCGTTAACTTCCCGGCCTTGGGTCCACGCCCGACGTCCGCAGCGATGCCTGGGAGGCCGCGTTTGCCTACCGCAGCGTGCGGAAGCCAAGTCGGTCCAGCCCCGGATGGCGAACTCCGTGTCGAGCCGGGTGTACGCGGAGGCTCGGCGCGGCTGGAGCCGCGCGCTGGCCGTCACCCAGTCCGCGCCGAGGACCTTCCGACGCCAGTACGCAATCGTCTTCGGGGCGTGGCTCACCTTTCAGCCGACCTGGTTCACGCTCGGGTGCATGGTGTCGCAGATGAATGTCTTCCAGTCGAGGTGACCGAGTTCGCGTGCGGCAGCATCAAGGGCGGCGCGCTTGTTGGCATGGGCTTGGCTGCGCCCCTTGATGACGGCAGCCTGATGGATGGCGCGAACCTCGGGCCGGGGCCGGGCATTGCCTTTCCGCCCGGTGGGGGTAGTGCCGCGATGGCGGAATGGGTACACGCGGTATTGCGGTGTCCATCTGACGATGGGATCGGCCTGTCGATATTGTGCGCGCACGGAATCGTTTTGGGAGGGGCGGGTGCGGGTCCGAATCGTGGGGCTGGTGTCGCTTGCAGCCGTGGGGGCAGCGCTGGCGGTCTTACTGGCGCTGGCGGGAAACGCCGCCACGTCCGACCAGCGTTGGCCCGGCCTGGTGGATGAGCTTCGGCGGAACCCGTGGCCGTGGGTTGCCGTGCTTGGGGCGCTGTCGTCCGTGGCGGTCGGCTTCGCTGTGTGGCTGCAAGAGCATCCGTCAGCGGTGCGGGATGATCCGCCGCCACCACAGTCCGTGGCCGTTCCGGGCTGGTTTGTGGACCGGGCCCAGACCGGCGCCACCGTGGCGGCGGTCTGCCGAGGCCGGCGCGCGGTGGGCATCAGCACCTCGTTGTGGGGTGCAGGCGGCTTCGGCAAGACCACGTTGGCCGCGGCCGTGTGCGCCCGCCGACGAGTGCGGCGACGGTTCCGCTCCCGGATCTATACCGTCACCATCGGTCGCGATGTCCGCGGCCGGGCAGCCGTGGCCGCCAAAGTCGCGGAAGTCACCCGGTTCATCACCGGCGACACCACCGAGTTCAGGGATCCCGACTTGGCTGGCGCACATCTCGGTCGGCTCCTCGATCAACGTCCTCGCACCCTGCTCGTCCTTGACGACGTGTGGGAAGACGAGCAGCTCGCCCCCTTCCTGTGCGGCGGCCGCCGTTGCGTACGGCTGGTCACGACCCGCAATCCGGCTCTGCTACCACCCGACACGTACCGTATCCAGGTCGACGAAATGTCCCCCGGCCAGGCTAAGACCGTGCTGACCTGGGAACTACCGCCCCTTCCTGCTGTGGTTGTGGACGGCCTGCTCCGGGCCACCGGACGATGGGCCCTGCTGCTGCGCCTGACCAACCGTCTGATCACTGAACAACTCGGTGCCGGCGCCGACCCCGCCGCCACTGCTGATCTCATCCTTGACCGGCTGCGCGCGCACGGCCCCAGAGCCGTGGACGCTCCGGCTGCCACGTGGGATCTCGACGACCCCCGCCTGCGCAACCAAGCCATCAAGTCCTCGATCGAAGCCGCGACCACCCTGCTGCCGCCGGGCGGCGCCGACCGTTTCACCGAACTCGGCGTATTCGCCGAAGACGAGTCCATCCCCATATCGCTCGTCGTTCTGCTGTGGCAGGCCACGAGTGGGCTGGCAGAGGATCAGACACGCGCCCTGTGCAGGCACCTGGAACGCCTGTCCTTGCTCACCCTCGACTTGCGGAACGGTGGCCTGATCAGCCTGCACGACGTCATCCGCGACTACCTCCGCGGCGATCTCGGTACGGCCGGCCTGGCCCGCCTCAACGGCCTCCTGGTCGACGCTGTCGCTGTCACCCTGCCACCGGCCCAGCCTCTTGCCCCAGAAGCACCCAGCCCCGAACGCGCCTGGTGGGAGCTACAGGACGGCTACCTTCTCGACCACCTCATCGACCACCTGCTCGCAGCCGACCGCACCACGTCCGCCGAGGCCGCAGCAGGCGACCTGCGCTGGGTCGAAGCACGCCTCACACAACGTGGCCCCAGCGCCCCCTGGAACGACCTCACCCGCATCAACACTCCCCGCACTAGATCGCTGGCGCGGAGCCTGGCCCAGTCCGCCCATCTCCTCACCCCCACCGACCCACCGCACGCTCTCACCTCCGTTCTGCACAGCCGCCTCGACGCGCACCCGTACTGGCACGCCCAGATCACTGAGCGCCAGCACGACCCCGACTTGCGTCCCTGCCTCGTAAACCGATGGCCACCATGCGACCTCCCCCACCCGGCTCTGCACCGCACACTCACCGGCCACACCGAGACGGTGCGCTCTGTAGTGATCGCGCCGGACGGCACGTGGCTCGCTACCTCCGGTGACGACCGGACGGTGCGGATCTGGGACAGAGCCTCCGGCACCAGTATCGCCACCCTCACTGGCCACACCAACGCGGTGTGGACGGTTGCGATCGCGTCGGACGGTACCTGGCTCGCTACCTCCGGTGACGACCGGACGGTGCGGATCTGGGACCGGGTCTCGCGCACCTGCACCGCCACCCTTGTGCACCCTGGCGCAGTGTTCTCGGTGGCGATCGCGCCGGACGGCACGTGGCTCGCCACCACCAGCGACGATCGGACGGTGCGGATCTGGGACAGAGCCTCCGGGCGCTGCACCGCCATCCTCCGACACGCAGCGTTTTCCGTGGCGATCGCGCCGGACGGTACCTGGCTCGCTACCGCCGGCGACGACCGGACGGTGCGGATCTGGGACAGAGCCTCCGGGCAGTGCACCGCAACTCTCACCGGCCACACCAGGTCGGTGCGCTCGGTGGCGATCGCGCCGGACGGTACCTGGCTCGCCACCACCAGCGACGATCGGACGGTGCGAATCTGGGACAGAGCCTCCGGGCGCTGCACCGCCACCCACAGAGACATGGCGCCCGTGGCGTCCGTGGCGATCGCGCCGGACAGTACCTGGCTGGCCACCGCCGGGACCGACCAGACGGTGCGGATCTGGGACCGGGCCTTGCGCACCTGCACCGCCACCCTTGCACACCCTGGCTCAGTGTTCTCGGTGGCGATCGCGCCGGACGGTACCTGGCTCGCCACTACCGGCGACGACCCGGCGGTGCGGATCTGGGACCTGGAATTGGTTGCCCAAGCTTCTTCCCGCACCGGCCCCACCGCTCCGGTGCACTCTGTGGTGAGGGCGCCGGACGGTACCTGGCTCGCCACCACCGGCGACGACCGAACGGTGTGGATCTGGGATGGAGCCTCCGGTACCTGCACCGGCAGCCTCACTCACCGCGCTGCGGCGATCGCGCCGGACGGCACCTGGCTCACCAGCATGGACGACGACCGGACGGTGCGGATCTGGGACGGGGGCTCCGACACCTGCACTGCCAGCCTCACTGGCCACACGGACATGGTGCGATCGGCCGTGATCGCGCCGGACGGGACGTGGCTCGCCACCGCTGGCGACGACCAGACGGTGCGGATCTGGGACCAGTCCATCTGGCAGCTGCACCACCCTGACGGGTCACAACGGGCCGGTGTGACCGGTGGTGATCACGCCGGACGGCCCCCGCCCCCTGCTCGCCACAGCCGCGACGGGGCGGTGCTGTCCTGGGATGGGCCCTCCTCTGTCACATGCACGGCCACGCTCATCGGCCATACCGGCACGGTGAATTCGGTGGCGATCGCACCGGACGGCACCTGGCTCGCCACCGCCGGCACCGACGGGACAGCGCGCGTCTGGGACCGAGTCTCTGTCACGTGCACGGCCACGCTCATCGGCCATACCGGCACGGTGAATTCGGTGGCGATCGCACCGGACGGCACCTGGCTCGCCACCGCCGGCACCGACGGGACA
>NZ_JBHVWS010000120.1:4051-7120 GCF_042882185.1 Streptomyces sp. NPDC058239
ATCGGCCATACCGGCACGGTGAATTCGGTGGCGATCGCACCGGACGGCACCTGGCTCGCCACCGCCGGCACCGACGGGACAGCGCGCGTCTGGGACGTGGCGGGACAACGCGCCGTGGCCGTTGCCCGAACTGAGGGGACACTGTCCTCGTGCGCCTGGTCGGAAACCGCTCATGAGATCGCAGTGGGAGGCGAACGAGGCATGTACCTCTTCGGCCTCCTTACCTGATCTTCAGACGCCCCTTGGGAAACGCTGCACTCCCGCTCCCGGGCTGTCACACCTTCGGGTCTGTCAAACGAACGGTGCATCCTCCATGATCGGGAGTTACACCGAACGATTTACAGTCCCTTCCGCCGTTCTCTCGTGTGTCCGCGTTGACATGTTTTCCGACGGGGTGCTGATGCGCGCGGCGCTTGTTCCTCGAACCGGCCGGGCGGCCTGGGCCCGCCGTGCCGGGTTTCGGCGCACCGGCCGGCTGGGGTGTCTTCCCGTGCAGGCGGCGAAATCCCCGGCGGACGCGGGCAGGGGTGAGGCGGCCCGGCTTCGCGGGGCGCTCCCAGGGCTTGCGGAGGTCTTCCGCCAAGGGCCGGGCGAGGCGGAGTTGGGTGTGGGCGGCAAGAACGAGCCAGGTCCAGCGGTCCGCCGCCTCGGGGGTGCGGATCTTCGGACGGGTCCATCCCAGCGTCTGCTTCGCCATCCGGAAGGTATGTTCAAGATCCAATACCGTTAGTTTGAGAGGCTGGTGGGGTCTATTTGACGGGTCGTCAAGCAGGGTGGTGTGGGGTGCAAGGGGCTCACGATGTGGTGAGTGTGGGACTGCTGGCCCGGGTGTATCCGGCGGGTGCAGTGGACCGGGCAGTCGAGGCGTGCGGCCGGCGCGAACGCCGGTCCAGGGTGCTGCCTGCCCGGCTGGTGCTGTACTTCGTGCTCGGGCTGGCGTTGTTCTCTCCGGACCCGTACCTGGAGGTCATGCGTAAGACGACGTTCGGGCTGCGGCAGGTCGGCCTGCTGGGCACCTGGCGGGAGCCGTCCAAGCCCTCGATCTCCTTGGCGCGTCGGCGGCTGGGATGGGAGCCCCTGCGTGAACTGTTCGCGCGGACTGTGGTGCCGCTGGCCGAGCCGTCGGATGCGTGGGCGTTCTGGCGCGGACTGCGTCTGATGGCAGTGGACGGCACCTGCGTGGACATCGCCGACACTCCGGCCAATGACGAGGTGTTCGGGCGGCATGACGGCCGGCCCAAGCCGGGGAAACGGCCCTACAAGCGCGCCGCGTTCCCGCAGGCCCGGGTCGTGGGACTGGTGGAGTGCGGCACGCATGCCATCGTGGATGCGGAGGTCACCGACTACCACACGCACGAGACGACGGCTGGTAGGAGTTGGCCCGGTCGATGCGTCCCGGGATGCTGGTGCTCGCCGACCGCGGCTACCCCGGTGTGGAGCTGTGGCGGGGCTGGGCGACCTCGGGTGCCGAGCTGCTGATGCGGCTGGCAGGCAGCCGCTACAGCCTCGTCCCTGACGAGGTTCTGGCGGACGGGTCCTGGCTCACCACCGTCTACGGGCACACCGACCGGCGGCGGGAACACGGCATCCAGGTCCGCGCCGTGCGCTACCAACTCGAGGCGGCCGGTGAGGAGTACACCCTGCTGACCACGCTGACCGACCACGAGCAGTACCCGGGCAGCGAGCTCGCAGCCCTCTACACGGAACGCTGGGAGATCGAATCCACGTTCAAGGAGCTCAAGGCCCAGCAGATCGGCGCCGGACAAGTCCTGGCCAGCAAGACACCCGACGGAATCCTCCAGCAGATCTGGGGCCACCTGCTCGTCCACTATGCGCTACGCGTGCACATGCTCCAGGCCGCCCGCGCCAACACCGAGAACCTCGACCCGGACCGCCTCTCGTTCACGACCTGCCTGCGCGCCGCCCGCCGCATCACGATGATGCCGCCAGCGGACTTTTTCCCCTCAGCCTGACCGCGGCCTTGCCTTCGTTTTCGGCGAGCTCCTGGCCAACATCAACCCACCGAGACGACCGCGCTCCAACCCGAGAACCGTCAAGCGGATCATCTCCCGCTACGTCATCAAGAAGCCCGACCATCACGGAACACCAGCCCCACCCCGCACCCCGACTCTCACCCCACCAGCTTCTTACGACGTGGGGAGCGATTGAGGTCGGGGCGTGTTCGGCTGGTGCTTCGGCGGGTGGGTGTCAGCAGGCGGTCGGTCGGGCGAGTACCAGTGCGGTGCTCACCCGGCGCCGGGTCACCCGGCGGGCGGAGCGGTCCGAGACCAGTCCGGTGATCGCTGCCTGGGTTTCGGCGAAGTCCTCACGGCGGCCGATGAAGCGCTGCAGGGGGCGCCACTGCTTGTACTCGGCGTTGGTGTGCTCCACACAGATACGCCGGGATGACTGGCAGCGCCGCTGCTCGCGCCAGGCGTACTGCTCGCAGAGTGGGGCGTCGCCCTTCGGCTTTCTGGGCGGGGCGCTGACCTGGTCGGGGAACTCATTCGCCAGTCCCCGGTAGCCCTCGTCGACCTCTGCCTTGACCTTGGGATGGAGGCGGAACTGCTCGGCGATGCCCTCGGTGCGCACGACGGTCTGATCGTGCATGCGGCCCGGCCGGGCCACTCCCGAGAAGAGTGTGCGGCCCTGGTGGTCACAGAAGGTGGTGGTCTTGATCGTGTTCTGTTTGCGCTTGCCGGACACGAATGCCTTGCGGCCGGGGCGCCCGGCCTGTGGCCGGCGGACCTGCACGTCGGTGCCGTCGATCCGAAGGTCGACGCCTTCCGCGGTGGCGTAGGCGAACAGGTCTTCCAGGGTACGCAGCCGCAGGCCCGGGCGGTCGGGGATGGTGAATCCGCGTGCCGCAAGGAGTGGACGGATCTCGCGGACCGCACCGGAGACTGTGGAACGGTCAACCCCGTACTGGGCTTGACCCGCTTTGACGGACATTCGAGATCAGGGGCTTCGGCCCCGGGAGGATGTCCGTCATGGAGAGCATGGGGAAGAAGAAGCCTCGCCGCCCTCGCCGTTCGTTCACGCCGGAGTTCAAGGCCGAGATCGTCGGGT
>NZ_JBHVWS010000121.1:0-6910 GCF_042882185.1 Streptomyces sp. NPDC058239
GGCGGATGGTTTGGCGTATGTGATTTATACGTCGGGTTCGACGGGTGTGCCGAAGGGTGTGGCGGTTCGGCATGGGGGGTTGGCGAATCTGGTGTCGGTGTTCGGTCCGTTGATGGAGGTGGGGCCGGGTGTGGGGGTGTTGCAGTTTGCGTCGTTCAGTTTTGATGCGTCGGTTCTGGATGTGGCGGTGACGTTGGGGTGGGGTGGTTCGTTGGTGGTGGCTGGTGTGGCGGAGCGGGCTGAGCCGGGGTTGTTGCGGGAGTTGGTGGTGTCGGCGGGGGTGCGGTCGGCGAGTGTGGTGCCGTCGTTGTTGGGGGTGTTGGAGCCGGCTGATCTGGTGGGTGTGGGGTCGTTGGTGATTGGTGCGGAGGCGGTGGAGCCGGGTGTTGCGGCGTTGTGGGCGCGGGGTCGGCGGTTGGTGAATACGTATGGGCCGACGGAGGCCACGGTGATTGTGGCGACGGGGGTGGTGGATGCGGATGGTGTGGATGGTGTGGTGCCGTTCGGGTCGCCGATGGCGAATACGCGGATGTTTGTGCTGGATGGGTGTTTGGAGCCGGTGGCTGTGGGTGTGGTGGGTGAGTTGTATGTGGCGGGTGCGGGTCTGGCGCGTGGGTATCACGGTCGGCCGGGGTTGAGTGCGGAGCGTTTTGTGGCGTGCCCGTTCGGTGTGTCGGGTGTGGTGGGTGAGCGGATGTATCGGACGGGGGATCTGGCGCGGTGGACGGCGGATGGGAGGTTGGTGTTCGCGGGGCGTGCTGATGAGCAGGTGAAGGTGCGGGGTTTCCGTATTGAGCTGGGTGAGGTGCAGGCCGCGGTGGCCGGTCATTCCCTGGTTGCTCAGGCTGCGGTGGTTTCTCGTGAGGACACTCCTGGTGATGTTCGCCTGGTTGCGTATGTCGTGCCGGGTGAGGGTGCGGACCGGGACGAACTTCCGGACTCGGTGCGGGAGGTGGTGGCCGGGAGGCTGCCCGCCCACATGGTTCCGGCCGCGGTGGTGGTTCTGGACGCGTTGCCGCTGACGGTGAACGGCAAGTTGGACCGGAGAGCTTTGCCGGCGCCGGAGTACGCCGTTGGTTCCGGCCGTGGGCCGTCGACGGTTCGCGAGGAAATGCTGTGTGCCGCGTTCGCCGAGGTTCTCGGTGTGGAGAGCGTCGGTGTCGATGACAGCTTCTTCGCCCTGGGCGGCCACTCCCTTCTCGCGATCCGGCTGGTGGAGGCCCTGCGGAGCCGTGGGTTGTCTGTCTCCGTGCGGGCACTGTTCGACACACCGACGGTGGCTCGGCTTGCGGCGGCTGCGTCCGGGGTGGAGACCGTTGTCGTTCCGGCGAACGCCATTCCGGAGGGTGCGCAGGCGATCACGCCGGAGATGCTCCCGTTGGTCGATCTGACCGCCGAGGAAGTCGGGCGGGTCGTGGCGACCGTGGACGGTGGCGCGGCGAATGTCGCCGACATCTACCCGCTGGCCCCCTTGCAGGAGGGCCTGCTCTTCCACCACCTGCTGGCCGACGGCGGTGAGGACGCCTACGTCATGCCGACTGTGCTGGAGTTCGACTCCCGCGAGCGGCTGGACGCGTTCGCCGAGGCGCTTCAGCAGGTCATGGACCGGCACGACACGTTCCGTACCGCCATCGTGTGGGAAGGTCTGCGCGAGCCGGTGCAGGTGGTGTGGCGGCACGCCGTCCTGCCCGTCGAGGAGGTCGAACTCGACCCGCGCGGCGTCGTTCCGGTCGAGCAGCTTCTGGCTGCCGGCGGCCTGTCCATGAATCTGGACCGCGCACCGCTGTTCGGGCTCCATGTGGCTGTCGCACCGGGGGACCGGTGGCTGGCGCTGCTGCGGATGCACCACATGGTGCAGGATCACACGACGCTGGAATTGCTGCTCCACGAAGTGCAGACCGTCCTTGCCGGGCGGGCCGCCGAGCTGCCGGAGCCGATGCCGTTCCGCACCTTCGTGGCGCAGGCGCGCGCCCAGCAGGACAGCGGGGAGCACGAGGCGTTCTTCGCCGACATGCTCGGTGACGTCGACGAACCGACCGCGCCCTACGGCCTGGTGGACGCCCACGGCGACGGCATGGACTCGGTCCAGGTGCGGCGGGACCTTGCCGCGGACCTTGAGGCGCGGCTGCGTGAGGTGGCGCAGCGGCTGGGTGCGAGCCCCGCCACGGTGATGCATGTGGCGTGGGCGCGGGTGCTTGCTGCGGTGAGTGGCCGGGACGACGTGGTGTTCGGCACCGTGCTGTTCGGGCGCATGAACACCGGCGCCGGTGAGGACGTGCCCGGTCCCTTCATGAACACGCTGCCGGTGCGGATGCGGGTGGACGAGACCACCGCGGTGTCGGCGATCGCGGCGATGCGTGACCAGCTCGCGGGACTGCTTGAGCACGAGCATGCACCGCTGGCTCTGGCGCAGCAGGCCAGTGGCGTGCCGGGGGACGCTCCTCTGTTCACCTCGATGCTCAACTACCGCCACAACGTCGTCCTCAGCCGCGAAATGGCCGAGCTCTCCGACGGCATCGGGGTGGTGTTCGTCCGTGAGCGCACCAACTACCCGCTGACCATCGCCGTCGACGACGACGGTGACGGGCTGGGCCTGATGGTGGACGCCGTGGCTCCGATCGACGCGGACGCCGTGGTGGCCCTGATGAGCACGGCTACGGAGAGCTTGGTGTCCGCGTTGGAGCGGACGTTGGAGGGTGGCCCCGACCTGCCGCTGAGTGCCGTCGAGGTGCTGGATGAGGCTGTGCGGGGTCGGTTGTTGGTGGAGTGGAACGACTCGGCGGTCGGGGTGCCGGTGGGGACGATTCCGGAGTTGTTCGAGGCGCAGGTGGCGCGGACGCCGGATGCGGTGGCGGTGGTGTTCGAGGGTGTTGAGGTGTCGTACGCGGAGCTGGACGGACGGGCGAACCGGTTGGCGCGGTTGTTGGTGGGCCGGGGTGTGGGGCCGGAGTCTGTGGTGGGTGTGTGTCTGGAGCGTGGTGTCGATCTGGTCGTTGCGTTGCTGGCAGTGGTGAAGGCGGGTGGGGCCTATCTGCCGGTGGATCCGGCGTATCCCGCCGAGCGGATCACCTTCGTGCTGCGGGATGCGGCTGCTGGGCTGGTGGTCACTGATCTCGGGTGCCGTGATCGGCTGCCTGGTGGGGAAGAGGCCGATGGCCCGGGCGTGGTGGTCTTGGACGAGCCTTCTGTGGTCGCGGAGTTGGCGGTGCTGGATGGTGCGTCGTTGTCCGCTGTGGAGCGTGGTGGGGTTCTGTCGCCTGGGCATGCGGCGTATGTGATCTATACGTCGGGGTCGACGGGCCGGCCCAAGGGTGTGGTGGTCACGCATGGCAATGTGGCGCGGTTGTTCGCGGCGACCGAGGGGTGGTTTGCGTTCGGGGAGGCGGATGTGTGGACGTGGTTCCATTCGTTCGCGTTCGACTTCTCGGTGTGGGAGCTGTGGGGGGCGCTGCTGTATGGCGGTCGTCTGGTGGTGGTCCCGTTCGGGGTGTCGCGTTCGCCGCAGGACTTCCTGCGGTTGCTGGCCCGTGAGCGGGTGACGGTTCTGAACCAGACTCCGTCGGCGTTCTATCAGCTGATGCAGGCTGAGGCGCTGGAGCCGGAGCTGGGTGAGGAACTCGCTCTGCGGACGGTGGTGTTCGGTGGTGAGGCGTTGGATCCGGCGCGTTTGCGGGAGTGGTTTGCCCGTCACCCGCAGGATGCGCCGCGGTTGGTGAACATGTACGGGATCACTGAGACGACGGTGCATGTCACGTATGCGCCGTTGGGTGTGGCTGCGGCGGCGGAGGGTGCGCCGAGTGTGATCGGGCGGGGGATTCCTGATCTGCGGTTGTATGTCCTGGACCAGCGGCTTCAGCCGGCTCCGGTCGGGGTGCCGGGTGAGTTGTATGTGGCGGGTGGGGGTCTGGCGCGTGGCTATCTGGGCCGTTCGGGGCTGAGTGCGGAGCGCTTCGTGGCGTCGCCGTTTGCTGGTTCGGGTGAGCGGATGTATCGCACGGGTGATGTGGTGCGGTGGACGGCCGGTGGTGAGCTCGAGTTCGTGGGGCGGGCTGATGCCCAGGTCAAGGTGCGGGGTTTCCGGATCGAGACCGGTGAGGTCGAGGCCGTACTGGCTGCTTGCCCGCAGGTCGCTCAGGCGGCGGTGGTCGTGCGTGAGGACACTCCGGGTGACAAGCGTCTGGTGGCGTATGTGGTGTCCGCCGGGGACACGGGCGCGGTCGTGGAGGACGGCATTGCCGGGACGGTGCGGCGGTTCGCTGCCGAGCGCCTGCCCGACTACATGGTCCCGGCCGCGGTCGTGGTCCTGGACACGCTCCCGCTGACCGTGAACGGCAAGCTCGACCGCAAGGCCCTGCCGGCGCCGGAGTACGCCGTTGGTTCCGGTCGTGGGCCGGCGACGGTTCGCGAGGAGCTGCTGTGTGCCGCGTTCGCCGAGGTTCTCGGTGTGGAGAGCGTCGGTGTCGATGACAGTTTCTTCTCCCTGGGCGGTCACTCCCTCCTCGCGATCCGCCTGGTGGAGGTCCTGCGCACGCGTGGGGTTTCGGTATCGGTGCGGGCGCTGTTCGAGACGCCGACAGTGGCTCGGCTTGCGGCTGCCGCGTCCGGTGCGGAGAGCGTTGTCGTTCCGGCGAACGCCATCCCGGAGGGCGCGGAGGCGATCACGCCGGAGATGCTGCCGCTGGTCGATCTGACAGCTGAGGAGATCGAGCGGGTCGTCGCCACGGTCGAGGGCGGTGCGGGGAACGTCGCCGACGTCTACCCGCTGGCTCCGTTGCAGGAGGGTCTGCTCTTCCACCACCTGCTGGCCGACGGCGGCGAGGACACCTATGTCCTGCCGACGGTGATGGAGTTCGACAGCCGTGAACGGCTGGACGCGTTCGCCGGCGCGCTTCGGCAGGTCGTGGCGCGGCACGACATTCTGCGGACCGCGATCGTGTGGGAGGGCCTGCGCGAGCCGGTGCAGGTGGTGTGGCGGCATGCCCAACTCCCGGTCGTGGACGTCGAGCTCGATCCGAGCGGTGTCGATCCGGCCGAGCAGCTTCTGGCTGTCGGTGGCTTGTCGGTGGATCTGGGCCGGGCGCCGCTGCTCGGGCTGCACGCGGCGGCTGTCACGGACGGTCGTTGGCTGCTGCTGATTCGCGTGCACCACATGCTCCAGGACCACACCGGCCTCGAACTCCTGCTGGGAGAGGTCGAGACGCTCCTCGCCGGCCGGGAGGAGGAACTGCCCGAGCCGCTGCCCTTCCGGACCTTCGTGGCGCAGGCGCGTGGCGGGGTGGAGCGAGCCCAGCACGAGCGGTACTTCGCCGACCTGCTGGGTGATGTCGACGAGCCGACCGCGCCGTACGGCCTGGTGGATGTCCATGGGGACGGCATGGACTCGGTTGAGGTGCGACGGGACGTCACGGCGGACCTCGGGGCGCGGCTGCGTGAGGTGGCGCGCCGTCTGGGTGTGAGCCCGGCCACGGTGATGCATGTGGCGTGGGCGCGGGTGCTTGCTGCGGTGAGTGGCAGGGACGATGTGGTGTTCGGCACCGTGCTGTTCGGGCGCATGAACGCCGGCGCCGGTGCGGACCGGGTGCCTGGTCCGTTCATGAACACGCTGCCGGTGCGGATGCGGGTGGACGAGACCACCGCGGTGTCGGCGATCGCGGCGATGCGTGACCAGCTTGCGGGACTGCTTGAGCACGAGCACGCACCGCTGGCTCTGGCGCAGCAGGCCAGTGGCGTGTCGGGGGACGCTCCTCTGTTCACCTCGATGCTCAACTACCGCCACAACGTCGGCCTCAGCCGGGATGTGGCCGACGTCGGTGAGGGCATGAGGGTGGTGTTCTCCCGTGAACGCACCAACTACCCGGTGAACGTTGTCGTCGACGACGACGGTGAGGGGCTGCGGCTGACGGTGGACGCGGTTGCTTCGATCGACGCGGACGCTGTGGCGGCGATGGTGGGCACGGCCATGGAGGGCTTGGTCTCCGCGTTGGAGCAGGCGTTGGGCGGCGGCTCGGATCTGCGGTTGAGCAGTGTTGATGTGTTGGGTGGGGTGGAGCGGTGTCGGGTTCTGATGGAGTGGAACGACACGGCGGTTGAGGGGTCGGCGGAGACGCTTTCGGAGTTGTTCGAGGCGCAGGTGGGGCGGTCGCCGGATGCGGTGGCGGTGGTGTTCGAGGGTGTTGAGGTGTCGTATGCGGAGCTGGATGTGCGTGCGAACCGGTTGGCGCGGTTGTTGGTGGGTCGGGGTGTGGGTCCGGAGTGTGTGGTGGGGGTGTGTCTGGAGCGTGGTGTCGATCTGGTGGTGGCGTTGTTGGGTGTGTTGAAGGCGGGGGCTGCGTATCTGCCGGTGGATCCGGAGCTTCCGGTGGAGCGGGTGGAGTTCATGCTCGGGGATGCGGGTGCGGTGTGTGTGGTGACGGGTCGGGCTGTGGCCGGGGTGTTGCCGGGTGGTGTGCGGCAGATTGTGTTGGATGATCCGTCGACTGTGGTGGAGTTGGCTGGGTTTGATGGTTCGGTGTTGTCGGTTGTGGAGCGTGGTGGGGTGTTGGGGGCGGGGCTTGCGGCGTATGTGTTGTTCACGTCGGGGTCGACGGGGCGGCCGAAGGGTGTGGTGGTGTCGCATGCGGGTGTGGTGAATCGTCTGGGGTGGATGCAGTCGCGGTTCGGGCTGGTTGCGGGTGAGCGGGTGGTGCAGAAGACGCCGTTTGGTTTTGATGTGTCGGTGTGGGAGTTCTTCTGGCCGTTGTTGGAGGGTGGGGTGTTGGTGGTGGCCCGTCCGGGTGGTCATCGGGATCCGTTGTATGTGGCGGGGTTGATTGAGGGGGAGGGTGTGTCGACGGTGCATTTTGTGCCGTCGATGTTGGAGGCGTTCTTGCGGGAGCCGGCTGCGGCTTTGTGTGGGGGGCTTCGGCGGGTG
>NZ_JBHVWS010000122.1:0-6782 GCF_042882185.1 Streptomyces sp. NPDC058239
GCCCCCGGCCCCCGAAAGGGAGCCGGGGCGGTCGCCTTCGCTGTCGGCAGCGGCGCTCACGCCGCGGTCAGCTTGACGGGCAGCCGATCCGGCCCGTTCACCACGATCGAGTCCAGCAGCTCCGGCTCGCCGTCGAGCTCCACCCGGATCGAGCGGTTCAGCAACTCCGCGTACACCAGACGCAGTTCCACCCGGGCCAGCACGCTGCCGATGCAGAAGTGCTCACCGAAGCCCAGTGCCAGGTGCCGATTGGGCTTCCGGGTGATGTCGAACCGGTCCGGATCCTCGAAGATCCGCTCGTCGCGGTTGGCCGAGGGCAGCCAGAAAGTGACCCGGTCGCCGACCTCCACACGACGCCCGTGGATCTCCACCGGCCGCACCGCCGTACGCATGATGTGCGTGGCGGTCGAAGTCCAGCGGAGGATCTCCTCGACGGCCGGCTGCAGCAGCGTCGCGTCCTCGGACAGACGCTGCCACTGCTCGGGGTGTTCGAGAAGCGCCAGCATGCCGCCGGCGGCAGCGATGCGCGTGTTCTCGGTCCCCCCGACGAGCAGGTTGTTGCAATTGAGGATGACGTCCTCAGGATCGAGGGGTTCCCCGTCGATGCTGCCCGTGGCCAGCACACTCACCAGGTCGTCGGCCGGATCGGCGGCCTTCTCCGCCTGCAGTTCCTCGAAGTACCCCAGGATCTCCAGGTGGGCGAACCTGCGAGTGACCGGGTCCCCGGCGCCGAACGCCTGACTCGTCAGGTTGTGCAGGCGCTCCCAGTCGGAGTCCGGAACGCCCATCATCTTGCAGATCACGTACAGGGGCACGCGCGCCGCGATGTCCGCCACGAAGTCGCAGTTGCCGCGCTCCAGGGCCTCGTCGATGACGGTGCGCGCCACCTCGTTCATCTCTGCCTCGAGATCGCGCACCGACCGCACCGCGAACCATGAGTCGACCAGACCGCGCAGCTGCCGATGCCGGGGCGGATCGGTGAGGGCGAGGGTGCGCCCGCCCCCGGGATCCGAGCCGTGGTCGGTCGGCCGCAGGAGGATTCCCTGGGCCGAACTGAAGGTCTCGGAGTCCCGGTAGGCCGTGCGCACGTCCTCGTACCGGGTCAGCGCCCAGAAACCCGGGAGTTCCGTCGGCGGGTGCCAGTACATGGGTTCGTTGTCGCGGAGCCACCGCCACTGCACGAAAGGATCGCCATCCGAATAGAGCTTGGGATCCACCAGGTTGATTTCCGGCTGCTCGGCCGGCTCACTGCGCATGCGGACGCCTCACAGGTTTTCTTGGTCCCCGGAACGGAAATGCCAATCCGATCGAGGAGTTGGAAGTGCGCCGGAAAAGGCGGGCGAGCGGCCGAACAGCGGCGCGAGTGACATTCCTTCAGGTAGATGCCACGCTGTCACGGGCCTTCGCAAGCAGTCAAGATCACGTGATCCGGCCGATGTTCAACTGCCGCGGCGACACAGTTGAACTGCCCGCACAAGGCACGCAGTCGCAGGTCGCGGGTTGTGCGGGCCGTGCGCATGCGAGGCGTTGAGCAACCGCACTGCCCTGGGTCATAGTGGATCACCACCGCGAGTCGTGATGTCCCGTGAGGTGGCGTGGCGGCAGGTGGATTCCGGGCCCGCCCATCAGTGCGGAAAGCAGCCGCTATGTGTGTGTCAGCGGGCCGGAATAGCGTTGGTGAAACCCACTGACGATGCATCCATGTCATTGCCGAGAAAGGACAACGTGATGACGAATCCGTTCGACGACCCCGATGCCAACTACCTCGTCCTGGTCAACGAAGAGGGTCAGCACTCGCTCTGGCCGGTGTTCGTCGACGTCCCCGACGGCTGGGAGAAGGTCTTCGGAGAGGCCCCGCGTCAGGAGTGCCTCGACTACGTGGAGAAGTCCTGGACCGACATGCGCCCCAAGAGCCTGATCGGGGCCATGGAAGGCAAGTAGTCCCCACCGGCCACGGCCCCGGGACCGGCACGGACCGGTCCCGGGCCTGCGCTGTGACGCTGTGACAGGTCAACGTCTTGACCCAGAACGCTGGGCGGTAATGCGGCACGCCCTGACAGAGGCGGGCCCCTGCTGTTCCAGTCGATGACGCGAACCGATTGGAGTATGCGGGAATGGCTGCATCCAAGGCTGAGCTCCGGGAACTGATGGCTGGCCAGCTTGCGGTGTGGTACGCGCAGCAGCTCGCTCCGGACAACCGTGGCTTCCACACCGCCGAATACCTGGAGATCCGCGGCGCGGCCAAGTCCGAACTCCTGGTGGAAGCCGCAGGGCGCAGGCTGCACGAGGCCGAGAGCCTCCGCCTGCGCATCCGCGTCATCGACGGAACCCCCCGGCAGTACGTGCACGACGAGCGGGACTACCCCGTCCACGTCGTCGACCTGAGCAACGAGTCCGACCCGCGCGCGGCCGCCGAGCAGTGGATGAACGCCGACCTGCACCGGCCGATGGACCTCGTCGGCGGGCCGCTCTCCTCCCAGGCCGTCATCAAGCTCGGCGAGAACCTGCACTTCTGGTACGCCAGAGTCCATCAACTCGCCATGGACGGCATGGGAGCCGCGGTGCTCGCCGCCCGCGGCGCCGAGATCTACACCTCCCTCCTGCAGGACCACGACCTGAACGATGGCGCCCTCGAGCCGGTCTCCGTACTCCTCGACGCCGAACGCGCCTATCGCTCGTCCCCCGAGATCGAGCAGGACCGGCAGTACTGGAACGACACCCTCGCGGGCCTGGCCGACGACGTCCTCGCCGGCGCCACCCACCCGGGCCGACGCGCCAAGCACGTCCCTGTCCGCGCCGCGGACGGCATCGACGAGCAGGGGGCTGCGGCCCTGAAGGCGGCCGCGCGCCGCCTGAAGACCAATCTCGCCGGGCTGCTCATCACCGCCGCGGCCGTCCACGAACACCGGGTCACCGGGGCGCGTGACGTGGTCATCGGCATCCTCGTACGAGGAAGGGCGGGCCACCGCGAGGCCGGCGTCCCCGGCATGACCTCCAACGTCCTTCCGGTCCGCGTGACCTTCGATCCCTGGACCACGGTGGCCGACGTCGTCCGGCAGACCTCCCGCGCGGTCCGCGAGGGCCTGCGCCACGGGCGCTACCGCCACGAGGAGATCCTCCGCGACCTGAAGATGGTCGACCGAGTCCTGTGCACTCTGCACGTCAACGTCATGGCGTTCGACTACGACCTGCACTTCGACGACCTCCCCGTCACCGCCCACAACCTCGCCACCGGCCCCGTCGACGGCGTCCGGATCGACGTCTACGACCGGTCCGGCCTCCAGATCAACGTCGACGCCAACCCGGACCTCCACGACGCGGCGTCCACCGGCGACGTACTGCGACGCTTTCTCAACGTCGTGCACTGGCTCACCGCCACACCCGCCACCGACCCTGTCGGTCGGGCCGAGCTGATGGACGAGTCCGAGCGGCGCCGGGTGCTGGTGGAGTGGAACGACACAGCGGTTGACGGGCCCGTGTCGACGCTCCCCGAGCTGTTCGAGGCGCAGGCGGCACGTACGCCGGACGCGGTGGCGGTCGTCGCCGAGGGCGTCGAGGTGTCGTACGCGGAGCTGGACGCGCGTGCGAACCGTCTGGCGCGGCTGCTGGCCGGCCGGGGTGTGGGTCCGGAGTCCGTGGTCGCGGTGTACCTGGAACGCGACATCGAGATGGTGGTGGCACTCCTCGGCGTGCTGAAGGCGGGGGCCGCGTATCTGCCGGTCGACCCCGAGTACCCGGCCGAACGCATCGCGTTCACCCTGGCCGACGCCGGCGTGGCGTGTGTCCTGACCGCAACGGCGCTGACCGGTCGGCTGGAGGGCTCGGAAGCAGCAGCCGGCGGAGCGCCGTTGGTCGCTCTGGACGATCCGGCGGTGCTCGCCGAGACGGCAGCGCTCGGCAGCGGGCCGTGGGACGGGACCGAGCGGGCCGGGCGGCCGGCCCCGGCGCACCCGGCGTACGTGATCTACACGTCGGGGTCCACCGGGCGCCCCAAGGGCGTGGTGGTCGAGCACCGGTCCCTGGTGAACTTCCTCGACTCCATGCAGCGGCGCTTCGCGCTGGGCGCGGACGACCGGCTGCTCGCGGTCACCACGATCGGCTTCGACATCGCCGGACTCGAGCTCTACCTGCCGCTGTTGAACGGTGCGCGCGTGGTCCTTGCCACGGCGGACGCCGTACGTGACCCGCGCAAGCTGCGTGCGCTGATCCGGTCATCGGGGGCGACGGTGGTCCAGGCCACGCCGAGCCTGTGGCACGCATTGGTGTCCGAACCCGGTGACGGCGGCGAGGACGTGCCGACCGGGGTGCGTGTGCTGGTCGGCGGCGAGGCACTGCCGGGCGATCTGGCGTGCCGCCTCGCGCGCACGGCGTCGGTGACGAACCTGTACGGCCCGACCGAGACCACGATCTGGTCGACCGCCGCGGAGGTCGGGGCGGCTTCGGGCGGGGTGTCGTCGATCGGTGCGCCGATCGGGAACACGCAGGTCTACGTGCTGGACGGGGCGCTGGCTCCGGTGCCCGCCGGGGTGCCGGGCGAGCTGTTCATCGCCGGCGCGGGCCTGGCCCGTGGCTATCTGGGCCGGGCGGGGCTGACGGCGGAGCGGTTCGTGGCCTGCCCGTTCGGCGGGGCGGGCGAGCGGATGTACCGCACCGGGGACCTGGTCCGTTGGTCGGCGGAGGGCACCCTCGAGTTCATCGGGCGCGCGGACGACCAGGTGAAGGTGCGCGGTTTCCGGATCGAGCTGGGCGAGATCGAGGCCGTCGCCGCAGCGCACGAAGCGGTCGACCGGGCCACGGTCGTCGTACGCGAGGACGTACCCGGTGACAAGCGCCTGGTGGCGTACGTGGTGCCCGTCGGCCAGGAGGCCGATCACGCCGCCCTCGCCGATGCTGTGCGGGACGCCGCCGCAGAGTCCCTGCCCCACTACATGGTGCCGTCGGCGGTGGTCGTCCTCGGCGCGCTGCCGCTGACGCCGAACGGGAAGCTGGACCGCAAGGCGCTGCCTGCCCCGGAGTACACCAGCGGTTCCGGTCGTGGGCCGTCGACGGTCCGTGAAGAGATCCTCTGCGCGGCGTTCGCCGAGGTCCTCGGCCTGGACAGCGTCGGTGTCGATGACAGCTTCTTCGCCCTGGGCGGCCACTCGCTCCTCGGTTTCCGGCTGGTGGAGATCCTGCGCGCCCGCGGCATATCGGTGTCGGTGCCGGCGCTGTTCGATGCGCCGACCGTGGCCGGCCTCGCGGCCGTGGCCGGGACCGAGCAGGTCGAGGTCCCGGCGAACCTGATCCCCGAGGACGCGCAGGCGATCACGCCGGAGATGCTCCCGCTGGTCGACCTGACGGCCGACGAGGTCGAGCTGGTCGTCGCCACCGTGGACGGCGGCGCGGCGAACGTCGCAGACATCTACCCGCTCACCCCGCTCCAGGAGGGCCTGCTCTTCCACCACCTGCTCGCCGACGGCGGCGAGGACGCCTACGTGACATCGACGGTGATGCGGTTCGACTCGCGCGAGCGCCTGGACGCCTTCGTGCGCTCTCTGGAGAAGGTGGTCGAACGGCACGATGTCTTCCGCACCTCGATGGTGTGGGAAGGCCTTCGTGCGCCCGTGCAGGTGGTCCGGCGTGATGTCGAACTGCCAGTAGAAGAAATCGAGTTGGAAGCACAGAGCGCGGACCCCGTGCAGGAGCTCCTGACCAGGGGCGGTCTGGCGATGGACCTGAGGCAGGCCCCGCTCGTCCGGGTTCACGTGGCGGCCGAACCCCGTGGTGACGGCCGTTGGCTGGCGCTGATGCGCCTGCACCACATCATTGAGGACCACACCGCACTGGAGATCCTGATCGGCGAGGTGGAGGCTCTGCTCGCCGGGCGGGGCGCGGACCTCCCGGCGCCGCTGCCCTTCCGTGACCTGGTCGTACAGGCGCGTGCCGGGATCGAGAGCGGGAAGCACGAGCGCTTCTTCGCCGACCTGCTGGGCGGCGTCGACGAGCCCACCGCGCCGTACGGCCTGGTGGACGCGCGCAAGGACGGTATGGACTCGGCCGAGGCTCTGGTCGGCCTGGCACCGGAGCTGTCCGAGCGGGTCCGCGGGGTCGCCCGCCGCCTGGGGGCGACGGCCGCGACCGTCCTCCACGTGGCGTGGGCGCGTGCGCTGGCGGCGGTGAGCGGCCGGGACGACGTGGTGTTCGGCACAGTCCTGTTCGGGCGCATGAATGCCGGTGCCGGTGCGGGCCGGGTGGCGGGTCCGTTCATCAACACGCTGCCGGTGCGGATGCGTGTGAACGAGACCACCGTGGTGGCGGCGGTACGGGCCATGCGGGGTGAGCTCGTGGCGCTGCTGGAGCATGAGCACGCGCCGCTCACCCTGGCGCAGCAGGCCAGCGAGGTGCCGGCGGACGCACCCCTGTTCACCTCGATTCTCAACTACCGCCCGAACAACGGCCTCAACCGTGAGACCACCGAGCTCTTCGACGGGGTCGAGCTGGCGTTCTTCCGGGAGCGGACCAACTACCCGCTGTCGGTCGCCGTCGACGACGACGACACCAAGATCACCTTGGTCGTGGACGCGGTTGCTCCGATCGACGCGGACGCTGTGGCGGCGTTGGTCTGCACGGTCACGGAGAACCTGGTGGTTGCGTTGGAGGAGGCGCTTGACGGCGGCCCCGACGTTCCGTTGAGCGGCATCCGCGCGCTGGGTGAGGTTGAGCGTCGTCGGGTGGTGTCGGAGTGGAATGACACGGCGGTTGAGGTGCCGGCGGTGTGTGTGCCGGAGTTGTTCGGGGTGTGG
>NZ_JBHVWS010000123.1:0-5978 GCF_042882185.1 Streptomyces sp. NPDC058239
GCCTAGAAGGCTGCGGAGGCGGCACCTCCGCCCGGACGAGACGCCGCCACCTGGCCGGCAGCGCCCGCGGCCGGCAGGACCTAGGACCGGCCGTCGAGGCCCTCGGCGGCCTGGGCGATGACGGCGGCCACCGTGGCCGGACGGGAGACGTAGACGGCGTGGCTTCCCGGGGTCTCGGTGACGGTCGCGCCGGCCCGCTCGGACATGGCCCGCTGGGCGGGCGGCGGGATCATCCGGTCGTCGGTGGCGACCAGGTACCAGGACGGCTTGGTCCGCCAGGCCGGTTCCGAGACCGTCCCGCCGAGCGCGTCGACGCCCCACGGGACCTGGGAGTCGGCCATGAACGCCGCCTGCGCCTCGGGCACGTCGGCGGCGAACGATGCCGCGAACTTGTCCCGGTCCAGGAACAGGAACCCGTCCTTGGGCGGCAGGATCGGCGGGACCGGTGCGCCGGGCGGCGGGTCGGCGATCAGGGAGCTGACCGACTCGCTCTTGTCAGGGGCGAACGCGGCGATGTAGGCGAGCGCGGCGACGCCCGGGTGGTTGCCGGCTTCGGTGATGACGACGCCGCCGTAGGAGTGGCCGACCAGAACGGCCGGGCCGTCGAGGCCGTCGAGGACCTGATGGGTGGCGGCGACGTCACCGGCCAGCGACAGGGTCGGGTTCTGCACGACGGCCACCCGGTAGCCGTCGGCGGTCAGCTGCTCGTGGACGCCCTGCCAGCCCGATCCGTCCACGAAGCCACCGTGCACGAGCACGATGTTCCTGATTGCCGTCATGGTCACTCCCGACGTGGATGGACAGGCTGGGCGCCCGTCCGGTGCAGCCAAGTCAAGTCGCGTGGAAGCGACCGGGCCATGCAGAACAACACGCAGAAGTTCTGCGCACATCGGCTCGAGGGGCGTCAGGGTGTGGCGGTCGCCAGGTCGTGGCAGCGGCTGTATGCCTCGGCGTCGCCGATCGCCTCGAACACCTCCGCCGCACGCGCGTAGGCTCGGCGGCTCTCGCCGGTCCGGCCTTCCTCGGCCAGCAGGGCCGCGAGCGTCTCCAGAGCGCCGGCCCGCACGTAGTTGGAATCGAACTGCTCCATGAGTGCGGTCGCCTCGGTGAGCGTGGTGATCGCCTCGCCGCGGCGGCCGAGCAGCCCCAGACACCGACCGAGATAGGCCAGCGTGTGTGGCCGCAGGTGCGCCGCGATGCTCGGTGTCATCCCGGATTCGTCGTCGCTCACCAAGGCGAGCACTTCGCGGTATCGCTCCAGGGCTTCGTCGTACCGTCCGGCGTCACGAAGGCAGCTGCCGAGGTTGGTGATGCACGCATGGTAGGAATCGGTGTCACCGATGGACTTGAACATTTCCGCCGCCCGGGACGCCGACGCAGCGGCTTCATCGAGCCGTCCGAGCTTGCGGAGCGCGATTGCGGTGTAGTGGTGCGACCAGGCGATCTGCACCGTGGTGCCGCTGTGGGTGGCGAGGTCCATCGCCTCGGCCGCGTGCCGCAGCATTGTTTCCGGGCTGTCCAGCTGGATCCCATGCACCCAGGCCAGATAGTTCAGTTGGGTCGCGTGCTGGGCCGGATCACCAAGGGCGGCGGCGGCCTGCGCGCCGAGGGTGAAGACCTCGTGCCAGTGCGGGCCATGGATCCACCGGTCGGAGAACCAGTGCATCGATTCGGCGCAGTCGAGGACGGTGGCGTGCTGACCGCTGCTCGCCGCGAGCCGCATCGCACCCAGCCAGTTGTCCACATTCACGCGCAGCCACACTTCGGCTTGCTCCGGCGAGGACAGGACGGCGAGGTCGGTATCGGGCCGGTCGGGACGGCCGTAGGCTGGTTCGAACCACCGCCCGGCCGTCGTGGCCATCCGCAGCAGCCACGACGTCACCCTGCCGGTGAGCGCATCGCGCTCGACCGAACTCTCCTCCTCCTGAAGCCGCTCGCGGGCGAAGAGTCGCACCAGGTCGTGGAAGCGGTAACGACCCGACGTGCTGTCCTGCAGCAGGCCGAGGTCGACGAGTTCGTCCAGCGCGTTCCAGGCATCCTCGATCGAGGTCCCGCCGACAACTGCCGCGAGGGCGGCGCCGAAGTCCCGGCCGGGCACCACGGCCAGCCGGCGGAAGACCCGCCGGGCGGAAGCCGCCAGCTGTTCATAGGACATCCCGAACGCATTGGCGATCTTGAGGTCGCCGGCCTTGAACTGATCGAGACGGCGCTCCTCGTCCGACAACCGCGCGGCGAGTTCGACGGCGCTCCATCCGGGCCGACTGGCCAGCCGGTTTCCGATGATACGCAGCGCCAGCGGCAGCCCTCCGCACAACTGCGCGAGCCGGGCGAGCGCCGGCTCCCCGTCCGAAGCGGAACGCTCGCCCACAATCCCGGTCAACAGCTCCGTGGCCTCCGACAACGGCAGCGGCCCCAGGACAAGCCTGCGCACACCCTCCAGGCCGGCCAGCAACCGCCGGCTTGTGACCAGAGCCCTGCCCGCGCCCTCTCCCGGCAACAGCGGGCGGACCTGCTCCTCGGACGCGGCGTTGTCGAGCACGACCAGGACACGCCTGTCTCGCAGCAGCGAGCGGTACAAGGAGCTACGCCCTTGAGTGTCGGCCGGTATCTGCTGATCCGCGACACCGAGCGCACCGATCACCAGCCCCAAGGCGTCATCGACGGCGAGAGGCCGCTGGGACATACCGAACAGGTCGAGGAAGAACACTCCGTCGGGAAAGCTCGGTCGTAAGGCGTGGGCAGAGCGGACGGCGAAGGTCGTCTTGCCCGACCCTGCGGAGCCGGTGATGATCCCCACCACGGGGGCACCCGGGGAGTGTTTGGCGTGAACGAGGTTATCGATCCAGGCCAGTTCCGCAGTGCGGCCGGTGAAGTCGTCCACGGACCGGGGCAGCTCACACAGGCCGGTCGGACGTGTCCAGTGATCTCGCAGGCGGCCGTCTCGCGCAAGCTCGACGAGCTGTTTGCGGGCGTCGTTCTCCAGCGCGAGCGCGTCCGCCACAGCGGTAACGGTCCGGTGCTGGGGCCCTTTGCTCCGTCCGCGCTCCAGGTCCGACAAGGTCCGTACGCCGACCCCTGAGGCTTCGGCGAGCTCCTCCAACGTCAAGCGGGCTGCGCGCCGATGACGACGCAGCAACTCAGCGAAGTTCGGACGCTCGGCGATGGGGCCACTCCCTCTCGGCAGCACAGGCATTTTGATCCGCTTCGAATGGGTGAAGCCTACTCAGGCGGCTACGGCACGCGGGGTGTTCGACCATGAACCCGCGCGCGCTTTCGCCGTGCAGACCGGATGGCGTCGCGCTTTCCTCGCACAGGAGGACGCCCACCGCCGGGCCGGCGGACCCGCCCCTACGGCGCCTGGCCGGAGCCGAGTTCCCGCACCCCGAGCGACACGGTGGCCTCGCACCGGCGCCCTGTCTGCCGTCGTGCTCATGCTGACTGGCTAGGCTGCGGGCATGAGTGACGTGTACGCCGTGGACATCGCCCTGGACCTCCGGGCCTCCGTGCCGAGCGCCGTGCTCGCCGATCTGCGATGGCACCTCGGCATCGAGGACTCGGCGGACGGCCCGGCGGATGACATGACAGACGAGATCGGTGACATGTTCCCCCTGCTCGCGGCACGCGGGCCCGCGGTGCGCATCGGCGGGGTCCTGGTCGGTGAGCTCGTTCCGACAGCCGACGGATGGTCCCTGACGGCACGTCAAGAGGTGCACGCCGAATCCCTGCCCGAGCTGGACTCACTGGCGGAGCGACTCGCGTGGCATTCCGGCACCGAGGGGGTCATCGGGCAGATCCGCTTCTACGAGGAAGACGTCCCCGACCTGCTGGTCAACAGGGCGGGAGAGCTGATGAAACTGGCCCTGGCTCCCACGGGAGAAGCGTCCGGCTGACCGATCGGCGGTCGACGCAGTCCTTCAGGAGACGCCGAACTGCCCTTCCGGACTGGGGTGGTCCGGCAGTCGGCGTCGCCTTCGATGCTGTCGCAGAACTCAGTCCTCGCTCTTGCGCCAGTCCTTCGTGGGCCGGCCCTCTTCGTCCCATCGGCGGTCCGCCAGCATGGTCAGACCGTCGTCGGCGAACACCACCTCGGCGGCGAGCGTGCCGTTCGGGTGCCACTCCCTGGACACCCCTACCGGACGTCCCTCGCGGGCCGTTGCCTCGGACCGGAGCGTGCCGTCCTTGTACCACTCACGGCTGGGACCGTGCTGCACCCCGGCCACGTAGGAATCCAGGCTGACAACGGCATTCCCCAGGTGTTCCTCCACCTCACCGGTGAAGAGTTCGCCCCGGTACAACAGACGCTGTCCCTGATCCATATCGACCTCGGGGTCGTCGATGTCGATTCGTGTCACGTCGGCCATCAGGGAATCCAATTGTCGTTGGTCGGCGGGTTGCCGGTGAACCTGCCCTGCAAGCTGTCCACGCCATCCAGCATAATGTTGCAGTTTGCGCAGAAAGCCGCGGGGCGCCCGGGGAGTTCGGTCTTCATGTGCGGCAGGTACGGGAACTCGACCGATGCGCGGAGCTCGGAGAGCGCCGCATCGCCGTCCGGGAGCCCCAACTTCTTCCGTTCCCAGAGCAGTTCGTTCGCGGCCTTGACCTCGGCATGTCCGAGCGGGTGATCCGGGGCCGGTGCGGAGTCTGCGATCGACTCGTATCGTGCGGCAATGGTCGGGTGGACGCGGTCGGCAGGGATGATGTTGTCGAACTTCCCGTTGATTCCCTCGAAGACCATCCCCGTTCGCAGGTCCATGACCGATCCGACGCAGGCACCCACCTGTTTCCTGGGGAAGGTGCCGAGTTCCTTGGCTTCCTTGTATGCGGCGCCGCGCTGGAAGGAAAGATCCTTGAGGAAATGCTCGAAATTGCGGCCGTCGACATGGGTGATCAGGCCGTCCGCATCTCGTGTCAGGCGGCTTTCCGGCAACTGGCCGAGGAACTTGTTGCCCGGACCAGGAGGAGGAAGCGGTTCATCCCCGATTCGGACCGGGTCCGCAGCACGTCGAGCGGCATCGTCGGCGAGTGAACCCCCAGGCTCTCGAATGTCCCTCTCATTGTGGTGCGTGCCGTCGTCCGTGTGGTCGTGGGGGGACGTCCCCTCGGGGTCGTGTCCGCCCGGGCCGGGATCGTGGCTGTCGCCGTTGCCGTGGTGTGCGCCGTCGTCGGACCCGTGGTGCGGCGTGCCCTCGTCCGCTCCGTGGTGTGCGCCGTCGTCGGCATGACTGTTGGGGCCGTGGTCGCTGTGGTGGGCCGGCGTCGGGTCGTGCGGTCCGCTCGGGCCGTCGCCGTGGCCGCCTGTGTGGCTGTTAGGCGGTTCGTGGCCGGCGGTGGGGCCGTGTGCGAGGTCGTCCGCGTGTCCGCCGGGGAGGTTGTCGCCGATGTGACCGGCGGGACCTGGGAGGTTGTCGCCGGTATGGGCGGTGGGGCCGTTGAGGTCGTCTCCGACGCGGCCGACGTCCCCGAGGTCGTTGCCGAGGCTGTCGCCCAAGTGGATGGGATTGTCGCCGATGTGGGCGGCGTTGTCGGCGGTGTGGGCGCCGACGCCGGCCAGGACCGGTTCCCTGTCGGGGGAGCCGATGTGCGGGGTGTCCGCGCCCGTGTCCGGGTGGATGTCCGGGGAGCCCTCGGTACGGACGTCTTCCGCCTTCTGGAGGACGTCGCCGTTCTCGTCGAGGAGGTTGTACTCGCTGTCGAAGTAGCGTGCCGGTTCACCGGGGCTGGTGGGCAGCTTCGTGGTGCCCTCGGGCAGGACGGGGGCACCGTCGGGGAACTTGACGTTCCCGTCGGGGAGCTTGATCCCGCCGTCGGGGACGGCCGCGCCTTTGGGGAGGTGGACGGTGCCGTCGGGCAGCTTGAGCGAACCCTCCGGCAGCACGATCGCGTCGTCGGGGAGTTTGGGGATCTCGATGTTGCCGATGCCCTTGAGGCCCTTGGTGATGTCGCCGATCTTGGAGAGGCCTGCGCCTGCGCCCTTGGCG
>NZ_JBHVWS010000124.1:0-5850 GCF_042882185.1 Streptomyces sp. NPDC058239
CGCACGTCGGCGCAGCTCAAGCGGGTAACGGGAAGGTCGTGCCATGACTCGATCCTTTCATGAAATCGAGCCTCCACCTGACCCGGGGCGGTTCAACCGGGGCGGCACCGGCATAGTTCGCGAATGCCGCCGAGGTGGAGAAGCGGTGAGCCCGTCCGGTGCGGCCGATCATCCGAGCAGCCATGACCGGCCCGATGCCCGGGGTGTCCATCAGCGTGCTACTCGATGCCTTTACCAGGCTCTGCGTCCGGGCAGCGTTGTCCGTGAGCTGCTTGTCCAGTTTCCGGATCTCGGCGACCAGGTCCCAGGCGATGTCCTTCCGGACGGTCTCGATATCGCCGGCGGGGCGGACGGATCGCAGCAGTTTGGCGGCCATGTCCGCGGACAGCTGGGTCGGGGCGCCGCCGGGCAGCAGGTCACGCAGCAGCGCGTGGAGCTGGTTGACCGTGCGCACCCGGGCCTGGGCCAGGTTCACACGCCGTTCGTCCAGGAGGGCCAGCGCCGTGGTGTGATCCTCGGGCGCGAGATCCCGCCCTTCTCCCTGCAGATAAGCAACGGTGGCTGCGGCCGCTGCGTCTATCTGGTCGTTCTTACGCCGTCCACCGCGGGAAAGTTCACGCACCCGGCTGGTCGCCGCGGCAGGCACGTCGACGACGCTCTCACCGCGGGCGATGAGCCACTGGGCGAGATGCCGGCCCAGGCCGTTGGCGTTCTCCACAGCCCACTTCCGCTGTGGCCACCGCTTGGCCCAGGCCAAGCAGCCGCCGGTAGTCCGCCAGACTGGCCTCGATCCGCATCGACCCGACCTGCTGGTTCGAGACCGGCTCGACGGCGGTGGCGGTGTGGGTGGACTTGTGTGGGTCGACACCGAGCAGTATCACGGGACCTGATTCCTCACAGTCGGACGACGGGGACAGCCACGGTCGACACGCCGACTTCCGGAACCAACCTGGCCGGGACACGCCTCTGTTGAGTCAGACCGCGGACGGACACCGGACCGGCGACATACCCCGGGAGAGCCAGCCCCGAAGAGCGGCAGACGGTTCACGAGTCACCCGGACCGGCGTCCTACGGCACGCTACGAGCGGCCAACCCGACCGCGTCCCGCTTTCCCCATATAAGTCGGCGGTTCAATGCTTCCAGAGCGCGAAGAACGAATGCGGCCTGGACCAGTACGAAGTCCGCCGCTACGTGGGCTGGTACCGGCACATCACACTCGCCATGCTCGCGCATGCCTTCCTCGCTGTCCTGGCCAGCCAGGAACGAGAAAAGGGGGCACCGAGCGGGACACACCCGACCTCGTGGACCTCACACCGGCCGAAATTCGACGTCTGCTGGCAGTTGGACCCCGCCGCCGTACTCCGGACCGCGACCACGCGATGACGTGGTCCCACTGGCGTCGCCGCCACCAAGCACGCGCCCGCCACTGCCACTACAAGCAGCGCGGCCACACGTTCGTGGGACGGCCCGGCAAAGACCGCCACACCCCCATTCCAGCCCGCTACACTCCCCACACCCAAGCCGTTGACCAGCACGAATGAAGAAGTCCGGCTGGAGTATTAGGCCTGTGGAGAACCGGCTGCCCAGCCGCATACCCGGCTACGGCCATGCCTCGTGAAGTCAGCTCGTTGGCCTTCGAAGCGCCGAGGGTGTGGGGCGGCCGATGGGCAAGACACCAATGACGATCAGACGGGGCACTTCAGTGGCGCTTCGGGCGTAGCTGGTGATCCATACACGGTCGTCGAAGTCGGAGTATCCGGCCTGATGGTTACTGTGGTCGCCGACCAAGAGCATGCCGAACGGTGGGCCCGTAGCTGTGTAGTTGGCGGCCTGGGCGAGATAGTCCCGCTCCACGAGGTTGGGGGGTGCTTTGGTCTTGCGGCGTTTGACCTCAATCACGAAGCGCCGCCCAGGCTGCGGCGTGTAGGTGACATCGGTACGCCCCGACGCCACATCAACGACTTCTCGCTGGACGGTACCCGGGGTGAGTACGCCGCTGAGGTGCTGGTGGATGTCGTCCTGGACAGCCTTCTCCGGCCATGTTCCGGTCGATCCATCGTCCTTGTCGGGCGCAGGCCCCAGGTAGGCGGTCCGGTCGCCGTACAAGTCGGCCTGTCCGTCGAATCGGTCGTGCAGGAAGCGCAGGAAGTGTTCGAGCAAGACGGTGTAGTAGGTGCTGTCCGGCACCTGCCACGCCGGGCTGCCTTCGAGGACTGCCAGCAGGGACTCCAATTTGCCGTCGACCCGGGCGTTGCCGGTGGGTGTGTAGCCGCGGTCGGCCTGCTGGATCAGGCTTTCGATGCGGTCCAGCAGGGCGGGGTCAAGCCCGTCGGGTGCCAGTGCCGAGCCAAAAAGGATGCTGAGCCCAGGGCGCCCATCCAGCGCTTTTCCCGGCAACACGTCTTGGGAGCTCGCCGTCTGGTTGCGGCGCTGCTGTACTGCGGCGAGCAGTGCCCGGGCATCGGGATGGCTGGTGAACGCCGGATCACCGGCGAGTGCCTGCTCCAGGTGGTGGAGCAGTCCCTCGCGGCGGAGAAAGGGTGCCTCCACGGCCGGGGGAATGAGCAGGGCGAGACCGTGCCCCTCAGACGCTGAGCTGGTCATACTGGTGTGGACCGAACGACTGGCCTGGTAAACCTGCAAAAGGTCGTTGAGGGCGGTGGCTGGGGAGTACCAGCTTGGCTGGTCCAGGTGCAACGCCGCAGTACGCAGGCCGTCCACCAGTCTCGACCAGGCGCTCTGACTCAGCCCGCGGGCACTGAGCCAACTCAGCTCGTGCATGCGGCCGCGCCAGGCACTGAGCTGAGCCACCGCCTCTTCCAGGCGCGCCGCGCCCGCCTCCACTTCGGATCGCGAGGGCGCCGCCGCTTTGCCAACCGGGGGCACGGCGAAGGCCAGCACACACCCCAAAGCCTCCGCGTACGCCCGCGCGTCCAGGCGCGCCTCCTGGGTACGGTCGAGCTCGGTGAACCGCAGCAGAGCCCGGCGCATGCACGCCTCCACCTCAGCGTGGTCGACCGCCTCCAGCGCGCGCCGCAGTTCCCCTACCGCGAGTTCGAACCCTGCGTCGGCCTGGGAGCCAGATGCAAGGTCGGCGTGGTTCTCCAGGACGCAGAGCACTTCCAGCAGGCCGTCATCGGGATAGTGGTCGTGCGTGATACCGATCAGCAGGGGCAGTCGCTCCAAGGCTTCGGCGGGTTCCTGACCGGTGATCTCCGTCAGGAGGAGAAGCAGGCGGTGTGGACTGGACTTGCCGGCCACGCACAGGCGAAGAAGCCCGGCGACCGCCGGCTGCGCGAAGGCCGGACCCGCAGTCCCACTCAGGGCGTCCTCGGCATGCGTCGCCAGAACACGCCCCGCCTGCTTGCCCAGCTCATCCAGCAGCACGGGGGAGGAACACAACACGTCCAGTGCGTCGGACAAGACCCAAGCCGCGTACGGCTTGCTCAGCCCACGGATCGCCGCAGCAACCAGCCCGTCGTGCTCCAGGCCGGACGCGCCAGCGGTGTCCTTAGCCATGGCCTGAAGAAGGTACGGCAGCTGCGGTCCGAGGGCGATGGCGGCCGCCTCCCGCACCACGGCGGGCTTGCCACCCAAATCGGCGTACGTCGGGCCGGCACCCAAGTCCTCGTCACTGGCCTGGGCCGCCCACTGCTGAAGGAGCTGCTCGACGTCACTCACCGTCACACCCCTCTGCATCCCCGCGGCCCACACCGATCACCCATCCATCATGCTAGAACAAATGTTCGCCACTGCCGGTGAGGATGCGTTCCCTCGGCAGCAGACCTTCCGCAAGCTCCGGCTGTGCCGTCGTCAGCACCACCTGCAGGCCCGGCAACTCCTCCGACAACGCCTGCAGCTCAGCGATCAGCGTGCGCGCAGGCACCTCCGTGACCTCCTCCGCCGCAACCGAGTCGATCAACAGCAGGCCCGGATGGGTAGCAACACCCCGAGCAGCTCCCACCCGCAGCAGCGCGATGACTGTCGCGATCCGCATCCGCAGCCGGTCACCACGGCTCAGCCGCTTGAAGGCAGTCCCCACACCCGCCTTGACGGCATTGACCTGCCCCGCCCGGTTCAGCCTGACACTGTCCAGGTTCTGCACACCAAACCGGGCCGCCAACTCCACGATCTGCTTGTCCATCACCGGGAAGAGCCGCTTCGCCGCGGCATCGACGTAGCGACGCACCACATCGTGCGTCGTCTCCAGTACCGCATCGGGACCATCCGCGTTCGCCAGACCCGTCTGCCCGCCTCCCGACTGCAGGCCGGTGGCGGCCAACTGCCCCTGCAGCACCGCCGCCCTCAGCTCGAGGTCACGCAACCGTTGATGCGCTCCGGACACGGAAAGAACGCCCTGCAGATCGGCATGCGCCTGCTCCCGGCCTGTCTGGGCCTGCTCAACCTCCGCCTTGGCCGCATCCCGCTGATGCCGGGCCTTCCCTTCGGCGGCTTCGGCCGACAACAACTCCGCCTGCAGCCCCTCCAGCACGGCCTCAGCCGTCTCAGCGTCGATCTCCGGCAGCGTCCTCGTGCACACCGCGCACGCCGCGCTCTCGCGCTCATGGGCCCGCCGCTCCGCCTCCAGCGGCTCCTCACACCGGGGACAGCACACCGGATTCAGGCGGCCCAGCACCCGACGGGCCTGCCACGTCTCTCGCGTGTCCATGAGCGCCTGCTGCGCCCGGACCCGGGCGGCCGTCAGATCCGCCAGTGCCTGCTCAAGCACATTCAGCTGTTCCAAGCGCTCACGCAGAAGGGCGCCAGCCTGGTCCGCCGCGTCCAGCAGCGGTGTCACATCGCGCTGCTGGTCGGCGCGCAGCTCCGCGATTGCCGTACCCAATCCGGCCAGTTCCCTGCGCCAGGTCTCTCGGTCCGTCTTCCGGGCTGTCTCGTCATCCTGGGCACGCCGCTCCTGCTGGCGTACCAGCTTCGTCTCCCTCTTTCCGGCCACAGACAACTGGGTGAGCGCCGTGCTGTAGGGGACGTCGACGAACAGTTCCAGCAGCCGGCCCGGCAGCCCGACCGCGCTGACGTCCCCCAGCAGAATCTCGTCGCCACCCGGGTTGAGGTAGCAGGCACCGAAGTACGACGCCCAGCCGTGGACCTGCGCGGCGCCCTCACCGTCGGGACCACCCTTGCCCTGCCACATGCTGGTGTGCTCCATGCGCAGCGCATCCATCAGATAGCTGGAGATGACGCGACTGGTGTCCTCCAAGCCAGTTGCCTCGGCGACCAAGCGCAGGTCCCCGTCCGCTGATTCCAGCAGGTCTGCTTCGGAGTCGGCGGTCGAGATGCGGCACGCTGCTGCCGGGCGGGACGTGGGTGTGAACTCCAGGGCGATCCGTGTGGGTCGGCCCGCGACCATCACGTCGACCGACAGCGTCCGCAACCAGGAGCGGACATCGGGCGGCAGATCCCTGGGGGCGCCGCGGAGCGGCCAGACCAGGCACTCCAGCAGGCTCGTCTTGCCGGCACTGTTGGCGGGATGAGCGATCACCCACACGCCCGGGCCGAAGAACTGCTCGAAGCCGAACGCCTCGCCTGAATGCTTGATGCCGCTCATCTGCAGCCGTAGCACAGCCAGACGCCGGTCTGCCGGTGCCGGGCTCTTCAGGGTGATGCCCGCTTCCTGCAGGATGCCGTCGACCTGCCCGGCCTTCAGCCCGACCAGGTCGGCCACTTCCTCCAGCAGCTGCCCAGCACCCGGCGCCAGCGGGCCGGAACCGGATCCAGAAACGATCACGGGGTACTCCTAGTGTCCTGCGCCGGAGATCCGTTGGCAGAAACGCGCGAGGGAGTCGAGGATCTCCTCGGCCGTCTTGGTCCAGGTGAATGGTGTTGGGTTTT
>NZ_JBHVWS010000125.1:0-5523 GCF_042882185.1 Streptomyces sp. NPDC058239
ACGTGCTCGACCAGTGGCTGTCTCCGGTGGCGCCGGGGGTTGCCGGTGAGCTGTATGTGGCCGGTGCGGGTCTGGCGCGCGGGTATGTGGGCCGGGCGGGTCTGACGGCGGAGCGTTTCGTGGCCTGCCCGTTCGGTGAGCCCGGTGAGCGGCTGTATCGCACGGGTGACCTGGTGCGATGGAACGCGGAGGGCCGGCTGGAGTACCTGGGCCGGGCGGACGAGCAGGTCAAGATCCGCGGCTTCCGAGTCGAACCCGGTGAGGTCCAGGCCGTTGTCGCCGCGCACCCGCAGGTAGCCCAGGCGGCGGTGATCGCCCGCGAGGACATCCCCGGTGACCAGCGCTTGGTCGCCTACGTGGTCCCCTCCCAGGATCACCGTGATGGTGAAGTCACCGAGGAAGTACGTCAGTTCGTGACCGGGCGTCTGCCGGAGCACATGGTGCCTTCGGCGGTGGTGGTCCTGGATGTGCTGCCGCTGACGCCGAACGGGAAGCTGGACCGCAAGGCGCTGCCTGCCCCGGAGTACACGACCGGTTCCGGCCGCGGCCCCTCCTCCGTTCGCGAGGAGATCCTGTGCGCGGCGTTCGCCGAGGTTCTCGGCCTGGACAGCGTCGGTGTGGACGACAGCTTCTTCACCCTGGGCGGTCACTCCCTCCTCGCGATCCGTCTGGTCGAGATCCTGCGCACCCGCGGCGTTTCCGTCTCGGTGCGGGCGCTCTTCCAGACCCCGACCGTGGCCGGGCTCGCGATCGCGTCCGGCGCGGAGAGCGTCGTCGTTCCGCCGAACGCGATTCCGGAGGGCGCGCAGGCGATCACGCCGGAGATGCTGCCGCTGGTCGATCTGAGCGCCGAGGAGATCGAGCGGGTCGTCGCCACCGTCGAGGGCGGCGCGGCGAACGTCGCCGACATCTACCCGCTGGCACCGCTCCAGGAGGGGCTGCTCTTCCACCACCTGCTCGCCGACAGCGGCGAGGACGCCTACGTCAGGCCGACGGTGCTGGAATTCGACTCCCGCGAGCGACTGGGCGCGTTCACCAAGGCGCTTCAGCAGGTCATGGACCGGCACGACATCGCGCGAACCGCCATCGTGTGGGAGGGCCTGCGCGAGCCGGTTCAGGTGGTGTGGCGGCAGGCCCAACTTCCCTTCGAGGAAGTCGAACTCGACGCGCAGAGCACGGATCCGGTGCAGGATCTGCTGGCCGCGGTGGGTCTGTCGGTGGACCTGAGTCGGGCGCCGCTGCTCGGGCTGCACGCGGCGGCCGTCACGGACGGTCGTTGGCTGCTGCTGATTCGCGTGCACCACATGATCCAGGACCACACGGGTGTCTCACTCCTGCTGCGTGAGGTGGAGGCGTTCCTCGCCGGCCGGGGAGACGAACTGCCCGAGCCGCTGCCGTTCCGCGACTTCGTCGCGCAGGCCCGCGGCGGGGTGGAACGGGCCGCGCACGAGCGGTACTTCGCCGACCTGCTGGGCGACGTCGACGAGCCGACCGCGCCGTACGGCCTGGTCGACGCGTACGGCGACGGTGCGGACTCGGTGCAGGCGCGGCGGGACGTCGCGGCGGACATCGAGGCGCGGCTGCGTGAGGCGGCACGGCGGCTCAGTGCGAGCCCGGCCGCGGTGTTGCACGTGGCGTGGGCGCGGGTCCTCGACGCGGTCAGCGGCCGGGACGATGTGGTGTTCGGCACGGTGCTGTTCGGGCGGATGAACTCCGGTGCCGGTGCGGACCGGGTGCCCGGTCCCTTCATGAACACCCTGCCGGTGCGGGCACGCCTGGGCGACGGCACCGGGGTCCTCGCGGCGGTGCGGGCGATGCGCGGTCAGCTCGCCGCACTCCTCGAGCACGAGCACGCGCCGCTCACGCTGGCGCAGCAGGCCAGCGGCGTGCCGGGAGACGCTCCCCTGTTCACCTCGGTGTTCAACTACCGTCACAACACCGGATTCAGTGGTGGTGTGGCCGAGGTCGGCGACGGCATGGAGATGGTGTTCGTCCGCGAGCGCACCAACTACCCGCTGACCGTGATCTTCGATGACGACGGTGAGGGGCTGCGGCTGACGGTGGACGCGGTCGCTCCGATCGATGCGGACGCCGTGGCGGCGATGGTGAGCACGGCCACCGCGCACCTGGTGGCTGCGCTGGAAGAGGCGCTGGACGGCGGCCCCGACGCTCCACTGAGCGGCATCCCGGTGCTCGACGGCGCCCGGCGCCACCAGGTGCTCACCGAGTGGAACGACACCGCGGCCGAGGTGCCGACGGGGACGATTCCGCAGCTGTTCGAGGCGTGGGCGGCCCGTACCCCGGACGCGGTGGCGGTCGTCGCCGAGGGCGTCGAGGTGTCGTACGCGGAGCTGGACGCGCGTGCCAATCGTCTGGCGCGGCTGCTGGCAGGCCGGGGTGTGGGTCCGGAGTCCGTGGTCGCGGTGTGCCTGGAGCGTGGCGTCGACCTGATCGTGGCACTGCTGGGGGCACTCAAGGCTGGGGCTGCGTATCTGCCGGTCGACCCGGAGTACCCGGCCGACCGGATCGCGTACATGTGTGCCGACGCGGCCCCGGTGGCGGTCGTCGCCACGCGGGCCACCGCCGCCGTACTCCCGCAGGAGACGGCCGCCACGGTCGTGCTGCTCGACTCGCCCGAGGTTGCCGGGGCGCTGGACGCCCTGCCGTCGGCCGAGCTGGACGACGACGAACGGAGGGCTCCGCTGAAGGTGGCCCACCCCGCCTACGTGATCTACACATCCGGGTCCACGGGCCGCCCCAAGGGCGTCCTGGTGTCCCACGCAGGCGTGGCAAGCCTGGTGGCCGGCCACATCCGGTACTTCGGCGTGGGCTCGGGGCACCGCGTGGGGCAGTTCGCGTCGGCGAGCTTCGACACCTTCGGCTGGGAGTGGTTCATGGCGCTCCTGTCCGGGGCCGCCCTGGTGGTGGTCCCGCAGGAGCGGCGCCTGGGCACGGCGCTGCCCGAGTTCCTCACCGCCCACCGCGTGACGCACGTGACGCTGCCGCCCGCCGTCCTGGCCACCCTCGACGAGAAGTCGATCAGCACGGACACCGTGCTCGCCGTGGCGGGCGAGGCCTGCCCGCCGGAGGTGATGGCGCGCTGGGCGCGAGGCCGCGCGATGTTCAACTCCTACGGCCCGACCGAGACCACGGTCGATGCCACCCTGTGGCGCTGTGACCCCGACGCCGCCGAGGTGGCCGTCGGATCCCCGGTCATCAACACCCAGGTGTACGTGCTCGACGAGCACCTGACCCCCGCCCCGCCCGGTGTCACCGGCGAGATGTACGTGTCCGGTGCCGGACTGGCCCGCGGCTACCTCGGACGCGCGGCGCTGACCGCGGAACGGTTCGTGGCGAACCCGTTCGGCCCGGCAGGGGCCCGCCTGTACCGCACCGGCGACCGGGCTCGCTGGACCTTTGAAGGCAACCTGGTCTTCGCCGGCCGCTCCGACGACCAGGTGAAGATCCGAGGCTTCCGCATCGAACCCGGCGAGATCGAGAACGTGCTGGGCGGGCATCCCTCGGTTGCCCAGGCCGCGGTGATCGCCCGTGAGGACACCCCGGGTGACAAGCGCCTGGTGGCCTACGTCGTGCCCGCCGACGGCGCGGCGACGGCGCATCTGCCCGAGGCGCTCAACGGTCTCGCGGCCGAGCACCTGCCCGAGTACATGGTGCCCTCGGCGGTCGTCGTCCTCGACGAACTGCCGCTCACGGTGAACAAGAAGCTGGACCGCACGGCCCTGCCCGCCCCGGAGATCGCCGCCGCAACCACGGCCGGTCGTGCTCCGGCCGACGCGCGCGAGGAGATCCTGTGTGCCGTCTTCGCGCAGGTCCTCGGGGTGGAGTCGGTCGGGGTCGACGACGACTTCTTCGCCCTCGGCGGGCACTCCCTGCTCGCGGTGCGCCTGGCCAGCCGGGTGCGCTCGGCGCTCGGGGTCGACCTTGAGATCCGGGAGCTGTTCGACGCACCCACTGCGGCCGGCCTGGCCGCCCGCCTCGCCGGCGGGAGCACCACCCGGGCCGCCCTGACGGCACAGAAGCGCCCCGAGCGCCTTCCGCTGTCGTACGCGCAGGGCCGCCTTTGGTTCATAGGCCAGATGGAGGGCCCGAGCTCCACCTACAACATCCCGGTGGCACTGCGCCTGGGAGGCCGGGTGAACCGGGAGGCGCTGAATGCCGCGCTGTGCGATGTGATCGCCCGTCACGAGGTGCTGCGCACGGTGATGGCCACCACCGACGGCGGTGAGCCGTACCAGCGTGTCCTGGCTCCGGAGGAACTGGACTGGGAGCTGCTGTTGGGTGACGTCACTGCGGCAGGCGTGGATGCCGCGGTCACGGAAGCGGCGCGGTATGAGTTCGATCTGTCTGCCGAAGTGCCCATCCGGGCCCAACTGCTCGCAGTGACCCCGGATGAGCAGGTGCTCGTGGTGGTGGTGCACCACATCGCCGGTGACGGCTGGTCGATGGGTCCGCTGGCACGGGATGTGTCGGTGGCGTACGAGGCGCGTTGTGCGGGCCGTGCGCCCGAGTGGAAACCGCTGCCGGTGCAGTACGCGGACTACGCGCTGTGGCAGCGCGGACTCCTCGGTGACCAGGACGACCCGGAGAGCATGCTCTCCCGTCAGGTCGCCCACTGGCGCGAGGCGCTGGCCGGTGCTCCCGAAGAGCTGACGCTGCCCTACGACCACCCGCGTCCGGCGGTGGCCGGCCATGAGGGCCACCGACTGCCGCTGGACATCCCGGCGGAGGTGCATGCGCGTCTGGTGGAGGTGGCGCGTGCTGAGGGCGTGACGGTATTCATGGTGCTTCAGGCATCTCTCGCGGTGCTGCTGTCGCGCCTCGGCGCCGGCACCGACATCCCCATGGGCCTCGCGAGCGCGGGCCGTACCGACGAGGCCCTGGACGACCTGGTCGGTTTCTTCGTGAACACCTTGGTGCTGCGTGCGGATCTGTCGGGTGACCCGACGTTCCGTCAGCTGCTCACCCGGGTGCGGGAGGCGGGCCTGTCGGGCCTCGCCCACCAGGACGTGCCGTTCGAGCGCCTGGTGGAAGAACTCGCCCCGACGCGTTCCCTGGCCCGGCACCCCCTGTTCCAGGTGATGATCACCCTGCAGAACAACGCCGACGCTGTCGTAAATCTGCCTGGCGTACGCACCGAAGCGATACCCGCGGCCACCACGGTGGCCAGGTTCGACCTGGACGCCAACGTGGCCGAGTCCTTCGACGCCGACGGCGCACCGGCCGGCTTGAACGGTGTGCTGATCGTTGCCGCGGACCTCTTCGACCGCGCCTCGGGCGAACGGCTCGCGGAGCGCTGGGTGCGCGTCCTGGACGCGGTCACCACCAACCCGCGAACGCGGTTGGGTGCGGTGGATGTGTTGGGTGAGGTTGAGCGTCGTCGGGTGGTGTCGGAGTGGAATGACACGGCGGTTGAGGTGCCGGCGGTGTGTGTGCCGGAGTTGTTCGGGGTGTGGGTGGGTCGGATGCCGGATGCGGTTGCTGTGGTGGCGGATGGTGTGGAGG
>NZ_JBHVWS010000126.1:0-4888 GCF_042882185.1 Streptomyces sp. NPDC058239
CTCACCAAGGCAAGGGCGTCCGGAGTCCGCGCCACCTGCGCCTCGAACAGCTCCGGCAGCGTCGCATCCGGAACCTCCCGAGCCGTGTCGTTCCAGTCGACGAGCACCCGCTGCCGTTCCTCGGCGCCGAGAACGCTGACGGAACGGATCGTCATGTCGGGATCGGCAGTGACGGTCTCCAACAGACGCACCAACCGGTCGACGAGCCCTCGGACCGTCTCCTCCGTGAAGAGGTCAGTCCGGTATTCCAGCTGCCCTTCAAGGCCGGCGGCCCGCCCGTCCTGGCCATGGGTCTCCCCCAGGCTGAACGACAGGTCGAACCTGGCCGCCACATCACCGACGGGCTCGGCCTGGGCCAGGGTGCCGGGCAGGTCGAGCTCGGGACGGACGTTGTTGTGGAAGGCGAGCATGACCTGGAACAGGGGGTGTCGGGCCATGGAACGCGCGGGGTTGAGGATCTCCACCAGCCGCTCGAACGGTACGTCCTGGTGCGCGAAGGCAGCCAGGTCGGCCTCGCGGACCCGTTCGACAACCTCGCGGAACGTCGGATCACCGGCCACGTCGGTCCGCAGGACCAGCGTGTTCACGAAGAACCCGACCAACTCGTCGAGGGCGTCGTCGGTGCGTCCCGCGACCGGGGTCCCGATCGGGATGTCCTCGCCGGCGCCCATCTTCGACAGCAACACCGCCAACGCGGCCTGCACCGTCATGAACACACTCGCACCACACGAACGGGACAGCTCCACCAGCCGGGCATGCACCTCAACCGGAACAAGGACATCCACGGAAGCGCCCTCGTGGGAGGCGACCGCCGGACGCGGGAAGTCCACCGGCAACTCCAGCTGCTCAGGAACACCCGCCAGGGCCCGCTCCCAGTACGCCACCTGAGCAGCGATCACGCTCGCGGGATCGTCCTCGCTGCCGAGGACCTCGCGCTGCCACAGCGTGTAGTCCGCGTACTGCACCGGCAGCGCATCCCACACCGGAGCCGCACCCTGGCACCGGGCCGCGTACGCCTCCGACAGATCCTTCGCCAGAGGCGCCATCGACCAGCCATCAGCCGCAATGTGATGGACCACCATCACCAGAACCCACTCATCGGCAGCATCCGCCACCTCCAACAGCCGCACCCGCCACGGCAGATCCCGCTCCAGATCGAAACCGGCACCCGTCACGTCGGCCACCACCGAGGCTACGACCTCAGCGGTCACCGATTCCACGACAACCTCGGGGACACCCGCGGCTCCCTGCAGGATCGCCTGCAGCGGCTCGCCGTCCACCTGCGGGAACACCGTCCGCAGGCTCTCGTGCCGGCCGGCCACATCCGCCAGCGCGGCCTGCAGCGCCTCCACGTCCAGCGTTCCGGTCAGCCGCAACACGAGCGGAATATTGTATGTCGCCGACACGCCCTCCAACTGGCCCAGGAACCACAGACGACGCTGCGCGAACGACACCGGAAGCACCTCCGGCCGCACCCGCACACCCAATCGCTCCCGAACCCGACCACCCTCATCAAGCCGACCCACCAGGCCAGCGACACTCGGGGCCTCGAACAGCGACCGGATGCTCACCTCAGCGCCCAGCACCGACCGGATCCGGCTCACCAGACGAGTCGCCAACAGCGAATGACCACCCAGCTCGAAGAAACTGTCGTCGATCGACACCGACTCCACACCCAGAACCTCGGAGAAGAGACCGCAAAGGATCTCTTCCCGCGGCGACCGGGGAGCCCGTCCGGATGCGTTCGACGTGTACTCCGGAGCCGGCAGGGCACGCCGGTCCAGTTTCCCGTTCGGCGTCAACGGCAGCGAGTCGAGCGTGACGAACGCCGACGGCACCATGTAGTCCGGCAGCCGGTCCGCCACGAACCCACGCAGCGCGGCCGGGTCGAGAACACCGGTGGGCGCACCGGCGCCGGGCACCACGTACGCCACCAGCCGCTTGTCCCCCGCGGCATCCTCCCGAACCACGACGGCTGCTTGGCTCACGAGAACGTGCGCCACCAGCGAGGCTTCGATTTCGCCGAGTTCGAGTCGCTGCCCGCGGATCTTGACCTGGTGATCTCGCCGTTCCACGAACTCGAGACGGCCGTCCGGGAGGCACCTGACGTAGTCGCCCATCCGGTACATCCGCGCGCCGGGCTCACCGGAGTGGGGGTCGGCCACGAAGGCGGCTGCGGTGCGGTTCGCGTCGCCCACATAGCCTTGCCCGACGCCTACACCGCTGACGTACAGGTCTCCGGGCATTCCCATGGCAACCGGCTGGAGTGCCTCGTTCAGCACATACAGCCGCATGTTGCGAATGGGGCGGCCGATGGTGATCTTCTTCTCGGCCTCGTAGTTCTCGCTCGTGATGATGGCGTGCGAGACGTCGTCCGAGCATTCCGTCGATCCGTAGGCGTTCACGAGGGGGATCTCCGGATACCGGGCGAACCAGCGCTCGCACAGGCTCCCCGGAAGGGCTTCGCCCGTCACCATCAGCCAGCGGAGCTGCGGCAGTTCGATCTGCTCATCGTCGGCGTCCCACATGTCCAGGGCCGCCCGGAGGAGCGAGGGTACGACCTCCAGGACCGACACGCCTTCGTCGGCCACGCGCCGGAAGAGCTCGCGCGGGTCGGCGGCCACCGTCCGGTCGACGACTCGGATCCTTCCGCCGAGCATCAGTGCGGCAAACATCTGCCAGACGGAGACGTTGAAGGTCAGCGGCGCGTTCTGCATGACGTGGTCCGCTGAGGAGAGCTTCAGGTCCTCGATCTTCGCCAGCAGATGGTTCTCCATGCCGGCCCGGTGAACCATCGCTCCCTTCGGCCGTCCGGTGGAACCGGACGTGAAGATGGAGTACGCGATGTCGTAGCCCCTGGACCCGTTCGGATACCACTCGGCGCCGTCCTGCTCGTCTTCCATGACCAGCACCTCGACGGCGTCTCCCGACGCAGCGGCGATGGCCTGTGCGCGTTCGAGGTGCTTCTTCTCCGTCAGGAGGCAGTTCGCGCCGCTGTCGGTGAGGTACGTCGCGCTCCGCGCCGTCGGAGCCTGCGGGTCCAGGGGGATGTATCCCGCTCGACTGCCGAACACCCCCAGCACCGACCACACGAACGGTGCACCGGGATCGGAGAGGATTCCGACGAGTGCCCCCGCTCCTGTTCCACGCTGCGCGAGGCGCTTCGAGAGAGCGCTCGCGCGGGACATCAGCACGTCGTACGTGACGTCTCCCTCATCGTCCGTGACGGCCACGGCGTCGGGCTGCTGTCGGGCAACGGCCCTGATCCTGTCGACGACGTCCCGGAACTCCTCCGCCTCGTGGCGCCCGTGCAGCGCGGAGAGCGCACGTTCACGCTCGGGCTCGTCGAGGATCTCGACTCGGCCCATGGGTATCTCAGGGGTCTCGGCAATGGCTCGGAGTACGCGGACGAGTCGGCTGCCGAGTCCCTCCACCTCCGTACGGGCGAACAGGTCGGGGCCGTATTCCATGCGGATCTCGATGCGGTCCCCGGGCAGCACCCTCAGGTTCATCGGATAGTGGCTGGCGTCGTGGGCTTGGGCGTGGGTGAGGCTGAGAGTGGACGTCGCCTGTTCGAAGGCCTCGTCCTCGACCGGGTAGTTCTCGAACACGATCACGGTGTCGAAGAGTTCGTTGGCCGGGGTGAGGTTGTGGATGTCGGTGAGCTTGAGGTGCTGGTGGGCCAGGAGGGCGCTCTGCTCACCCTGGAGCCGTACCAGCGCCTCGCGCAGGGCCTCGCCCGGCTTCAGACGCACACGCACCGGAACGGTGTTGATGAACAGACCGACCATCGACTCGATCCCGGGGATCTGCGGCGGCCGCCCGGAAACGGTCGCGCCGAACACCACGTCGTCCTGACCGGTCATGTGCCCCAGCAGCACTGCCCACGCCTGCTGGACCACTGTGTTCAGCGTCACCCCGCAGCGACGGGCAGCAGCGGTCAGCGCACCCGTCAGCTCCTCCGGCAGGCGCACGGTGACCCGATCCGGAACAAGCGGAACCCGCCCCACCCGCACCGGAGCCAGCCGGGTGGCTTCCTCGACACCCGCCAGCGAGTGCCGCCACGCTTCCTCGGCCGCACCCCGGTCCTGACCCGCAACCCAGGCCAGATAGTCCCGATACGGGGTCACGGGCACCAGATCGCCGTCATGGCCGCCCTGCGCGTAGGCAGCGAACAACTCGCGCATGAGCACCGGCAGGGACCAGCCGTCCAACAGGAGGTGGTGGCAGGTGAACACCAGCCGAAACCGCTCGTCCGCAAGCCGGATCAGCGTGAACCGCAGCAGTGGCGGAGCGGTCAGGTCGAATCGCCGCGCCCGGTCCCGTCCCAGCCACTTCTCGACCGCAGCCTCCTGCTCGGCTGAGTCCAGTCCCGTGAAGTCGACCTCCTGCCAGGGCAGTTCGACCTTCCGCGGGATGACCTGGACCGGTTGCCGCAGACCCTCATGCACGAACCCGGCCCGAAGATTCGCATGGCGGTCGACCACGGTGGAAGCAGCAGCCTTCAGCGCCGCAGCATTCAGACGCCCCTCCACCAGCGACGAGAGTTGCGTCGTATACACGTCCAACGCCTGCTCGTCGTACAGGGCGTGGAACAGCAGACCCTCCTGCAGCGGAGCCAGCGGAAGAACATCGGCGATGCCCTTCCACCTCGCCTCCAGCACACCGATCTCTGCCTGGTTGAGGGAGACCAGGGGCAGGTCGGAAGGCGTGTAACCACCCGCGTCAGGGCCGGCCGCGTGGCGGGTGAACGCCTCCAACGCCTCCACGAACAGACCCGACAACTTCTCCACATCCCGCTCGCCGAGCACTCCCGACGCCCACGACCACGACACCTGCAGACACGGCCCCACCTCACCGTCCTGCACCACCGCGTTGATCTCCAACG
>NZ_JBHVWS010000127.1:0-4755 GCF_042882185.1 Streptomyces sp. NPDC058239
CACCCGCCGAGCACGAAGCCAACTACTACAAGGAACTCACGAAACCCCAGGTCACAACCACAATCTGAGATCTCTACCGAACCCGGGGCGGTTCATCCGTGGCCGTGCCCGCAGGGTTGGAGAGACCGACATCGACCGCACCGACGGCGCCGGGCGGGGTGACGGCGGACACCGTCGTCGCGTTGATCACCGAGAACGGTGCCGCCACCGAGGCGAACGTGACCTGGCTCGTCGAGGTCACGTTGGTGCCCGTGATGGTCACGGCGGTCCCGCCCGATGTCGGTCCGGAAGCCGGAGTGACTCCGGTGATGGTCGGGACGTCGATGTACGTGTACGACAGACCGTTGTTGGTGCCTCCGGCGGTCGTCACACTGACGCCCACCGGCCCGGCTGCCGCACCCGCGGGCACGACGACGCTGATCTGGCTGTCCGACAGCACCGTCGGCGTCGCGGAGTTGGCACCGAAGGACACCGCCGTGGCGGTGGACAGGCCGGTGCCGCTGATGACGACGTTGTTGCCGCCCGCGGTGGGGCCCGAGCTCACGCTCGCCGATCGTGTCCATCACGGCTGCGACGTGCACATGCTTGTGTGTATCGACGCCGATCACGACGTGCCCGGACCTGTGCTGCTCGTTGGTGTTCACGAGGTTCCCTCCGGTCGGTAGCGTGGGATGCACGCTGTCGCCGGCCGGACGGACAGGACTGTCACGGGGACGCTTTGACGAGTTGGCTCCAGGCTCCTGACTTGTTGAATCGGTCCCAGACGCTCGGTCTGCAGCCGTAGCGTCCAGAGTGTCGGTCGGCATGGGCCCGCAGTGCTCCTTGCCGCCCTCGGGCTGGCTCACTGATAGCGTGCCGCCGCCGGCCGACACCCGCGCGGTGTGGCTCGACAGAGGCATGAAGGTGACGCAGTGACTTCAAGTCAGGGTGCCCACCGCACTCTTGTTGCTGTCCCATCGAGTGCACGGCTGGCTGCCCGTGATCCTGATCGGTGTCGATCCCCACAAGTCGTCCCACACCGCCGTCGCCGTCGACGCCGCAGGCCACCAGGTGGCCCAGCGCCGGTTCGTGGTTAACGCCGGAACATTCCGCCAGCTGATGCGCTGGTGCGAGCAGTGGCCCGAGCGCCGCTTCGCGGTCGAGGGTGCCGGCGGCCTGGGCCGCTCGCTCGCCCAGCAGTTGGCCGCGGCGGGCGAGAACGTGGTCGACGTGCCCTCCACTCTGTCGGCCCGGGCCCGACTGCTGGCCACCGGCGGAGACCGCAAGACCGACGCGAAGGACGCCCTCCACGTCGCCCAGGTCGCCCTCTTCCGCCATGACCTGCGACCCGTGGTCCAGAAAGACCAGACCACGATCCTACGGCTGCTGACCGAGCGGCGAGACGACCTGGTCCACGAGCGCACCCGCGTCCTCAACCGACTCCACGCCGTCCTGCGCGATCTCCTGCCCGGCGGAGCACCCACCGGACTCTCGGCCGACAGGGCTGCCGCCTTGATGAAGGGCATCCGACCAGGCACGGCCACCGACAACTGCCGCCGGGACATAGCCCGTGACCTGCTGGCCGACCTGCGCCGCCTGGACCGGCAAGTCAACAACAACGAAGCCGAGATGCGTGAGGCCGTGGCCGCCACCCGCACCACGTTGACCACCTTGCCTGGCTTGGGAACCGTGCTGGCCGCCAAGGTCATCGGCCATATCGGAGACATTGCCCGCTTCCCCACCGAGCACCACTTCGCCAGCTATACCGGCAGCGCGCCCCTGGACGCCTCCAGCGGCAACAACGTCCGCCACTCCCCTGCTCAGAAGCTGCCCGCGCGGCCTGAGCCGCCTGGCGGCAGCTCGCCGGCCTGGACGTCCGCTGCCGCGGCCAGTTCGCTCATGTCGGCGGCGAACTGGCCAACGGCGAAAGCAACAAGCTGATGCGGCTGAGCCGCGGAGGATCCGCCAGCACCTGCGGCTTCGCCCTCTACCTCACCCTCCCCGACATCTTGGGAGAAGCCACCCACAGCACCGGCTCCGATATCAGCCCCCGAAGGATTTCCGGAGCCGACTTGCCATAGGGTGCACGGGTGGCCGACGTTAGTTTCGAGGCTCTGACGCGAGATCATGGCCGGCGTGCACCGGAGCCGACGTTCGGTGAGGTGACCGACCGGGTCTGTCGATGGCTTCGAGCCGTGGACGCCTCGGGCCTGGAACGGGCTTTCGATGAAGCCTTTGAGACTGTGGATATGCATTTCCACGAACCGCCGCGGTTCGGAGCGCTCCTGGCGCTGGTCGAACCGGCACGACAGGCAAGCATGGAGCCCAACGCGCCGTCGGCGGACTTTACGACGCTGCTGACCAGGTTGCAGCTGCGCCTCGGCACCCCGCTCCCACCCTCGCTGATTGGATTTTGGGAGCTACGGGCGCGAAGCCTGCAATGGCGCACACTGTTCGACGCGCTGATGAGCCCGGAGATATTCGCCCCATCCGCTTATCTCGACGGTCATGGCTACGGCCCCGAGTACCGGCTGTCGGTGGCACGGGTGGACAACTCGATTCGCCCGGTCCACGAGTCCTTGGACTACGGATACGTGGAGTGGTTCGACGGCGCCGCAGAGGCCCTACGCGCCACGGCCGCCACCTGGCGGAATTTTGAGGTCGGTGACAGCGTGATGCTCGACCCGACCGTCGCCCGCTCACTGATTCAGATCGCCTCCGACGACGGCGAGTGGGTCGAACTTGTCAGCGACTGGTGCTACGACACCGGCGAGTCGCCCATCTTCCGGGCCGGCGACGACTACGAGGGCTACGCGGACCTGCTCGGCACCAGCATGCCACAGTGGCTTGGCCTGGAGGTCGATGCGACGATGGCACGGCTCGTCACACCGGACCGCGCCACTGACGTAGCGAGCGGGGCGAGCCTGCTCGGCTCGGCATGAACCGTGTATATCTACGCGATTGAACGCTGTTACGCTCGCGGGTCACGGACCCATCCGCCGGGGTGTCATTACGCCTCGATCCCGGCGGGCCACCGGTTGCCCAATGTGGTGTCTCCTGCCGATCTTCAGGAACATCGAGCTCCAGTCGCAGAAGCTCCGGATCGACCGGATCTTCGACGAAGCGCACGAGACCGCCGACCCTGTCCACCTCATGCGGGTCTTCGGGATGGCCCCCGATACAGCGATGAATTACGTCAAGGCCGCACATCCTCACCGCTTCATCAAGGATCCAACTCAAGTATGACCAGTTGGCTTTGACGACGGCGCGTGGCCCCGTTCGGTGGTCAGGGGCGGCCTCGGCCCTCATCTTGTGGTGGGAGCATCATCGAGACCGGCAGAGACTCCTACCACCTCGCCCATACCAAAGCCAGGCCGAACGAGCCGCCGCCAGCTGACCCGGCACGTCAGCCTGAAACAGGATGATCAGTCCTTGCGTCCTGTCGCGGCGACAGTGACACCGAGGCCGATCATCGCGAGGCCGCCGATTCCTCCGACCAGAGAGAGCCGCTGGGGTGAGCTGGCGAACCAGTCCCGTCCGGTCGCCGCGGCCAGTCCCCACAGGCTGTCGCAGGCCACCGCGATGATGTTGAAGACCAGCCCGAGCAACAGCATCTGAACCACGACGTGTCCTTGAGCGCGGTCGACGAACTGCGGCAGCACGGCGGCGAAGAACACAATGGTCTTGGGGTTGGCCACACCGACCGCGAACCCCTCCCACAACGTGCGCAGTCCGCCCTGCGCGGCCTTGTCGACAGTGAACGTGGCCTGCAACGAGCGGCGTTGCCGCCACGCCTTGACACCCAGATACACCAAGTAGCCGGCCCCGGCCAGTTTCAGCACCGTGAAGACGAGGACGGAGCGTTCCACGATCGACCCGACCCCGAGAGCCACGGCCACGATGAGCACATAGGCGCCCAACGTGTTCCCGACGACAGTGGTCAGCGCAGCCCGACGCCCCTGAGCCAGCGCCCGCCCGATCACGAACAACACACTGGGCCCGGGGATCACGATCAACAGGAATGACATAGCCGCGAAGGCAAGTAGACGCTCAGCAGACACCATGGCGCCTATGAAAGCACGGCCAGGTTTCACTCCTCAGCTCCTTTACGCCGTGCAGGGACTGAGAGGGCGATAAGAGCAGGTTCCTCAAACTTGGTACCGATCTGTTCCTCCTGGTGGCGGGCTGCCCCCTGCGGAATTCGCGCGGGCGGCCTCGCCGACGGGCTTCGACCGCTAACTCCCCGCCTCGCTGGAGGGAGTTCTGCCTGGTAAGTCCCGATGTGATCCTCCAGGGCGATCGCGTAAACCAGGGCGAGTTGGCTCTTATCGCCCTCTGAGACGCGCCGGAGCTCCAAGCCATGGCCAAGCACTCCGCAGCAGGAACTGGCACGGATCAAGCGCGGAGCCACAGTGACCTGCCGAAGCGAACCAGCAGCCCGGAACCCACGGGCTACTCTGCTTCCCGAGCCGCAGCCACCCTTCAGTTCTCCGGATTCCCCCTGGAGGTGCCCAACCGGACAGGCCGCCGGCTGCGGGTCTCGCTGCACCTGGGCACCGGTCGCATCATCCGGGCCGACGCCCACGACGCCGACGCCCTGGAGAACCTGCGGATGCAGGCGCTCGGTGTCGTACCAGCCGACCCACCCACGGGACGACGGTACATTCTACCTGGTCAGCTCCCGCTAGTGTCCTGCGCCGGAGATCCGTTGGCAGAAACGCGCGAGGGAGTCGAGGATCTCCTCGGCCGTCTTGGTCCAGGTGAATGGTGTTGGGT
>NZ_JBHVWS010000128.1:0-4421 GCF_042882185.1 Streptomyces sp. NPDC058239
ATGGCGAGTGCTTCGCGGGGGGAGATTCCGAAGAGTGCGGCGTCGAAGTCGGCGGCGTCATGGAGGAACCCGCCCTCGCGTGCGGACGAACCACCAGAACGGCCTGGATCGCCGGACAAAAGGTCGGCCAGCGGCCACCCGCGATCCTGCGGAAAGCCGGTCACCGCGTCTTCTCCTGACGCAAGGAGATTCCACAGCGCATCCGGACTGTTCGCACCGCCCGGAAAACGACATGCCATGGCTACCACTGCGATCGGCTCGCGTTGGCGATCCTCCACTTCGGACAGCCGCTCCCGCGTCCGCTGCAGATCGGAGGTGACCCGCTTGAGATAGCTGAAGAGCTTCTCTTCCTGCTCCATTGCGCACCACCACCTGTTGTCTCGGGCGAACGTAAGAGGGTTGCGTCAGAGGTTGCGATCGATGAAGTCCATCAGCTCCTCCGGCGTGGTGGCCTCCGCGGCGTCTGCACCGGGGCCGTCCCCATGCGTGGGGCTGAGCCGATTCCATTCGGCGAGCAGGTACTCAAGGCGTCCTGCGATATGTGCATGGTCGGTGTCTTCGCCTGCTGCACAGAGCAATCCTTCGAGGCGGTCCAGCTCGTCGGACAAGGCGTCGGCGGCACCGGGTAGCTCATCGTCCAGGTAATCGGCCAGCGCACCCGTGGACGGGTGATCGAACACGACGCTCGCCGGCAGCTCCAGCCCGGTCAGTGCGGTGAGTCGGTTACGCAGCTCGACCGCGGTGAGCGAGTCGAAACCGAGATCGGAGAAGCTGCGACGGTCGTCGACCCTGGTGTCCGAGGTGTGGCCGAGGGTTGCGGCGACTTCGGTACGCACTGTGTCGACAAGCAGCCGCCGGCGAGCCTCAATCGAGAGACCACTGACGCGTTCGTTCAACGGTTTGGCAGCCGGCTGCGACTGTTGTGCTTCCGGGGACGTGGCAGGTTCACGAAGTACGCAGGGCATGGATGCCGGGGCGGAGCGCAGTGCGACGGGGTCGAGCAGCAAAGGGACGACCGTTGCGTGTTCGGACCCCAGCGCGGCGTCGAACATCGCCAGCCCTTGCTCTTCCCCGATGGCCAGGACACCACTGCGGGAAAGGCGCTTGCGGTCGATCTGGCCAAGTTCTCCGGCCATGCCGTCCGCTACGTCCCAGAGTCCCCATGCCAGGGATACCGCGGGCAGCCCTTGCCCCCGCCTGGACTCGGCGAGTGCGTCGAGGAAGGCGTTGGCCGCAGCGTAGTTCGCCTGTCCCGCCGAACCGAGGATTCCGGCAGCCGACGAGAAGAGAACGAATGCGGACAGGTCCAACTCACGGGTCAGCTCGTGCAGATTCCAAGCGCCCTGAGCCTTCGGCCCGAAGACGCTCCCCAGCCGTTCACCGGACTGCTTCTCAAAGGTGGCGTCGTCGACCACACCGGCACAGTGCACAACCGCTGACAGAGGCCAGTCCGCAGGAACCGCGGCCAGCACCTCTTCCAGAGCACGGCGGTCCGTGACATCACACGCCGCGAACTCCACCTCGGCTCCGAGTCCGCGCAGCTGCCCGGCCAGCTCGGACGCACCGGGCGCACTGTCGCCGCGGCGACTGACCAGAAGCAGTCGCCGGACCCCGTGTGTCACGACCAGGTGCCGGCAGATCCGGCTGCCGAGTGCCCCGCTCGCTCCCGTGACCATGACGGTACCCGGATGCCACGTGGAGATCCCGGCGGTCGATGTGTCACGAACCAGGCGCGGCACGAGCGCCTCACCGGAATGCAGCAGGACCTGTTCTTCACCGCAAGTGACTGCCGCGTCCAGCGGACCGTCGCCGTCGACCAGCACAAGCCGGCCTGGATGCTCGACCTGAGCCGACCGCACCAGCCCCCACACCGCGGCGGCCGGCAGAAGACGCTCAGGATCGCGTGAGGTGACGCCGTCGGTCACCACGACCAGGCGCGCCCCCGGACTGTTGCGCTGAGTGAGCCATGTCTGCACAGAGCCCAGAGCCGTCTCGGCCGTCATGCGGGCGGACTCCACGATGTCCCTTGACGGGGAACGCTGCGCAGTGATCCGCAGGACGTCGACACCGGTAGGCATGGCGTCCACCCTGGGCAGCACAACAGGTTGCCAATCGATGCGCATGGCCGGGACGCGCCGAGGCCGAAGCACCGCGTCGGGAATGGGCCGCCCTACCAGTGACGAGACAGAAGCGATGAGAGTCCCGGACGGGTCGGCGAGGTCCAGGGAGACTTCGCTGGGGCCGCGATGGACCAAGCGTGCGATCAAGTGGTTGCCTGCGCGGTTGTGCAGTGTCACTCCGGACCAGGAGAACGGCAGGCTGACATGTGCGCGGTCCGCGTCGACGGTCATGGCATGCAGCGCGGCGTCGAACAGCGCCGGGTGCACGGCGAAGCCACCGCTGTCCCCGTCCGAATGGATCTCGGCGTAGATTTCATCGCCGTGCCGCCACACGGACTGCATTCCGCGGAATGCGGGGCCGTAGCCGACACCGGACTCGGCCATGCGGTCGTAGAAGTCGCCGATGTCGACTGGCACGGCGTCAGCGAGCGGCCAGTGCACGGCTGTGTCCAGGGGAAGCCCGGATGCTGCCGCCAGCGCGCCGGAGCAATGTCTGGTCCAGAGTCCGCTGCGGTCGGCGTTCTCAGGGCGCGAGTACACGCCGACGGTGCGACGGCCGTTCACGGACTCGTCGACATCCACCCGTACCTGCACGGCTTCCGCACCGATGAGTACCAGTGGCACGTCCATGGTCAACTCGACCAGCTCGGAGTAGCCGGTGTACCGACCGGCATGCAGTACCAGGTCCAGGAAGGCGGTGCCGGGGAACACGATGCTGTCTGCGACGGTGTGGTCGGCAAGCCACGGCAGTGAGGGAAGATCGATGCGACCTGTCAGCAGCGTTCGGCCGGACGACGGGATGGTCACGGACGCTCTGAGGATCGGATGATCGGCGCTGTCCAGTCCTGCTGCGCTCAGATCGACGACTTCGGACGGCAGATTGTCGAGCCAGTAGCGCTGGTGCTGGAAGGGATACGTGGGCAGCGGGACGCGGAGGGCGCCGGTACCTGCGAAATAAGTGGCCCAGTCGATGTCGATGCCGGTGACCGTCAGCCGGGCCAGAGCCGAAGTGATGGCCTGTGTTTCGGTCTTCTTGGAATTGAGTGAAGATATCGCGGTCCCGGTGATGTGGGGGGTGAGCGTGGCTCCGGGGCCGATTTCGAGGTAGGCGTCAGCTGCGGCATGCGTGAGGGCATCGGCGAATCGGACGGTGTGGCGGGCGTGCCGGATCCAGTGCTCGGCGTCAACGTGGTCGAGGGGCCGCCCGGTGACGGTGGAGACCAGCGGAATGGCCGGCGCGGAGAACGTCAGGCCCGTGACGGTCCGGCGGAACTCGTCGAGGATCGGTTCCATCAACGGTGAATGGAAGGCGTGAGAGACACGCAGCCACGTGATGCGATGGCCCCGAAGACCGCCCGTGATGTGGGTGAGGGCTGTGCGGTCACCGGACAGAACCAGGGACCGCGAGCTGTTGACTGCGGCGATCCCCACGGAGTCCGCGTATTCACACAGGTGCGGAAGGACATCATTTTCCGCTATGTCGATGGAGACCATGGCTCCACCGGCGGGCAAGGACTGCATCAGACGACTGCGGGCAATGACGAGAGTCGCGGCGTCCGCGAGATCAAGCACACCGGCGATGTACGCGGCGGCGATCTCACCGATGGAATGGCCCGCCACCGCTTCGGGTTTCACGCCCCAGTGTTCCCACAGTCGGTAGAGCGCGACATGAACGGCGAAAAGAGCGGGCTGGGTGAACCGAGTCTGATTCAGTACTTCTGCATCGTCGCCGAAAATGACACTGCGCAGTGGCAGGGGAAGACGAGGGTCCAGCTCCGCGCAGACGGTATCGAACGCATCGGCATAGACGGGGTAGGTGTCGTAGAGCTCTCGGCCCATGCCCAGCCGTTGACTTCCCTGCCCGGAGAAGAGGATGGCGAGCCTTCTGCCGGACTTGGTCCCCGCGACGACCGCCGGGTGCGCCGCTCCCTGGGACAGGGCGACCAGCGCCTGCCGCTGCTCCTCCAAGTCACCCGCCCACACCACGGCGCGCTCGTCGAACGACGCGCGGGTGGTCGCGAGTGTGTAGCCGGTGTCGACCAGCGACGTGCCATGCGTCAGACTCTCAGCGAGCTGGGCCGCTGTGGCGCGTAGTGCGGCCCTGTCCCGCGCTGAGATCACCCACGGAACCACCGGCAGGCCTACCGCGGAATGGTCCGGCACCTCCTCGAGAGGAGGCTGCTCCAGGATGATGTGGGCGTTGGTGCCGCTGACACCGAAGGACGACACACCGGCGCGGCGGGGGTGGTCGTGTTGGGGCCAGGGCTGGGGTTCGGTGAGGAGTGCGAGTTTTCCTGTGGT
>NZ_JBHVWS010000129.1:0-3940 GCF_042882185.1 Streptomyces sp. NPDC058239
CACCTCCTCCAACCCAACACCCGAAACACCCGACACATCCACACGACACACACACCCCGCCACATCCACCACCCCCGACGGCAACACCTCCAAACCCCAACCCAAACCCCAACCAGAACCCCCCACACCCTCAACACCGTCAACAACCCGCAGCCGCAAACCGTCATGCCGATCGAGAACCGACCGCACCACCGCGACCAGCCCCTCCACCGACAACCCCACCGGCGCACCCACCAACATCGACTGCGAGAACCCACCCAACGGACCACCCCGCTCCCGCACCTGATGCATCACCGGCGTCAACGGCACCACACCCACACCAGCACCCTCAGCCTCAACCACCACCGAACCCGCCGACACACCCACCACCGACGCAAGACCCGCCACCGTCCTACGCTCAAACACATCACGCGGCGAAAAAACCAACCCGACACCCCGCGCACGCGCCACCAGCTGAATCGACAAAATACTGTCACCACCCAGCTCAAAGAACCCGTCATCAACCGACACCGACTCCACACCCAAAACCCCGGCAAACAACCCGCACAACACCTCCTCATGCGGTGTTCGGGGAGCCCGCCCAAAAGCGCCCGCCATGTATTCCGGCACCGGCAGCGCATACCGGTCCAACTTTCCGTTCGGCGTCAACGGCAGAGCGTCGAGCGTGACAAAAGCCGACGGCACCATGTAATCCGGCAACCGCCCCGCCACGAACTCACGCAGCCCAGCCGTATCCGCATCGGCGGTGTCCGCGCCTGCCTCCGGCACGACGTACGCCACCAGGCGCCTGTTGCCAGGGCGGTCTTCCCGTACGACGACGGCAACCTGGCTCACCTGCTCGTGGCCGGCCAGAACGGCTTCGATCTCGCCGGGCTCGATACGGAAACCGCGTATCTTCACCTGCGCGTCCGCCCGGCCCACGAACTCCAGCACCCCGCCCGCGGTCCAGCGCACCACATCCCCGGTCCGATACATCCGCGAACCAGCCACCACCCCGAACGGATCCGCGACAAACCGCTCAGCCGTCAGACCCGCACGACCCACATAACCCCGAGCCAACTGCGCACCCGCGATATACAACTCACCCGCAACACCCACCGGAACCGGCGACAAACCCGCATCCAACACATACACCCGGGCATTCCCGAGCGGCCGTCCGATCGGCGGCGGCTGGTCCTCGGGCCTGATGTCCCTGTCCAGCTCGACGGCCGTGGTGATGACAGTAGCCTCGGTCGGACCGTAGGTGTTCCACATGCGTGCGCCGGCCGTCCACCGGCTCGCCAGGTCCGCCGTCAGCAGTTCGGCGCCAAGGACCCAGTTCCCCACACCGGACACGGCCCGAGGGTCGAGTACACCGAGCAGTGAAGGAACGACGCTGGCCACGTTCACGCCGGACTGCTTGATCATCTCGGCCAGTGCCTCCGGCTCCGACCGCTCCGCGGTCGACGCGATCGCGAGGGTCGCGCCGGCCGCGAGGGTGACGGCTACGTCCAGCACGGACGCGTCGAAGCTGAAGGAGGCGAACTGCAAGGCCACTGCGCCTTCGTGGACGCCGAGTACCGGCCGCATCACTTCTGCCAGGTTGGCCACGCCTCGGTGGGGAATGGCGACACCCTTCGGGCGCCCGGTCGAACCCGACGTGTAAATCACGTAGGCAAGCTGGTCCGGGTCAGCGGCGACACGGGGCACGCCGGGCCCGCGTGCATCGCCGCCGTCGAATTCGTCGAGCAGCAGAACGTGCACCGAATCCAGCGGCACGTCCTTCACGGTGTCGGGTGTTCCCAGCACCGCCACCGCGCCGCTGTCGGCCACCATGTAGCCGAGGCGCTCCGCCGGGTACTCCGGGTCCAGCGGTACGTACGCACCGCCCACACGCCACACTGCGAGGAGCGCCACAACCATGTCCACGCCACGCGGAAGGCACAGGCCGACCAGACGCTCCCGGTCCACCCCTAGCCCGATCAGCTTCTCCGCGAGTCGATCCACTCGCGCATCGAGCTGGGCGTAGGTGAGCTCGATGCCGCCGCCGATCACGGCAGCAGCGTCAGGGATGCGTGCCACCTGTGCCTGGAAGAGCTCGGGCACCGTCGCGTTCGGAACCTCGTGGACAGTGTCGTTCCACGCGGTCAGGATCTGTTCGCGCTCATCCGCACCGAGCACGTCGATCTCACGGATGGTGCGATCGGGCTCGGCGACGGCCGTCCCGAGTACGCGCACCAGGCGGTCCGCGAGGCTCCGGACGGTCTCCGCCGTCAACAGGTCGGTCCGGTATTCCAGCTGTCCCAGCAGCCCGGCGGGGGTGCCGTCCGCGTCGTGGACCTCCCCCAGGCTGACGGACAGGTCGAACTTCGCCGCCGCAGTGTGCAGGGGTTCCGGTGTGGCCTGGATGCCGGGCAGGTCGAGGTCGGGCTGGGCGTTGTTATGGAAGGTGAGCATGACCTGGAAGAGGGGATGGCGGGCCATGGAACGGGCCGGGTTGAGGACCTCCACCAGCCGCTCGAACGGTACGTCCTGGTGCGCGAAGGCAGCCAGATCGGCCTCCCGGACCCGTTCGACAATCTCGCGGAACGTCGGATCACCGGCCACGTCGGTCCGCAGGACCAGCGTGTTCAGGAAGCATCCGACGAGCTCGTCGAGGGCGTCGTCGGTGCGTCCCGCGATCGGGGTCCCGATCGGGATGTCGTCGCCGGCTCCCATCTTCGACAGCAACACCGCCAGCGCGGCCTGCACCGTCATGAACACACTCGCACCACACGAACGGGACAGCTCCACCAGACGGGCATGCACGTCCGCCGGAACACACACGTCCACGGAAGCTCCCTCCCGGGAGGCGACCGCCGGACGCGGGAAGTCCACCGGCAACTCCAGCTGCTCAGGAACACCCGACAGGACCTCCTGCCAGAAAGCCACCTGGCCGGCGATCACACTCTCCGGGTCATCCTCGTCACCCAGGACCTCGCGCTGCCACAACGTGTAGTCCGCGTACTGCACCCGAAGCGCGTCCCACACCGGAGCCGCACCCTGACACCGGGCCGCGTACGCCTCCGACAGATCCTTCGCCAGAGGCGCCATCGACCAGCCATCAGCCGCAATGTGATGGACCACCATCACCAGAACCCACTCATCGACCGAGTCCACGTCGAGCAGCGTCACCCGCCACGGCAGATCACGCTCCAGATCGAAACCGGTACCCGCAATGCCGGCCACCCTCGCAGCCACCTCATCCGAGGACACCGACTCGACACTGACCTCGGGAGCACCCGCGCCAGGCTCCAGGACAAGCTGGCTCGGCTGGCCGTCGGCATCCTGCGGGAACACGGTCCGCAGGCTCTCGTGCCGGCCGGCCACATCCGCCAGCGCCGCCTGCAGCGCCTCCACGTCCAGGACCCCGCTCAGGCGCAGGGCAAGCGGGATGTTGTACGTCGCGGAGACGCCTTCCAGCTGGCCCAGGAACCACAGCCGGCGCTGCGCGAACGAGACCGGGAGGACCTCCGGCCGGACGCGCTCACCCAACGGCTCCCGGACCCGACCACCCTCGTCGAGCCGGTCGATCAGGCCGACAACGGTCGGCTCCTCGAACAGCGACCGGATGCTCACCTCGATCCCGAGTACGGAACGGATCCGGCTCACCAGGCGGGTCGCCAGCAGCGAATGCCCACCCAGGTCGAAGAAGCTGTCGTCGATCGACACCGAATCCACGCCGAGGACCTCGGCGAACAGCCCGCACAGAATCTCCTCCCGCGGTGTGCGGGGAGCCCGTCCGGACGCGTTCGATGTGTACTCGGGGGCCGGCAGGGCGCGCCGGTCCAGCTTGCCGTTCGGCGTCAACGGCAGGGCGTCGAGCGTGACGAACGCCGAGGGCACCATGTACTCAGGCAACCGGTCCCCTACGAATCCGCGCAGTACGGCCGTGTCGACAGCGCCACCGTCGGATGCCGCC
>NZ_JBHVWS010000130.1:0-3508 GCF_042882185.1 Streptomyces sp. NPDC058239
CATCGACGGAACCGAACTCACCCCCGACTACTGGTACCGCAACCTCCGCCAACCCGTCCAATTCCACACCACCATCAACAAACTCCTCACCGACCAGCACACCAGGTTCATCGAGCCCAGTGCCCATCCCGTACTCGCCGCTCCGTTGACGGAGTCCTCGGACACCATCACCGTGATCGGTACTCTGCGGCGCAACAGCGGTTCGCTCGGCCGGATCCTCGCGTCCGCGGCTCAGGCCTGGGTGTGCGGACTGCCCGTCGACTGGACCGCTCTCTACCCGGACGCACGCCGGACGCCCCTGCCCACGTACCCCTTCCAGCGCACCCGGTACTGGCTGGAGGACCAGGACATGAGCGCTGCCGACCTGGCGGCGGCCGGGCAGACGGCACTGGATCATCCGCTGCTGACCGCGCGTGTCGACCACCCCGACGGCCTGGAGACGCTGTTCACGGGTCGGATCTCACTGGATCGGCAGTCCTGGCTGGCAGATCACACTGTCGCCGGGGTGCTGTTGCTGCCGGGAACAGCCTTCCTGGAGATGGCGGTACGGGCAGGGGACGAAGTCGGCTGCGATCTCGTGGAGGAACTGACCCTCAGCACGCCGCTCGTGGTGCGCGAACACGCAGGGACGCTGCTGCGGGTACGGGTGTCCTCGCTCGACGCCGGACGTCATGCGCTGAACGTTTACGCACGCGCCGAGGACGCGCTGCAGGGCGACCCGTGGACGCTGCACGCCAGCGGTACCTTGGCGCGATCGGCGCCGGCAGCCGCGCCGGTCCCGCAAGCGTGGCTGCCACCGGACGTCCCACCCGTGCCTGTCGAGGCCGGGTACCGGGACCTGGCCAGGCGGGGATACGCCTACGGCCCTGCCTTCCAGGGGGTGCGTGCTCTGTGGCAGGGCGACGGCGAGGTATTCGCGGAGATCGCTCTACCGGATGATCAGTGCGCTCTGGCCGAGCGATTCGTACTGCACCCGGGCCTGCTCGACGCGGCCGCTCAGACGGTGCTGTTCGCTGTTCCTCCCCGCAATGGGTCGACGTCCGTACTGCCCTGGGAGTGGCAGAACTTCGCTGTCTACTCCGCCGGGGCCACCGCAGCCCGCGTGCGGCTGCGCATGGTGAGCCCGACCGAGGCACAGCTGTCGCTTCTCGACGCGTCAGGGCTGCTCATCGCGGAGGCCGGGGCACTCCTGCTGCGCCAGGTGGATCTCGCCGAAATCACCCGCCTCAGCGGCGGTGACGGTGCCCCGCTGCGGGTGGACTGGACCGAGTTCACGACAGCCTCCGTTGTACCCGCGGACATCATCGAGCACGTCGATGTCCAAACAGCGGCCGATCTTGTCGCTCTGGCCACCGATATCGATGCCGAGGGTACCGAGCCTCCCTCGCTGGTGTTCGCCCGGCTGGACCGTGAGTACCCGGCTGAGGAGGAACCGTCGGCGGCCGCAGCACATGCCGCGGCGTCACAGACTTTGCAGTTGCTGCAGACGTGGCTTGCTGAGCCGGTGTTCGACGAAACACATCTGGTGTTCGTGACGAGCAGAGCCGCACAGGTCTCGCATGACGATCCCATCAGCACCCGGTCCGCCACGGTCTGGGGCATGGTGCGATCCGCGCAGACGGAGCATCCGGATCGTTTCGTGCTCGCTGACGTCGACGGCAGCCGGGAATCCGACCAGATGCTGCCGATCACTGTGGCGAGCGGGGAGCCGCAGATCGCGATCCGCCAGGGCGTTCCTCTGTTTCCCAGGCTGATTCGGCTGACCTCCGCCGAATCAGCTGCAGCCGCTGACGATGTCGATGGCACCGTGCTGGTCACCGGCGGTACCGGAACACTCGGCGGGCACATCGCGCGACACCTGGTCGCCGCTCACGGTGTACGGCGTCTGCTGCTGCTCAGCAGAAAGGGCCCGGAAGCGGACGGTGCGGCCTCCCTGCTCGCCGATCTGAGGGGCAGCGGTGCCCACGCGGAGATCGTCTCGTGCGATGTCACCGACCGGGCGAAGATGGCGAGCATCTTTGACGAGTTGCACGAGACGTATCCGGTGACCGCAGTCATCCATGCCGCCGGAATGCTGGCGGACGGTGTGCTGACGTCGCTCACCCGGGACCAGGTGACCCAGGTACTACGCCCGAAGATCGATGCGGCCGTGCACCTGCACGAGCTGACGCGGCAGCATCAGGTGCGTCGCTTCGTCCTGTTCTCCTCGGCCGCCGGTGTACTCGGTTCGGCCGGTCAGGCGGCATACGCGGCCGCGAACGCGTTCCTCGACGCGCTCGCCCAGCATCGGCGTGGTCAGGGCGCGGCAGCCGTCTCGATTGCCTGGGGACTGTGGGCCGACCGCAGCGCACTGACTGGTACGTTGACCGACACGGATGTGCGCAGACTGTCGGCACTGGGGATTGCTCCCATGCCTACCGAAGCCGCTCTGGCCTCGTTCGACACGGCCTGGCGAGGAAGCGGCGAGTCGGTCCTGGTGCCGATGCGGGTGGATTCCACAGCTCTGTCCGCCATGGGCGGGCCGGTTCCGCCCATGCTGCGGGACCTGGTGCGGGGCCCTGTCCGCCGAACGGTGCTCACACCGGGGAACGATGCCCGGCCGATGGCCGATGTCCCGGCGGAACGGCGGGCCGAAGTCCTGCTCGACCTCGTACGGACCAGAGCGGCAGCGGTGCTCGGGCATGACTCGCCCGACCGGGTACAGCCGAATCGAGCATTCCGTGAACTCGGGTTCGACTCACTCGCAGCAGTCGACCTGCGCAATCAGCTCAACGTTGTGACCGGGCTGCGACTGCCCGCCACGATTGTGTTCGACCACCCCAATCCAGCGGCCTTGTCCAAACATCTGGAGGAGGCCTTGTACGGGCGGGCACAGGTGCCCGCCACGGTTTCCCCGGTCGCCTCCAAGACCGATGATCCCGTGGTCATTGTCGCGATGAGCTGCCGCTTCCCCGGTGGCAGCAGTTCACCGGAAGCATTGTGGCGTCTGCTCTCCACCGCGGGCGACGCAGTTTCGGCCATGCCTTCCGACCGCGGGTGGTTCCCGGACGTCAGGTACGGCCCCACCGGTCCCGAGCCGACTACGGTGAGCACCACCGAGGGGGCGTTCCTGCCGGACGCCGCGGACTTCGACGCGGACCTTTTCGGCATCTCGCCGCGGGAAGCTCTGGCGATGGATCCACAGCAGCGGCTCCTGCTGGAATCCTCATGGGAAGCCTTCGAACGCGCGGGCATCGACCCCAGGTCTCTGGGCGGCAGCCGAACCGGGGTGTTCGCCGGTGTGATGTACCACGACTATGGTGCGCGCCTGACCGACGTACCCCCTGAGGTCGAGGGATATGTGATCAACGGCAGTGCGGGAAGTGTGGCGTCCGGTCGGGTCGCCTATGCCTTCGGCCTCGAAGGCCCTGCGATCACCATCGACACCGCCTGCTCCTCCTCCCTCGTCGCCGTGCACCTGGCCGCCAACGCACTGCGCAACGGCGAATGCACCCTGGCCCTCGCCGGC
>NZ_JBHVWS010000131.1:0-3282 GCF_042882185.1 Streptomyces sp. NPDC058239
CGACCCACCACGGCCTGAACACAGGCCCGGAACCCGGGTCGCCCCACCCCGACACACCCTCAGACCACCACGTACCCAACAACGTGACAGTGCCGCTCACGGCCCACCGGCTGCGCACGGACGGGCAGACGGCGCTGGAAGGGCTGGCCGCAGACACGGGCGAGAGCTGCTACCTCGGCATACTCGTCGGCGACGCCACCGTCACCATTGCGGAACGGGTGCCGCCGGGCAGCAGCCAGATCGGCTCCTGGGTCGGGCGGCCCTACCCGGCGTACTGCAGCGACTGCGGCCAGGCCCTGCTGTGCGACGCCGAGGACGATGAGGTCGCCTCGGTCCTCGCCCGCACCGATTTCGTAAGCCACGGACCCAACACCCCCACCAGCATCGACGACTTTCTCCACCGCCTCGCGGGGACCCGCGAGCGCGGCTACTCCGTCATCGACGAGGGGGCCGAACCTGGCCTCTACTCGATCGCCGCACCGGTCCGCGACTTCCGCGGTGAGGTGATCGCCGCGATCCAGATCGTGGGGCCGCGTGTCCGCCTGGCGCCCCGCACCGACGACCACGCGGCGGCGGCCCTGTCCTGGAGCCGGTGGCTCCAGGACGCACTGCGCGGCCACAACAGCCGCTGACTCCGTCGCAAGCAGCCACACAGGTCTTTTGGGCAGCAGCCGTGCTTTCGCCGATGCCTGCCGTGAAGCCGGCGTCACCCAGTCCATGAGCGCGGTCGGCTCCAGCGCCGACAACGCAGCCGATGACGTTGAGCAGGCCCGGGTTGTTCGGCTGAAAGAGGACGACTACAGGTAGTTCCCGCCCGGGGCACGGGCCCGATGCCCTGGACGGCGACGATGCGCATATCGTCGCGAGTTCGCATAGATGCAATTGGCGTCGGTCGTAGCTGAGGTACAGGAAGTAGCGCTGAGATTGATCACGGCCGCCCCGCGGCGGGTACAACCCGGGGAGCGCTGTGGACTGTGCGGTGCTGGCTGGGTGTGGTTCCGTAGTGGTCCAGGAATACCTGCCTCATTGTCTCGGCGGAGCTGAACCCGCAGCGCCTCGCGATCGATGCCAGCGGCAGCGCTGTGGAGATGAGGAGTTGTGAGGCCGACTCGGCTCGGGCGGTCCGTACGAACTGGGCCGGTGTCTGTCCGAGGTGGTCGAGGAACAGCCGGGCCAGATGACGCCCGCTGACTCCCGCGTACGAGGCGAGCGCGGTGGCGCTGAGGTCGCCGTCGAGGTGCCCGATGATGTGCTCGACGGTCCGTCGTACGGTCCGGTGCTCCGGAGCCGGTGCCTCGACGAACATGCTGATCTGGGCCTGGTTGCCGGGCCGCTGGAGGTAGGTCACCATCATCCGGGCCAGCGTCCGGGCGAGGGCCGGGTTGTGGTCCTCCTCGACGAACGCGAGGGCGAGGTCGAGCGCCCCGGTGACCCCGGCCGACGTGCAGACGTGCTCGTCGCGGAGGTACAGCGGCGCGGGGTCGACTTGGACGGCCGGGTGACGCTGCGCGAGGTCGTGCGCGTACGCCCAGTGGGTCGTGGCGCGTCGGCCGTCGAGCAGCCCGGTCGCCGCCAAAACACTGGAGCCCGTGCACACCGATGCGACCCGACGGCCGATTCCGGCCAGGCGGCGCACGTGCTCGACCAGCCAGGTGTTCTGCGCCGCCGCGGCGTGGCCCGGCCCGCCGACGACCAGCAGCGTGTCGACCGGGCCGCGGGTACGCTCCAGCGCCGCCTGCGCGCCCAGGACCAGTCCTGAGGAGCAGCGCACCGGGCGGCCCTCCGGGGTGACCAGGCGGACGTCGTAGGGCGGACTCGCACCGAGGCGGTTCGCCCCGTCGAAGGCGCTGGTCACGCAGGCGACCTCAACGAGTTCCACGTTGTCGTAGGCCACGATCACCACGCGGTGGCGGGCAGCTGTCGTCATGCCTACGACCCTACCGAATCTGTCTGCAGGACAGGTATCCCAGGATTTCGGACGCAGAGTCCGGAGGCTCCTGTCTCTGGTTGTGGTGGTGGGTGAGGGTGGTCAGGCCAGCCCACCGGCCACCCACCGACATTCAGGAGTCCTGTCATGACCGAAACCTCGCCCGTGCCGTCGGCCCCGGTGAAAACCATTGCCTTCGTGCTGTACCCGGGCCTCACGCCGCTGGACATCGTCGGCCCGCTGCAGGTCTTCGCAGCGCTGGCTGATCTGGTTCCCGGCTACCGCACCGTCGTGATCGGCGAGCGGATTGAGCCGATAGGAAGCGACACCCCGCTGTCCCTGGTACCCAGTCACACCTTCGAGGAAATAGCGGATCCGCACGCAACGATCGTGCCCGGCGGCCTCGTCCCCACCCTTGCCGCGATCGCCGACGAGAATTTGCTGGGGAACCTACGTGAGACCGCGGCGCGGTCACAGATCGTCGGCTCGGTGTGCACCGGCTCGCTACTGCTCGCGGCGGCAGGGCTCCTGGAGGGCCGCCAGGCCACCACGCACTGGATGTACCGCGACTTGCTCGCCCGCTTCGGGGCAACACCGGTCACCCGGCGCTGGGTCGAGGACGGGCACTTCATCACCGCCGCCGGCGTCTCGGCCGGCATCGACATGGCACTGCACCTTGTCGGCCGCCTCGCCGGCAACGAGGTCGCGCGCATGGTCCAGCTGTTCATCGAGTACGACCCCGAGCCGCCCTTCGGCCCGATCGACTGGACAGCTGCCGACAGCGGCCAGTACGCGCCCTTCGCCCGACAACTGCTCCAGAACGCTCTCGCCGACCACCCTGCCCTGCTGGCGCACCTGAGTAACTGAGCGCCGTGGGCTGCTGGGCGGGAGAGGAAAGGCATACGGCGCAGTGGTCATGAGAGGCCCGATGGCCAGGTCGGATCCCAGACCTGGAAGTACCTCGACACCCCGATGTCCGGCTGCGGGCACTGAAACGGGCGGCCACCAGAAAACGTCGTCCGCGGCACACGCGCCCGCGGGGCATCGTCACCGCCGGAGCTCGATGACCTGCGGACGGATGACACTGGCGGTTGGAGGAGCCCTACCCCACGCCCCGTCTGGGCGGCACACTCGACGGGTGAAGCTTCCGCCCGTGTCATCCGACACGGGGCCGGTCGTGCCCCACGACGCCTTCCGGGGAGGGCGGGTGCCTAGCCCTCTACTCCTCCCACCACACCTCCGCGCTGCAGCCCTCTGAAGGGCACTGTCACGTTGTTGGGTACGTGGTGGTCTGAGGGTGTGTCGGGGTGGGGCGACCCGGGTTCCGGGCCTGTGTTCAGGCCGTGGTGGGTCGG
>NZ_JBHVWS010000132.1:0-3234 GCF_042882185.1 Streptomyces sp. NPDC058239
CCTTCGGGGCGATGGTGACGTCGAAGGAGATCTGCAGCACCTCGGTGTCGTCGGGCAGTCGGCAGGTGGTGGTGGCGAACGCGGCGTCTCAGGCAGGCGGCAGCCCCGCCATCTCGCTGCAGAGCTGGTCGAGGGCGTCGGCCAGGGACGCGCCGGGTTGGGCCCAGGAGGTCGGGAGGGCCCGGGTGCCGTCGCCGTGCTGGTCGAGTAGCAGGACGCGCGCGCGTGCCCGGCACGGTGGACCAGGGCCAGAACCTGGAAGTCGCTGATGCCCGCGCGGTGGGCGTCGTCGACGATCCGCCGCTGGGCGGCCAGGTCCAGGCCGCGGGGCATCCAGGGCTGGTGGGGCGTCACTTCGGGGCCGTGAACAGGGTTTCCTGGGTGGCCTGGAAGCGGTAGGACTCGGTGCCGGTCTGGTCGGGCCGCCGCTGTCCGTCACGCTTCTCTCGCTGTGGGAACTGCGCCGACTGCGCACTCATTTCGGTCTGACCGTACGCGGTGCACTGCGGCAGGACGACTGTGTGCCGGCATAGCTCCGGCGAGGTATGCGGGGCCCTGCGCGCGGGGCCCCGCGTCACTTCAGCAGCCCGTACGGTCCTCCGTCAGGGTGCCCTGCTCGGTCCGCAGTGTGCGGTCGTAGCAGCCTTCCGACCCGTCCAGCCGGTAGTGCTCGCTCGACGTGCCGACAGCATGGCGCTGGTCACGCGGGACGCCCAGCGTCCAGGCGGCGTCGCCGGTGTTGGTGTCGTCGAGCCGCGACCAGGAGATGCGCTTGCCGGCGCGGACGACCGAGGTGTCGGCGTGGTCCCCGAGCGTGAGGACGGTGCGCAGCCGGTTGTCCGTGCCGATCGTGATCTCGCCGTCCATGGTGTAGACGCGATGGGTGTGCGCGACCCGCGCCGGGCCCCGGCCGTCCACGGTCACCGTCTCGTCGTCGTCCCAGCGTGACGTGAGCCCGTCGGTGTTCTCGTCCTCCGTCCAGCGGTGGACGGAGGTATTGGCGAGGGTGCGCGAGACGGTGGTCTCGACGCGCCCGTGCGAGGTGTCGACATAGCCGGCGACGGTCAGCCGGTGGCCACCCTTGGTGTCGAGCCGGTTCAACGAACCGGGCGTGACCGTCGTCGAGTTGGAAAGATCACTCTGATCGTGCTTCGTGAGCGCCCCGGTGACGTGCTCGCTGCCCTCGTCCTGCCAGACCAGCACGTTGGCAGGCGTGCTCCAGCCGCTCTGTCCGGCGGGCAGTCCGGCGACGGACACCTCGACGCGGTGCTCGCGCCCGTCGTTGAGGATGCCCGCGAACGGCGTCAGGTCGTACTCGATCGGCTTCACGTCGAAGGCACGCGGCGCCGGAACGACGTACCAGAGGAAGGGGTTGGACCATCCTCCGGTCCATACGTTCGGGAACGGCGCGGCAATTCCGGCAAGTTGGCCGTCGACCTTGATCTGCACCTCACGGTACGGGCCGTTGTCCGCCTTGCAGGAGTACGGAGCGGAGTCCGGCACGGTGAGGTACCAGAACTCCTCGCAGCCGCCGCCCGAGCCGGTGGCGTACACCTCGGCGACGATGCGCTCCGAGTTGCGCGGTGTGGTGAGCCGGGCGCCGTCCAGCGGGATCACCTTGTCAGGCGTCGCCGCCGGCTTCGTACGCCCCTCGGCGGCGTAGAAAGTCAGCGTGACCTTGACGTCGATGACGCCGGTGTACGTCTCATTGACGACGTTGCCGATGAGCATGTCGACGTCCTGACCGCGGCGAAGCGTGTCGCTGTAGTGCGTGACGTCCTTCTCCACCGACCAGTTGATGCCGTCGACCGAGGGCTCGGGCGTGGACGTACGGAACATCTCCACGCCGCCGATGCGGAGGTAGCCGAGCCGGTCGAACTGGCGCCCCTTGACCTTTCCGTCGAGGCGCAGCACCACCTTGCTCCAGCGGTCGCCGCACTCCTCGGGCGGGGTGTAACTGCCCCTGTACGGCGTGAAGTCGCGGAACTGTACCTCGGCGACGGTGACTTGGCAGGAGCGGGTCGGGGGCTTCGCGACGGGCGGCGCCGCGGTCAGCGGATCGTGCCAGTCGGTGCCAAACTCAGAGGGGACCGGCTCGGCAGCGACCGCCGGGCTCGCGCCGAGCGCCGAACCGGCGGCCAGCACCAGTCCGGCGAGCATGGACATGATCTTACTCTTCATGGGTCAGAAGTGAAGCGCGGGACGAACAAGTGTGCCAGAGGCGAAAATTCGACCTTGGCGTGTTTTGTTCCCTCATGCGTAAAATTCAATTGTCGCGACTGCCGGCGGAACGCGAACCTTGCGCGGTTTGAGCCACTCGCCACCCCCTCAGCGATTCGTTGGACGTCATGCAGATTCGCGATCTTGCGTTTTCCGATCCCGGTGATCCCGACGTACGGTCAGGCCGCCGCTTTCTGCTGTGGCTTGCCCGGCAACAGCTCGGCGGCCAGCTGAAGTCACTCGGCTGGGGGCTGCTGCACCAGTGCGGAATCGCCGGCCTGCCGCTCGCCATGGGCGTCGCCATGCAGGCCGTCGTGGACCGCTCCGGCAGCAGGCTGGCGCTCGCGGGCGGGCTGATCCTGCTGTTCGGCGCCGCCATCGCCGTTGGCGACACCCTGCTGCACCGCACCGCCATCACCAACTGGATCACGGCGGCCACCCGGGTCCAGCACCTGCTGGCCCGTAAGACCGCCGAACTCGGCTCGGTACTCACCCGGAGGGTCACCGCGGGCGAGGTGGTCGCGGTCTCCACCGGCGACGTCGAGAAGATCGGCTGGTTCGTCGAAGCACTGTCGCGCTTTCGCCGCCGCCGCGACCGCCCTCGTCCTGGTCTGCGTCGCGCTGGTCGTGTACCAGCCCGCGCTGGGTGCGGTGGTCGCTGGCGGCGTGCCCCTGTTGGCCCTCGCCGTACTGCCGCTGCTGCCCCGGGCCACCCGGCGCGCCGGCATCCAGCGCGAAAAGGCGGGCCGCGCCGCCGAACTGACCTCCGGCGCCGTCGCCGGCCTGCGCGTGCTGCGAGGCATCGGCGGCGAGGAGCTGTTCCTCGGCCGCTACCGGCAGGCCTGCCAGGAGTGCGCAAGGCGGCCGTCCGCAGCGCCCGGATGTGGTCGCTGATCTCCGCGGTCCAGGTGCTGCTGCCGGGGCTGCTGATCACCGTGGTCGGGTACGGCGCGAGGCTCGCCCTCGACGGCCGGATCTCCATCGGTGAACTCGTCACCGTCTACTTTGCGGTGA
>NZ_JBHVWS010000133.1:0-3159 GCF_042882185.1 Streptomyces sp. NPDC058239
GGGTGGAGGCGAGGCTCCAGCCGTCGAGGATGGCGTGGTGGTCGGTGACGGTCCACTGGAAGGCGTCGTCGGACAGCACATGGACCGTCATCCGGAACAACGGCGCCACCGACACCGAGAAGCCCTCGTCCTGTTCGCTACGGACGCACTCCGCCACCGCCGCCCGTTGCGCACCGTCGTCCTGGCCCCGCAGATCGACGACGGACAGCGGCGGCTCGGCCCGCTCGTGCACGAGCTGCACCGGCTCGCTGTATCCGCTCAGGTCGAACGAGGTACGCAGGACATCGTGGCGGCCCACCGTCAGCTCGACGGCCCGCCGGAAGGCGCCCTCCCCGAACCGCTCGCCGAGCCGCACCGTACTGACGTTGTGGTATGGGTTGCGGTCCGGGTCGATCTCCATCTCGTAGACCATGCCGACCTGGAGGGCCGCCATCGGATAGGCGTCCACCAGCCCCTCCGGCAGTGCCTGCCGGTCCTTCGCCGACAACAGGGCGAACGGCTCCGCCGTCGGTGCGGGGAGCAGGTCGTCCGTCACCGAAGTCGCCTCGGTGCCCAGCGCGGCGAGCGTCGGGGACCGGAACAGCACGGGCAGCGTGAGCAGCAGACCCTCCTCCCGGGCCCGTCCGATCACCTGAATGCTGCGGATCGAGTCGCCGCCCAGATCGAAGAAGTTGTCGTGCCTGCCGATCCTGTCCAACCCGAGGACCTGACGCCAGATCACCGCCAGCCGTTGCTCCACCCCGGGCAGCGGCTCCATGTACTGAGCCGACAGCTCCGGGCGGTCCCCGGACGGTGCGGGGAGCCTGTCGCGGTCCACCTTGCCCTGGGCCGTCAGCGGGAACGCGTCGAGGAACACGAACGCCCTCGGCAGCATGTACTCCGGGAGCCTCTCCCGCAGCACCGACCGCAGTTCGGACACAAGGGGCGCCGGGGCGTCGCACACCACGTACGCCACCAGATCGGCCCGGCCAGACGCGTCCCGCGGCGCTGTCACGACACACTGGCGAACGCGCGGATGAGCGCCGATCGCCGCGCTCACCTCGCCGGGCTCCACCCGGTAGCCGCGAATCTTGACCATGTGGTCGACCCGGCCGAGGAACTCCACCTGGCCCTCGGCCGACCAGCGCCCCCGGTCACCCGTGCGGTACAGCCGAGCGCCCGGCACCGAGGGATGCGGCAGGAAGCGCTCGGCGGTCAGCGCGAGTCTGCCGAGATAGCCGCGTGCGAGGCACGGCCCGGCCACGTACAGCTCACCCGGACTGCCGACGGGCACGGGATGGCCGGCCTCGTCCAGCACCCGGACCTCGGTGTTGGCCAGCGGTGTGCCGAGCGGCAGCGGGCCGGCCGGGAGCGAGTCCGCCGTGAAGATGCCGCACACGGAGAACGTGGTGGTCTCCGTCGGCCCCCAGCAGTTGACCAGCTCAAGTTCCGGGCAACGGGCGAGGATCCGGCCGGCGTGCGGCACGGAAACCGTCTCACTGCCGGTGAGCAGTCGACGCAGTCCGTCGAACGTCTGCGGCTGCTCGTCCACGAGCAGCGTGAACAGTGAGGCGGTGGCGTGGAGGACCGTCACGCCGTGATCGGTCACCCAGCCCGCCACATCCGCCGGGGCGTACCGTCCCGGCGGAGCAAGCACGAGCCGGGCCCCCGCCGCCAGCGGCGCCCATATCTCGAAGGTGGAGACATCGAAGGCGACCGTCGCGATCTGGAGAACGGTGTCGTCCTCCCGCAGCTCCATCGCGGGGCCGCCGTGCAGCAGTTCGGTCACGTTGCGATGCCGGGTCACCACGCCCTTCGGCCGCCCTGTGGAACCGGAGGTGAAGATGGCGTAGCAGGCGTTGTCCGGCCCGGCGCCGGACTCCGGGACCCGGCCGCACCGCGCCTGATCGGGCAGAACGACGGTGTCCACGTCGACCGTCTCCCACGGCCCCCGCGGAAGCAGCTCCGCAGTACTCGCCCCGGCCAGGACCACCCGCACGTCCGCCTCCCGGAGCATGTGCGCGAGCCGGGCCGCGGGGAAGGAGACGTCCAGCGGTACGTAGGCCCCACCGGCCTTGAGCACGGCCAGCAGCCCGACGACCAGTTCGGGCGAACGGTCCAGGCCGACCCCGACGAAGACCTCGGGGCCGACACCCAGCCGGCGCAGATGATGGGCCAGCCGGTCGGCACGCGCATCGAGCTCGCCGTACGTCAGGGACCGCTCTCCGGCGACCACGGCGATGCGGTGGGGTTGTGCCGCCGCCCGCGCTTCGACCAGCTCGTGGACGGTCGAGGACGGGACAGCGGCGGCGTTGTCCATCCAGCGCTCCAGCAGAGCCCGCTCGGCCTCGCCGAGCAGGACGGCCGCTCGGTGGGCGGCGTCCGGATTCTCGGCGATCGCCCGCAGAGCCCGCAGGTGGTAGTCGCGGATCAGACGCATCTGCTCGGCGGGGAACTCCCTGGCGTCGTACTCCAGCTCCATCCGCATACCGGCCAGGCCCGGTTCGCGGCTCATGGCCACATGCAGCGGGAAGCTGGTCCGGGCGACACCGGCGGCCGTCTCGTCGTGCGGCCCGGAGACCGAGGCCCGGCCCCCCTCGGCCAGCTCGTCCACGTGGCGGAAGTGGTTGTAGACGAAGCCGGTCTCGAACAGGGGGTCGCCGCCCAGCGCACGTTGCAGCGCCGGCATGGGGTACCTGCGGTGCGGCAGCATCTCGCGCTCGGCGTCGAACACGGCGCGCGCCAGATCCGCCCAGCTGCCGTCGGGCAGCCGCAGCCGGAAAGGCAGCGAATTGAGGAAGAGCCCCCGTACCTCGGTGCCGTCGGTCTCCTCCAGCCGTCCGTTGGACGACAGCCCGGTGACAACATCCGCGCTGCCCGTGACCAGGCTCAGAACCCGCACGTGAGCGGCCAGGACGACGGCCTTGAACGGCACACCGATCCGGGCGGCGCTGTCCTCCAGCGCCGACAGGAGCTCCGGCGGCACCACGGTGACCAGCGCCCCGTACCCACCGGTGCCGTCATGCTCATGCACCTCGTCGTCGAGGCGTTCACCGATGAGCAGGGAGCCGCCGTTGCCGCTGTGGCGGGGGAGGCGGGTGTCGGGGCGGTCGGTGAGGAGGTCCAGCCAGTAGGTGGTGTGTGCGGGGGTGGTGAGTGCGTTTTGTTCGGCTGCGATGT
>NZ_JBHVWS010000134.1:0-3111 GCF_042882185.1 Streptomyces sp. NPDC058239
CATCGACGGAACCGAACTCACCCCCGACTACTGGTACCGCAACCTCCGCCAACCCGTCCAATTCCACACCACCATCAACAAACTCCTCACCGACCGCTGTACAACTTTTCTCGAGCCGAGCTCGCATCCGGTCCTCGCCGCATCCATCCAGGACGCCGCTGACATCGTCGATGCCCAGGTGACCATCAGCGGTGCGCTGCGCCGCCACCGTGGCAGCCATGCGGATTTCCTCGCTTCCACCACATATGTGTGGGCGTGCGGCCTTCACGTCGACTGGAGCGCGCAGTACCCCGGCGGTGGTCTCATCCCGCTGCCGACCTATCCCTTCCAGCGCACCCGGTACTGGCTGGACGCACCGGCCGGCCCCCTGGTCCCAGGTGGCGGCAGCGACGGTGGTGACCAGGAATTCTGGGAGGCAGTAGGGGCTGCTGACACCGAAGCGCTGGCTTCGGTGCTGGGTCTGGAGGAGGAACGCCCCGACTGGCTGGGGCAGGCCCTGCCCGCACTGTCCCGTCGCCGCAACCTGCACCGTGAGAGCACTGGCCTCGATGCGTTGCGTTATGCCGTCTCCTGGGTCCCGTCCAGTACGACCAGCGGCGGCTCGCCGACCGGCAAGTGGCTGGTCGTCGTCCCGGACGGTGATCAGGACTCCGAGTGGGCCCAGGCGGTACGGGCGGGGCTACGTGCCGGTGGAGCCGAGCCGGTGGAGCTTCGGCTGGGCACCGAGGACCGTGACGCACTGGGCAGCCGGCTGCCCCGAGAAGTGGACGCGGTTCTGTCGCTGCTTCCGATGGTAGACGTCGGTCCGCGGGACGGGCAGGCGGTTCCGGCAGGCACTGCCGCGACCCTGACACTGATCCATGCGCTCGCCGACGCCGGTCTTCAAGTTCCGCTGTGGACTCTCACTTCCGGCGCCGTCGCAGTGGAACGGTCGGATGTCCTGCGCAATCCCGAACAGAGCCAGGTGTGGGGCCTGGGCCGGGTAGCCGCGCTGGAGCAGCCCGAACGCTGGGGTGGGCTGGTGGACCTTCCCGGCTCCCCCAGCGAGCGCACCGTCGAATGGTTGCTCTCCGTGCTGGCGCAACGGAGCGAGGACCAGATTGCCATTCGCGAGCCCGCCACCTTCGTGCGCCGCCTGGTCCACGCCTCTGCCCGGCGGCCGGCCGCAAAGGTGCGACGGGATCGCGGCACGGTACTTGTCACTGGAGGCACCGGCGCGCTCGGAGCTCAGGTGGCGCGGAGACTCGCCCATGAGGGTGCGGGACACCTGGTTCTGGCAAGCCGGCGTGGCCCTCGGGCTCCGGGCGCGGAGACGCTCGCCGCAGAATTGCAGGCGCTCGGTACGCGCGTCGACGTCGTGGTGTGCGACGTGGGGGACCGGGCGGCCGTGGCCCGGTTGCTGGCCGAGTTCACCGTGACCTCGGTGTTCCACACCGCGGGTGTGCTCGACGACGCGGTGGTGGACTCCCTGACGGTCGGGCAGCTCGACCAGGTCCTGCGGGTGAAGGCCGAGGGTGCGCGACACCTGCACGAGCTCGCTGTCGATCTGGACGAATTCGTGCTGTTCTCCTCGGTCGCCGGAGTGCTCGGCATCCCCGGGCAGGGTGGTTACGCGCCAGGCAATGCCTATCTGGACGCGCTGGCCGAGCACCGGCGCTCCCTCGGTCTGCCCGCGGCCTCCTACGCCTGGGGTCCTTGGGCGGGTGACGGCATGGCAGCCCTCGACGGCGTGCAGGACAGGCTCGAGCGCCACGGTTTGCTGCCCTTGGATCCCGACTCGGCTCTGGCAGTGCTTGCTCACTGTTCCGACGATGACGGCGCGAGCACGATGGTCGCCGACATCCAGTGGGACCGCTTTCACCTCGCCTACTCCGAGGCCCGATCACGACCTCTCATCGAAGATCTCCCCGAGGTCCGCGCCTACGTGACTCGTGAGCCGGACAGCCGGGACCAGGACCCGACATCAGCGCTGGCCGGCCGCGTGCGGTCGCTGTCCGGGCCTGCTCGGTCGGCTGCGGTACTCGAGGTGGTGCGCGCCCAGGTCGCCGCTGTTCTGGGGCACACCGCCGTTCTGGCCCTCGACATCGAACGGCCTCTGCGGGACTTGGGCTTCGACTCGCTCACCGGGGTGGAGCTGCGCAACCGGCTCGCGGCGGAGACGGGGGTCCGGCTGCCGTCCAGCTTGATCTTCGACTATCCGACGGTCTCCGCGGTGGCGCACTACGTCGAAACTGTGCTGGTCGACGAGACCGACGTCAGCTCGGTCGCCGTCCCCAGCCAGGCAAGCGACGGTGACCCCGTGGTCATCGTGGCCATGGCATGCCGTTACCCGGGAAATGTCGGCTCGCCGGAGGACCTGTGGCAGCTGATCGTTGACGGCGGAGATGCGATCGGAGACTTCCCCACCGACCGCGGATGGGATCTGGAGCGGCTTCTGGCCCGGAACGCGGACGAACCGAGCCGCTCGGCGACCGGCCGCGGCGGCTTTCTCCACGACGCCGCTGACTTCGACGCCAGTCTCTTCGGAATATCGCCACGCGAGGCACTGGCCATGGATCCGCAGCAACGCCTGCTGCTGGAAGCGGCGTGGGAGACGTTCGAGCGTGCCGGGATCGACCCCTCTTCGGTGCGCGGCAGCCAGACCGGCGTGTTCGTCGGGTTGACCTATCAGGATTATCAGAGCAGGGTCGCTGAGCCTCCGGCGGAGCTGGAGGGGTATCTGCTGACGGGCATGACCGCCAGCGTCGCTTCGGGCCGCATCGCTTACACCTTTGGCCTCGAAGGGCCGGCCGTCACCATCGACACCGCCTGCTCCTCCTCCCTCGTCGCCCTGCACCTCGCGGTGGAATCGGTACGGCGCGGTGAGTCTTCCGCAGCCCTGGCGGGTGGTGTCGCGCTGATGGCGACACCACACATGTTCACCGAGTTCAGCCGACAGCAGGGGCTTTCCCCGGACGGCACGTGCAAGGCGTTCTCCAGCAGTGCGGACGGGTTCGGCGCCGCCGAGGGGGTCGGTCTGCTCCTCCTGGAACGCCTCTCCGACGCCCGGAGCAAGGGTCATCCTGTACTGGCTGTGGTACGTGGCTCGGCGGTGAACCAGGACGGGGCGTC
>NZ_JBHVWS010000135.1:0-2953 GCF_042882185.1 Streptomyces sp. NPDC058239
CCGTGAAGTCCGTGGCTGCCGAGGACGTTGCCTCGGAAGTGGCCGATGTGACAGGCACGGGATTCGATCTCGAGCGTGATCTGCCGTGGCGGGTGCGGCTGTTGGAGGTGGCGGATGCTGCCGATGAGTGGGTTCTGGTGATGGTGGCCCATCACATTGCGGCTGACGGCTGGTCGATGGCGCCTCTGGCGAAAGACCTGTCGGAGGCGTACGCGGCCCGGTGTCAGGGTGCGGCTCCGGTGTGGGATGCGCTGCCGGTGCAGTACGCGGACTACACGCTGTGGCAGCGCGAGGTCCTGGGCAGTGAGGACGACCTGGGGAGTGTGGTCGCGGGGCAGGTCGCCTTCTGGCGGGAGGCTCTGGCGGGGCTCCCTGAGCAGTTGGAGCTGCCGGTGGACTTCCCGCGTCCGGCGGTTGCCTCCCACGAGGGTGGTTCGGTCGGGCTTCGTGTTCCGGCAGAGGTGCATGCCCGGCTGGTGGAGCTGTCCCGGTCGTGTGGCGCGAGTGTGTTCATGACGGTGCAGGCCGCACTGGCGGTGCTGCTGTCGAAGATGGGCGCCGGCGAGGACATTCCGATCGGGACGCCGGTGGCGGGACGTACCGACGATGCCCTGGATGACCTGGTCGGGTTCTTCGTGAACACCCTGGTCCTGCGGACCGACGTGGCCGGTGATCCGACGTTCCGAGAGGTGGTCGAGCGGGTCCGGGAGGCCGATTTGGATGCCTTCGCGCACCAGGACGTGCCGTTCGAGCGGCTGGTGGAGGTCCTCAACCCGGCCCGTTCCATGGCTCGCCATCCCCTCTTCCAGGTCATGTTCACTTTCCAGAGCGTTGCTGATCCGGAACTTGGCCTGCCTGGTCTGAGCGTTCGGCCGGAGTCCGTTCAGGGTGCGGTGGCGAAGTTCGACCTGTCGTTCAGCCTCGGGGAGATCCATGATGGCGATGGGGAGCCTGCTGGTCTGGAGGGGCAGCTGGACTATCGGACGGATCTGTTCGCGGAGGGCACTGTTCGTGGCCTGGCGGAGCGTCTGGTGCGGGTGCTGGAGGCGGTTGTTGCTGCGCCCGACCGGTTGGTCCGTGACATCGATGTGCTCGGTGTGGACGAGCGAGAGCAGATCCTGACCACGTGGAATGACACGGCTCGGGAGGCTCCGGATGCGACGCTGCCGGAGCTGTTCCAGACACAGGTCGCGAAGACTCCCGACGCCCTCGCCGTGGTCGGAGGTGGGGTTGAGCTGTCGTATGTGGAGTTGAACGAACGGGCGAATCGTTTGGCCCGCCATCTGGTGGGGTGTGGCGCCGGTCCGGAGCGGCTTGTGGCAGTGGCTCTGCCGCGTTCGGCCGACCTGGTCGTGGCCTTGCTTGCGGTATTGAAGAGTGGTGCGGGGTATGTGCCGGTGGACCCGGAGTACCCGTTGGACCGGATCGCGTACATGCTCCAGGATGCTCAGCCGGTCCTCGTCCTGACCGATGCGGCGACGGCCGGTCTCCTGCCCGGCGACGGCGACACCCCGCGTGTGTTGCTTGACGACCCGTTGGTGCAGGACGCGGTGGGAGCGTTGAGCGGGTTCGACCTCCTCGATGCGGATCGTTTGTCTTCGGTGGTTCCTGCTCATCCGGCGTATGTGATTTATACGTCGGGGTCGACGGGGCGGCCGAAGGGTGTGGTGATTGAGCATGTGGCGTTGGTGAATTTCCTGGTGGGGATGGGCTCGGGTTGTGTTCTGGGTTCGTCTGACCGGTTGTTGGCGGTGACGACGGTTGCGTTCGATATCGCGGCGTTGGAGTTGTATGTGCCGTTGGTGAGCGGTGCGTGTGTGGTGGTTGCGGGGAAGGCTGAAGTCCGGGATCCGTTGGTGCTGGGTGCGTTGGTGCGTGGGTCGGGTGTGTCGGTGTTGCAGGCGACTCCGTCGTTGTGGCAGGCGCTGGTGGCGGAGGTTCCGGATTCTGTTCGGGGTCTGCGGATGCTGGTGGGTGGTGAGGCGCTGCCGTCGGTGTTGGCTGATGGTATGCGTGGGTTGGGCCGTGAGGTGTTGAACCTGTACGGGCCGACGGAGGCCACGGTCTGGGCGACGTCGTGTGTGGTGGGAGATCGACCGACGGGTGCGCAGCCGGCGATTGGTGGTCCGCTGGCCAACACCCGTGTGTATGTGCTGGATTCGGCTTTGTCGCCGGTGCCTGTGGGTGTGGCGGGTGAGCTGTACATCGCGGGTGCGCAGTTGGCGCGGGGCTATCTGGGCCGTGCGGGCCTGACGGCTGAGCGGTTCGTCGCGGACCCGTTCGCTGTGGTGTCCGGGTCGCGGATGTACCGGACCGGGGACGTGGTGCGCTGGTCCGCGGATGGTGCGCTGGAGTTCGTGGGCCGGGCGGACGCGCAGGTGAAGGTGCGGGGATTCCGCATCGAGCCCGGCGAGATCGAAGCAGTCCTGGTTGGTCATGCCCAGGTGGGCCAGGCCGCGGTGGTGGTGCGCGAGGACACGCCCGGTGACAAGCGGCTGGTCGCCTACCTGGTGCCGGCCGCGGGCATGGCACCGGCTGACCTGGACCCGTCCGTGGTGCGTGAGCACGTGTCCGAGCGTGTGCCGGAGTACATGGTGCCGTCGGCGTTCGTCATGCTCGGCTCTCTGCCGTTGACGCCGAACGGGAAGCTGGACCGGCGGGCGCTGCCGGCTCCGGAGTACACGTCGAACGTGTCCGGGCGGGCTCCCCGGTCGCCGCGGGAGGAGATTCTGTGCGGGCTGTTCGCCGAGGTTCTGGGTGTGGATTCGGTGTCGATCGACGACAGCTTCTTCGACCTGGGTGGGCATTCGCTGCTGGCGACCCGTCTGGTGAGCCGGATCCGTTCCGTACTCGGGATTGAGGTGAGTATCCGGTCGCTGTTCGAGGAGCCGACCGTTGTCGGCCTGATCGACCGGCTTGACGAGGGTGGTCGGGTCCGGGAGCCGTTGGGTGA
>NZ_JBHVWS010000136.1:0-2855 GCF_042882185.1 Streptomyces sp. NPDC058239
CACGCCAACGTGACCCGCCTCTTCAACGCCGTCCAACAACGCCTCCCCTTCGGCCCCGACGACACCTGGACCCTCTTCCACAGCTACGCCTTCGATGTATCGGTCATGGAGATGTGGGGAGCCCTCACCACCGGCGGGCGCCTTGTCGTGGTGCCGTATCTGACCAGCCGGGACTCGGAGTCGTTCCACGCACTCGTACGCGATCGATCAGTCACGATGCTCAGCCAAACCCCCTCTGCCTTCCGTCAGTTCGAGGCGGTCGACGCGGCGGAGGGTGGGGAACTGGCCCTGCGGGCAGTACTGTTCGCGGGCGAGGCGCTGAACCGGGCGTCGGTGCGCCGCTGGGGCGCCCGTCACGGTTACGCCTCGCCGCTCCTCATCAACCTGTACGGCATCACCGAGACCACCGTGCACGTGACGTACACCGAGGTGGACGAGGGCCAGCTCGACGGTACGTTCAGCCGGATCGGCAGGGCGCTGCCCGATCTCCGTCTCTACGTCCTGGATCCGTCGGGCGATCCGAGTCCGATCGGTGTCGTCGGGGAGCTCTACGTCGGCGGGCCCGGCGTGACACGTTGCTACACAGGCCAACCCGCGCTCACCGCACAGCGTTTCGTGCCGGACCATCTCGGTCGTGCGCCCGGAGCCCGGCTCTACCGCAGTGGGGACCTCGCCCGCTGGACGTCCTCCGGCGACCTGGAGTACCTGGGCCGGGCCGACGCACAGGTGAAGGTGCGCGGCTACCGTATCGAGCTGCCGGAGATCGAGGCCCGACTGGGCCGGCAGCCCGAGATCCGGCAGGCCGTCGTGGTCGTCCGGGACGATCTCGGCGGCCACACGGACCTCGTCGCCTACCTCGTACCGGAGCCGGACGCCGACCGGCCCACCACCAGTGAACTCCGGGACGCCCTCGCCGGCCACCTCCCCGACTACATGATCCCGAGGAACTTCGTCTTCCTCGATGCCCTCCCGCTCACCCCGCAGGGCAAGCTCAACCACCGGGCGTTGCCCGCTCCGACAACCGAACGCCCTGAACTGGCAGCCGAGTTCATCGCTCCGCTGCCCGGGACGGAGGAGCTGCTCGCGGGGATCTGGAGCAACGTTCTCGGCGTCGACCGCATCGGCCGCCACGACAACTTCTTCGACCTCGGCGGCGACTCCATCCGCAGCATCCAGGTGCTGGGACTGGCTCGTACCCAGGGGGTCGGCTTCGAGCTGCAGGACCTCTTCCGCACGCCCACCCCTGCGGGGCTGGCCGAGGCCGCCTCGACCCATTCGGCATCCGAAGCCCCGCAGCGCGACCGCGAGCCGTTCTCCATGGTGAGCGCCGAGGACAGGGCGCGGCTGCCGCTGGGCCTCGTGGACGCCTATCCGATGGCGGAACTCCAGGTCGGCATGATCTACGAGATGGAACTGGACCGTGAACGGCTGCCGTACCACAACGTGGACAGCATGCGCATCAACGGCCGGTTCGACGAGCGCAGCTTCAAGGAGGCGCTCCGCCTGGTCGTGGAACGCCACCCGATACTCCGCACGTCCCTGGAGCTGAGCGGCTACAGCGAGCCGCTCCAGCTGGTGCATGCCACGGCGGAGATGCCGTGCGTGGTGTCCGATCTGCGTGCACTCGACGACGAGGCGCAACAGTCGGCGATCGCCGCATACGTGACCTTCGAACGCTCCCATGTGTTCGACCACTCCCGGCCGCCGTTGCTGCGGTTCGGCATCCACTGGCTCTCCGACGATGCGTTCCAGTGGACGGTGACCGAGCACCACGCCATTTTCGACGGTTGGAGTCTTCACTCCACGCTCGCCGAGATCACTGGCCTCTACCACCGGATCGCGACCGGTGCGGGCACGGTCGTCGCCCTGGACCCGCCCGAGTCCGCGTACCGCGACTTCATCGCGGCGGAACGGGAGGTGCTGCGCTCCAAGGAGAGCGAGGAGTTCTGGCTGGAGCGGCTCACGGACCGGCCCACGGGCCGGCTCCCACGCTGGCCGGACCGGCACGACGCCCGGCTGGCCACGCCCGAGTGCGAGAACGAGTGGCGGGTACTGCACACGGCGGAGAAGCACGGCTCGATCGAGACGCTGTTACCGGCGCAGCTGTGCGACGAGCTGCTGGCGCTGGCCAAGCGTTGTGGGGTGCCGCTGAAGTCCGTGATGCTGGCAGCGCATCTGCGGGTCATGAGCCTGGTCACCGGAAGCACGGACGTGCTGGCCGGTCTGTCGTCCAACGGACGGCTGGAGGAGGCCGGGGCGACCGAGGTGCGGGGGCTCTTCCTGAACACCGTCCCGTTCCGGCTGGAACTGCCGGACGGCAGTTGGCTGGACCTCGTACGCGCGGTGTTCGAGGCCGAGCAGGACATGCTGCCCCACCGTAGATACCCGCTGGGGGCGTTGCAGCGTCGGATGGGTGGCGAGGCCCTGTTCGAGACCAGCTTTGTGTACAACCACTTCCACGTGCTCACCGACGAGTTCGGTGAGGGTCGCCTGACGATCGTGGACGGGAAGATCGACAGCTTCAGCACGCTGCGTGCCGAGCCGACCAACTTCCCGCTGAGCGTCGGCGTGATCCGTAATCCGTACTCCACACGGCTGCTCCTGAGTCTCGACTACCACCTCGGTGTTCTGGTCGAGGACCAGGTGGCGTTGATGCGGGACTACTACGTGCGGGTGCTGGAGTCGATGGTCTGCGAACCGGAGACCGCGTTCGGGGACGTCGTCCTCCTGGGAGACACAGAACGGGAACTGGTGGAGTCATGGGCGGGTGACGGCGCTGAACTCCCGGTCGGTGCGATTCACGAACTGGTGATACGCCGGGCCCGGGAAACCCCCGACGCCGTCGCCGTCGTCTG
>NZ_JBHVWS010000137.1:0-2495 GCF_042882185.1 Streptomyces sp. NPDC058239
CGAACAGAGTCTGGTCCATGGAAGATTCAACGGAGGCGAGACAGGTCCGGCGGACACGGTGGGAATGACATTCCGCTCGGCCCGGACCAGGTCGCGGTGAGCATCCGCCAACGCCGCGCGGGTGCGTCGAGGAGACCTCCGTCGCGCCCGCCGGCCGGGAGAGGGTGACGCTCGCCGCGGGCGTGGAGGCGCTGCCGGTGACCACCCAGGGCTGACAGATATATTTCGTAGCTCGATATATGCTCGATGCATGACCAGACAGAATCCGCCCTTGACGGAACCGCAGTACTTCATCCTTGCTGCACTCATGGATGGTCCGTTGCACGGTTACGGCATCATCAAGGCTGCCGAGCAGGCCACGGACGGGCGGCTCCGGATCGCTGTCGGCACTCTCTACGGCGCGCTGGAGCGGATGGAGCGGGCCGGGCTGGTGGCCGCCAGCCATGAGGTGATCGTGGACGGGCGGGCGCGGCGCTACTACGTGGATCGCGCTGCCGGCCGCAGCAGCCATGATCTGGGCCGGCGCCACGTCCCACGGCCGCACCCTCTTCGGCGACGAGGGCAAGGCGGGCCTGGGCTACTACGGGCTGGGCGCCCCGACAACGGCCCGTGACCTGGTGCTCTCGGGGGCACTGTGCGCCGCGTGCGCCGTGCTGGCGCTCTGCCGTCCCAGCCGTCTGCGACGCCGCTCGTACCGCTGGCTGGCCCCCGTCGTGCTCGCCATGTTCGTGGCCGGGGGCCTGCACATCATCTCCGTCAGTCCGGCCTTCCAACGCGGCCTGTTCGTCCTCGAAGTCGCGGCGCTGATCGCCGCGTGGGTGGCGACGGCCGCCACCGGCGACTACCGGTGGCTGATCCCCGTCGCGGCGGTCGCGTTCATCCGCACGCAGGCGATCGTCGTCCAGCCGGACGCGTTCATGCAGTCCCTTCCGGACCTGGTCGTCCTCCTTCTCCTGATCGCACCCCTCCCGGTCCTGGCGATCAACGCCCAGCGCCGGGAGAACCGGGCGCTCGCCGAATAGGAGCGGACCCCCGGTGGGCCGACCGAGCCCGGCGGCCCACGTCGTGCCGCAAGACGTGCGTGACCGAACTCCCCCCAACGGAAGAAACAGAACGATGACTCAGCACGATTCCCCGTCCCTACCCGCGCACCGTCCGGGGGCCTCAAGGCAGGCCCCCGAAGACCCCAGCCCGTCGCGTACGACACGGCCGTGGATGCCGGCTCTGCTGTACACCCTGGGGTTCCTGACGGTCTACCTGCTCGCCATCTGCACCCCGTGGGGGCAACGAGCTGAGAACGCCCTGTTTGATCTCGGTAAACAGGGCGGCGAAGAAGCATGGATCTACCCCCTGTCAGGAGCGGCCTACGGCTCGACGCCCCTGCCGCCGATGGAATTGAGTGCCAAGCCCACCCTGATGGCGGGCCTGGCCGTCATCGTGGTCCTCACCCTGGTGCGGCGGTGCTGGCGGCAGGGGTGCGCGGCGCTCGGGGTCGTCATTCTCACGACCGGAGGCAAGGAGGTGCTCAAATCGACCATCCTGCCCCGCCCCGATCTGGTGGGCGCGCCCGAGAATCTCCTTGATCAGGGTTTCCCCAGCGGGCACACGGCCATCCCCGCCGCGCTGACCCTCGCCGCCGTCCTCGTGGTTTCCCCCCGCATCCGCCCCTACGTCGCCACGGCCGGTGTGCTGTGGCTCGCCTGCATCGCCGCCGCCAGCGCGACTATGGGCGGCCACCGGCCCAGCGAAGTGCTGGGAGCCACACTGTTGGCCTGTGCCTGTTACGGCCTCGCAACCTGGCTGCTGCCGCCAGCCGCCGCGCCAGGCGCCATGCGGAGCCCCCGTGCGCTGCCCGTCATCACCCTGACGCTGGCACTGGCCGTCGCCCTCGTTTCCGGCGCACGGAACGACACCCTCACAAGGTCACTGGTCTCCGCGGCGACGGCCTTCATATGTGCGGCCCTGGTCTGGTACGCCGCAGTCGGGCGGCCCGCACACACCGCACGCCGCACACGCCCCGCACTGGACAGACCACCCCGGCCGGCTCCGGGCGGGAACCGGCGCATCCTGACAAAGCAGCGGTCCGACGCCACCGCCCAGTCGTAGAAGCCGTCGACGCCCGAGCGGGGATGCACTCCCGCCCTGTGTGTCCTCCCGTACTCCGGTCAACAAGCCGGTGTCGCCCGGCGCGGCAACCGGGCGGCACCGGACGGCCAGAATGATCACGTGGCTGAACGCGTGCGGGTCCGGGAGATCGATGACGACGAGGGCAGGCGGTTGCTGCAGATCATCCGCAGAGGCACCGGTTCCGTGGTGACCTGGCGGCGGGCCCAGATGGTGCTGTTATCCGCGCAGGGCATGCTCGTGGCGAAGATCGCCGAGGTGACGTTCACCAGTGTGGACCGGATCCGGGACGTGATCCACAACTTCAATACCGACGGCTTCGACTCGCTCTACCCCAAGTACAAAGGCGGCCGGCCCAAGACCTTCACCCT
>NZ_JBHVWS010000138.1:0-2023 GCF_042882185.1 Streptomyces sp. NPDC058239
GGCTCCTGGGTGGGAGCCGTTGCCGGTGCAGTACGCGGATTATGCGTTGTGGCAGCGTGAGCTGCTCGGTGAGGAGAGCGATCCGGAGAGTGTGCTTTCCCGTCAGGTCGCTTTCTGGCGGGAGGCTTTGGCGGGGGCTCCGGAGGAGCTGCGGCTTCCTTTCGATCATGTGCGTCCGGCGGTTGCGAGCTATCGGGGGCATCGTGTGCTCTTCGATGTTCCGGCTGAGGTGCATGCGCGTCTGGCGGAGCTGGCGCGTGCTGAGGGTGTGACGCCGTTCATGGTGCTTCAGGCTGCTCTCGCGGTGCTGTTGTCCCGGCTCGGTGCGGGTACGGACATCCCGATCGGGTCGGCGAATGCCGGGCGTACTGATGTGGCTCTCGATGATCTTGTCGGCTTCTTCGTCAATACGCTCGTGCTGCGTACGGATCTGTCCGGTGATCCGATGTTCGTCGAGGTCCTTGGCCGGGTGCGGGAGACGGGTCTGTCTGCGTTCGCCCATCAGGACGTGCCGTTCGAGCGTCTGGTGGAGGACTTGGCGCCGGCGCGTTCTCTGGCTCGGCACCCGTTGTTCCAGGTGATGCTGACTTTGCAGAACACGGCGGAGGCTTCTTTGGAGTTGCCGGGTGTTCAGGTCGGCGAGGTGGAGGAGGAGCTTGCGGCCGGTGCCTCGGCGGCGAAGTTCGATGTGTCCGTGGGTGTTGAGGAGACGTTCGATGCGCAGGGTGCCCCGGCGGGGTTGCGTGGTGTGCTGACGGCTTCGGCCGATCTGTTCGAGGCGGGTACTGCGGGGCGGCTCGCGATGCGTTTCGCGTGTGTTCTGGAGACTGTGGCGGCTGATCCGCGGTTGCGGCTGAGTGCTGTGGACGTTCTTGATGAGGTGGAGCGGCGTCGGGTTCTGGTGGAGTGGAACGACACTGCGGTCGAGGTGCCGGCCGGCATGGTGGCGGCCCGTTTCGAGGCGCAGGTGGCGCGGACGCCGGATGCGGTGGCGGTCGTGGCTGGTGGTGTGGAGGTGTCGTACGGGGAGCTGGATGCCCGTGCCAATCGGCTTGCGCACTATCTGGTGGGTCAGGGTGTGGGTGCGGAGTCGGTGGTGGGTCTGTGTCTGCCGCGTGGTGTGGAGACCATTGCTGCGATTCTGGCGGTGTGGAAGGCCGGTGCGGGTTATCTGCCGGTCGATCCGGAACAGCCCGCCGAGCGGATCTCTTTCATGCTGGCGGACAGCGGCGCGGTGGTGCTTGTGACCACCCGGGCGCTGCTTGATGGTCCGGCGGGCCGGGCGTCGTCCGTGCTCGTTCTGGATGATCCCGCGGTCGTCGCGGAGGTCGGTGCGTGCGCGGCGACCGCGCCGCAGACGGGTCCGGTGGCGGACGCGCTCGCGTACGTGATCTACACCTCGGGCTCGACGGGCACGCCCAAGGGCGTCGCGATCACACACGGCTCCCTGGCCAATTACGTCGCCACCGTCCCGGCCAGGGTCGGAATCGGCACTCCGGGGGACCGGTATGCGCTGCTTCAGGCGCAGGCCACGGACCTCGGCAACACGGTGGTGTTCGCGAGTCTGACGACCGGGGGTGAGCTGCACATCCTTGATGAGGAGGCCGCTACTGACCCGGCCGCGGTGACCGCGTATCTGACCGAGCACGCCATCGACCATGTGAAGGCGGTTCCTTCGCACTTGGCGGCCCTGGCCGCTGCCGGCGATCTGGCGGCCGTGCTGCCGGCCAAGTCGCTTGTCCTGGGTGGTGAGGCGGCTTCTCCCGCGTGGGTGCGGGACGTGTTGTCGGTCGCGGGTGAGCGTGCCGTGTTCAACCATTACGGTCCGACCGAGACCACGATCGGTGTGACCACGACGCGTCTGACGCCCGAGCGGGTGTCCGGCAGCGTCGTCCCCATCGGCTCGCCGATCCCCAACACACGCACGTACGTGCTCGACCAGTGGCTGTCTCCGGTGGCGCCGGGGGTTGCCGGTGAGCTGTATGTGGCCGGTGCGGGTCTGGCGCGCGGGTATGTGGGCCGG
>NZ_JBHVWS010000139.1:0-1850 GCF_042882185.1 Streptomyces sp. NPDC058239
GCGGATCATGTCCGTGCTGGAGTCGGAAGCGGGCCGGGAGGGCATGCGCTGCCAGCAGCTGGCCGTGGCCCTGAGTTTGGAGGCGGTCCCGGCGAAGGTCGAGGGACTGCGGTCGAAGGCGAAACACCTGGTGGAGCGGGGATGGGCCCGGCAGGTGCGGCCGGGGGTGTTCACCGCGCTCGCGGCGCCGGCCGGCTGAAAGCACCCGTGCGACGTCCGGCCAGACGACCGCCCATGAGCATGGTCATCGACCACAGCACCATGGCCTCGTGCATGGCGGGCAGCGTCTCGACATCGCGCGCCAAGCGACGCGACCGCATCAGCCAGCTCCGTGTTCTTTCCACCACCCACCGTCTCGGCAGCACCACGAAGCCCGTGGTGTCGTCGGAACGCCTGACGATGTCGAGGGTGAGTCGGAGCTTCTGGGCCGCCCAGTCAACGAACCGGCCCGCGTAGCCGCCGTCCGCCCAGACGAGACGGACGGAGAAGTAGCACCTGCGCAGTCGTTCGAGCAGTGGCACGGCCGCGTCCCGGTCCTGCACGCTCGCCGCGGTCACCGTCACCACCAGGACCAGACCGAGGCAGTCGACCGCCAGATGCCGCTTGCGCCCGGCCACCTTCTTCCCGCCGTCCCAGCCGGACGTCTGCTTGGGGATGTTCGCCGCGGCCCGTAGCAACTGCGAGTCCACGATCGCGGCGGTCGGGTCCACCGCACGGCCCTCCTTCTCCCGCACGCGGTCGCGCAGCCGGTCGTGAAACTCGGCGAGCAGACCCGTCACCTGCCAGCGGCGGGCGAAGGCATGCACCCGCCGGTACGGAGGGAAATCCACAGGAAGATTCACCCATTTCACTCCGTTGTCGACCACGTAGCGCACTGCGTCCAGCTTCACGCGGTGGCAGTACCCTTCCAGTCGGCCGCCCCGCCCCTGAAACCACGCCGGAACAGACAGCAACGGCCGGATGACCTGCCACTCCGCGTCCGTCAGGTCCGAGCCGTAACACCGCACGCGGCCCGGCCCGTCCGCCGCGTTGCCGAACCTGTGCGCGAGGCAGTCACGCGACGGAGACGGCGCGTTGGACTCCGTGGATGCGAGCACGAAAGACTGCGGCAACAGGGCCTCCTGGAACTGCTCGTTGGCTTCGACAACCCCGAGCTACCAAGAGGCCCTGCCTTCATGCGCCGACCACACCGCGATCACCCGATCAGGACCCCTGTTCGACCAGACAACCCCATTAATCGGGAAGCGGATGGCTTCTGACCGATCCACGCCACCCCCTCGTCCTGCGATCGGCGTCCGACCGTTCCCGGTACTGCTTCCTCTGGGCTCTCACATCCCAGTCTCCAGGTGTCCACGATCACGGGGAAGCTTCACATGGCCGTCGAGGTGGGTAGCTGTCACGTCGCAGCGCGTCTGGAACCGGGCGGCTCAGCTGAGGTTGTCACTCGACGTGGAGTTGCGGATCAGGCGCACGTTGGGCAGCCTTCCTCGCCAAATCTCTCGTTCACCTGTGGCCTTGAATCCGTAGCGCTCGTAAAAGTGGACCGCGCGCTCGTTGTACTCGGTGACCCATAGGCGCATGGGTGCGTTTCCTGCCCAGGCCAGGAATTCGTTCATCATCCGCCCCCCGACACCTTCGCCCTGGGCCTCGTTCAGCAGATACATTGGCCCGAGGGTGACCACGTCGTCCCGGCGGCCGCAGAGGAAACCGACGATCTCCGTGTCGGAGCGGACGACACGGCAGAACAGCAGGTCCGGTCGTTGCTTCGCTGCCGCAATGAACTCACGCCACTGAGCGATCCCTTCCGCGGTAGCGGAGGAGCCTCGGTGCTCACGTATCCATCTCTCGTC
>NZ_JBHVWS010000140.1:0-1836 GCF_042882185.1 Streptomyces sp. NPDC058239
AGATACGCGCTGACCTCCACCTCGGACTGCTCCAACTCGCCTGCAGCATCATCTGCTTGAGACGACTCCGGACCTCATTCTGAAACGATCAGTTAGCTCGAAGTGAGCTACCAATCGACGGCCCGCCAGTTGCGGCTTCGGACGCCTGCGCGCGATCCATCGACAGGTTCACCTCGATCGCAGCCCGCACCGCCCACCGCAGCGGTCGGCCCCACGAAGACCTCTTCGCCGCCCTCGGCCACCTACTGGGCCACCGGTCCGCCAAGACCGTCCCGCACCCGTCACCAGACCACTACACTCCCCACCGCCAGGCCGTTGACCAGCAGTAATGGAGAAGTGCAACTGGAGTACTAGTGTGATGCGCCAGAAAAGGCAGACTTAAGTCTGTAGGCTGTTTTCATGTCGCGTAGAGGCCCTCGTGCTGTCGAAGTCGTGCTGTCCGCTGAGGAGCGTGCGGAGTTGCTGCGCTGGGCGGGTGGCGGGGTGCCGGCTCGTGCGGCGGAGCGGGCGCGGATCATCCTGGCCTGTGCGGACGGGACGTCAAATACCGCTGTGGCGGCGGACTGCGGGGTGTCCGTGGAGACGGTGCGCAAGTGGCGTTCGCGGTTCGTGGCCCGGCGGCTGGCGGGTCTGGCGGATGAGCCGCGGCCGGGCCGACGCAAGCCGGACCTGGTGCTCAGCGAAGCCGAGCACGCGGAGCTGACGCGCTGGGCACGGCGGGCGAAGACCGCGCAGTTCCTGGCCCTGCGCGCGAAGATCGTGCTGCGGTGTGCGGAGGGCGGGACAAACAAGGAGGTCGCGGCCGAACTCGGGATCGCCCACGCGACGGTGAACCGCTGGCGCTCCAGGTTCATCACCCTGCGTCTGGACGGACTGACGGACGAGCCCCGCCCCGGCAGGCCGCCCTCGGTCCTGCTCGACCAGGTCGAGGACGTACTCGTGGCGACTCTGGAGTCCGTCCCGGGCAAGGACACGCACTGGTCGCGTGCCTCGATGGCGAAGCACAGTGGGCTGTCGAAATCGACCGTCGGGCGGATCTGGAAGAAGTTCGACCTCAAGCCCCACCTGCAGGACTCCTTCAAACTGTCCACCGACCCGCAGTTCGTCGCCAAGGTCGTCGACGTCGTCGGCCTCTACCACCATCCGCCGGAGAAGGCGGTGGTTCTCTGCGTCGATGAAAAGAGCCAGATCCAGGCACTGGACCGCTCGCAGCCGGTACTGCCGATGATGCCGGGCATGCCAGAACGCCGCACCCACGACTACTACCGGCACGGGATCACCAGCCTGTTCGCCGCCTTCAACATCGCCGACGGCACCGTCATATCGGAACTGCACCGCCGCCACCGCGCCATCGAGTTCAAGAAGTTCCTGATCCGGATCGACAAGGCCGTGCCCACCGGACTCGACGTCCACCTGGTCTGTGACAATTACGCCACCCACAACACCGCCGAGATCAAGACGTGGCTGGGTAAACACCCCCGTTTCCACGTCCACTTCACCCCGACCGGCTCTTCCTGGATGAACCAGGTCGAGCGGTGGTTCGGCCTGCTGACCGACAAACTCATCCGCCGCGGCGTCCACACCTCCGTGAAAGCCCTGGAGAAGGACATCACCGCCTGGATCGACACCTGGAACGAGAACCCGAAGCCGTTCACTTGGACCAAGACCGCCGACGAGATCCTCCACTCTCTCGCCGACTACCTCACCAAAATCAGCCCACCCAGCACCGAAAACCAGCAGCTGAACCGCCCCGGGTCAGGTGGAGGCTCGATTTCATGAAAGGATCGAGTCATGGCACGACCTTCCCGTTACCCGCTTGAGCTGCGCCGACGTGCG
>NZ_JBHVWS010000141.1:0-1779 GCF_042882185.1 Streptomyces sp. NPDC058239
GAGTTGTTCGCCGAGGTGCTGGGCGCGTCGCGGGTCGGGGTCGACGACGACTTCTTCGACCTGGGCGGGCACTCCCTGCTCGCCACCCGGCTGGTCGCACGGATTCGCTCGGTGCTCGGCGTGGAGCTGGGGTTGCGCGCGCTCTTCCAGGCGCCCACTGCGGCGGGAGTGGCCGAAGCGTTGGCCGAGGCCGGGCGCGCCCGCCCGGCGCTGACGGCGCACGTACGGCCGGAAGCGGTACCGCTTTCTTTCGCCCAGCGCCGGCTCTGGTTCCTGCACCGCATGGACGGCACCGCCGCGACCTACCACATTCCGCTGGCGATTCGGCTGACCGGGACGCTGGACACAGCGGCGCTGAACGAGGCGCTCGCCGACGTGGTGGCCCGGCACGAGAGCCTGCGGACGGTGTTCCCGGAGGTCGACGGCGTACCGTGCCAGCGTGTCCTGGATCCGGGCGCGACCCGGCCCCGGGTGCGGTTGACCGAGGTGTCGGAGGCCGAACTGCCTGAGCGGCTTGCCGAGTTCGCCCGGCAGCCTTTCGACCTGGCGGTGGAACTGCCGTTGCGGGCGGAGCTGTTCGCGCTCGCACCGCAGGAGCATGTGCTGCTGGTGGTGATGCACCACATCGCCGGTGACGGCTGGTCCACCGGCCCGCTGGCCCGCGACCTCGCCGCGGCCTACGCCGCTCGGCACGAGGGTCGCACGCCGAGCTGGCCGGTCCTGCCGGTGCAATATGCCGACTACACGCTGTGGCAGCGCGACCTGCTCGGTGACGCCGCCGATCCGGAGAGTCGGTTTGCCGAACAACTCGGTTATTGGAAGCGGCAGTTGTCCGACCTTCCGGAGCTTCTCCAGCTGCCCGCCGACCGGTCGCGGCCGGGCGTCGCCCGCTGGCACGGAGACCAGGTCGGCCTGGAGCTGAGTCCCGAACTGCATGCGGCTCTGGTGGAGTTGGCTCGGCGTACCGGCACCAGTCTGTTCATGGTGCTTCAGGCGGGCCTTGCCGCGTTGTACACGCGGTTGGGTGCGGGGACGGACATCCCGATCGGCAGTCCGATCGCGGGGCGCACGGACGAGGCGCTGGACGATCTGGTCGGGTTCTTCGTGAACACGCTGGTGCTGCGCACGGACACGAGCGGTGATCCGAGTTTCGCCGAGTTGCTGGGGCGGGTGCGGGAGACGGCGCTGTCGGCGTTCGCGCATCAGGATGTGCCGTTCGAGCACCTGGTGGAGGTGCTGAACCCGTCCCGGTCGCTATCCCACCACCCGCTGTTCCAGACCGTCTTGGCCGTGCAGAACGCTCCGATGGGCCGCTTCTCGCTGCCCGGCCTGGACGTCGCCACCTACGCAGTGCCCACCGGAACCGCCAAGTTCGACCTCGGTGTGAACCTCGCCGAACGGTTCGGGCCGGACGGAAGGCCGGCCGGGATCGTCGGCGCTGTGGAGTATGCGACCGACCTGTTCGACCGGGATACGGTCGCCGCCCTCGCCCGGCGCTGGACGCTCCTGCTGGAGGCGGTCACCGCCGACCCGGAGCAGCCGATCGGGGAGATCGACCTCCTCGACGCCGGTGAGCGTCGCCGACTCCTGGAGAGTGGCAACGCGACCGCCCGTGAGGTGGGCGCCGTCCCGGTGCCGCAGGCGTTCGCGGCGCAGGTGGCGGCGACGCCGGATGCGGTCGCGCTCGTCTGTGGCGATGTAGAGCTGACGTACGGTCAGTTGAATGTTCGGGCGAATCGGTTGGCGCATGCGCTGATCGCTCGGGGTGTGGGTCCGGAG
>NZ_JBHVWS010000142.1:0-1774 GCF_042882185.1 Streptomyces sp. NPDC058239
TAGATGATCAATTCCAAGGGGTCAGTGGTCATACGAGGTGAGCGAGCGGAGGGTGTTTCGTCCGGTGTGGTCGTTGTGCCAGATCGAGGCATTCAGCGCGAGGATTCGTTGCATGACGCGTGCGATGACCCCACCGGGGGTGCGTCCTCGGTACTGTTCGAGGTCGAGCTGTCCCTTGAGCGTCTCGTTGATCGACTCGATGACTTGCCGCAGGGGCTTGAAGAAGTGCGTGCCGGTTCTCTGCCGTTCACCTTTGCGGGTCGGCCGCAGCAACTGGATTCCATGCTCGGCGAGTTCGTGTTCGAAGGCGCGGCCGAAGTAGTTCTTGTCGCCGATCAGTGTCTGTCCGGGTCTGCTTTGAAGGAAGTCCGGTTCGGCGGCGAGGAGGTCGAGGAGGGTTTCGCGTTCGTCGGCTTCGGCTCCGGTCAGGGCGAAGGCGACGGGCAGTCCCTGAAGGGTGCATATCAGGTGCAGGCGCAGTCCCCAGAAGAAGCGGCTGTGGCTGGCGCAGTAGCCGTACTGAGCCCATCCGGCGAGGTCGGAGCGTTTGACGGTCTCGCGTGAGCGGCCGCATTCCACAGGTGTGGAGTCCACGATTCATACGTCGTCGCTCACACCGAGGTGTTGGTGGCCGGGATCCGGATGATCCCGCGGAGCAGGCGGGCGGCCTTGCGCAGCCGCTTGTTGTAGCCAGGTTGCTGGGGCAGGCAGGGGAAGAGGTGCCGCAGGTGGGCGCGGGCGTGGCGGAGCCACTTGGCCTCGGAGGTGAAGCCGAGCATAGCCTGCATCATCGCGAGGGTGACCAGTTCGGCATCGCTCAGGCGCGGTGCGATGCCGACCGGTGGTCGCCACGTTGCCAAGTCCGGATGCTCCTTCAGCAGGTCGTCGGCCGTCGCATGGAGTGCTGTCGCGAGGGTGTCCAGGTTGTTCGTCACAAAGCAATTTTGGACGCCCTCGTTCTCGTCTCCGCAGGCGCCCCTTGGGATTGATCACCTACATTGGGCAGCATGTCCGCGAGTCTGTTGCCACAACATCGAATCCTCGACGCTGAACAAGCCGAAAGGAGGTTCGCGGTGTCGGCCGACGTCGGGTATCCGTACCGGGATTTCGCTCGCGAGCAGGAGATTCGCCTGTACGCCACCGGTCTGACCGTTGACGGCGACCTTGTCTCACAACCACCCGGTGACTGGAATCCCTGCAACGTGATCGTGGCGGGGGACCTGACTGTCGGTGGGGACCTGTCGTGGTCGTCCTATGGTGGCGGCTGTTTTCTGCTGGTGACTGGAGACCTGCGGGCACGTAACGTCTTCGTCGACGGAGAGCCGAACGTGGTGGTGCGCGGTGACCTGACCGCGTCGAACGGCGTCTTTGGTCACGACAACTACGGCATCCTCGTCGTCTGCGGACGCACCACCGCCCGCATAGTCATCAACACCTCCGGCTTCAACATGGTGTTCGCCGAAGATCCCCAGGCGTTCGTCATGGGTCATCCGAACCGCCAGAACTTCGCGAGCGATATCGACGACGAGCTGGAGCTCGAAGACGTCTTGGCCACCGACCTTCTCGACCATGGCGGCGCCAACTTCGCAGCGATCCGTGCGGCGTTGGTGGCCGGACGGTCGATCCTGCGGCCAGGCATCTCCAGCGACGCATCTTGACCGGCCACCCGGAGGCCAGTGACGCCAAATTGCTTCGCCGGCCGTGGCCTGGTGGCTGCGTTGCGGCAACGACGAGCGCTCGTACGCGCAGGCGATCCCTTGGAATTGATCATCTG
>NZ_JBHVWS010000143.1:0-1676 GCF_042882185.1 Streptomyces sp. NPDC058239
ACGTGCTCGACCAGTGGCTGTCTCCGGTGGCGCCGGGGGTTGCCGGTGAGCTGTATGTGGCCGGTGCGGGTCTGGCGCGCGGGTATGTGGGCCGGCCCGGTCTGACGGCGGAGCGTTTCGTGGCCTGCCCGTTCGGTGAGCCCGGTGAGCGGCTGTATCGCACGGGTGACCTGGTGCGGTGGAACGCGGAGGGCCGGCTGGAGTACCTGGGCCGGGCGGACGAGCAGGTCAAGATCCGCGGCTTCCGCGTCGAACCCGGTGAGGTCCAGGCCGTTGTCGCCGCGCACCCGCAGGTAGCCCAGGCGGCGGTGATAGCCCGCGAGGACGTTCCGGGCGACAAGCGTCTGGTCGCCTACGTGGTCCCGGCCGACGGTCCGAACGGCGATGAACTGCCGCAAGATGTCCGTCAGTTCGTGACCGGGCGCCTGCCGGAGCACATGGTGCCCTCGGTAGTGGTGGTCCTGGATGCGCTGCCGCTGACGCCGAACGGGAAGCTGGACCGCAAGGCGCTGCCTGCCCCGGAGTACACGACCGGTTCCGGCCGCGGCCCCTCCTCCGTCCGCGAGGAGATCCTGTGCGCGGCGTTCGCCGAGGTTCTCGGCCTGGACAACGTCGGTGTGGACGACAGCTTCTTCACCCTGGGCGGTCACTCCCTCCTCGCGATCCGTCTGGTCGAGATCCTGCGCACCCGCGGCGTTTCCGTCTCGGTGCGGGCGCTCTTCCAGAGCCCGACCGTGGCCGGGCTCGCGATCGCGTCCGGCGCGGAGAGCGTCGTCGTTCCGCCGAACGCGATTCCGGAGGGCGCGCAGGCGATTACGCCGGAGATGCTGCCGCTGGTCGATCTGAGCGCCGAGGAGATCGAGCGGGTCGTCGCCACCGTCGAGGGCGGTGCGGCGAACGTCGCCGACATCTACCCGCTGGCCCCCCTTCAGGAGGGGCTGCTCTTCCATCACCTGCTGGCCGACGGCGGCGATGACGCGTATGTGACGCCGGTCGTGGTGGAGTTCGACTCCCGCGAGCGGCTGGACGCGTTCATCGAGGCGTTGCAGCGGGTCGTGGACCGGCATGACATCTACCGGACCGGGATCGTGTGGGAGGGCCTGCACGAGCCGGTGCAGGTGGTGTGGCGGCACGGCCAACTCCCCGTCGAGGACGTCCTGCTCGACCCGCACGGTGTCGAGCCGGTCGAGCAGCTCCTTGCTGTCGGCGGTCTGTCGATGGACTTGGGCCGGGCCCCGCTGATCGGATTGCACATCGCCGCAGTGCCGGACTCCGGCCAGTGGTTGGCCCTGGTGCGGGCGCACCACATGGTGCGTGACCACATGGGCCTCGAACTCCTGCTGGGCGAGGTGGAGGCGTTCCTGGCCGGTCGGGGTGAGGAGCTGTCGGAGGCGCTGCCGTTCCGTGACTTCGTGGCGCAGGCGCGTGGCGGGGTGGAGCGGGCCGTTCATGAGCGGTACTTCGCCGACCTGCTGGGCGACGTCGACGAGCCGAGTGCGCCGTTCGGGTTGGTGGATGTGCGGGGTGTGGGTGCGGATGTGTCGCGTGTGGTGGCCGATCTGGGGTCGGATCTGTCGGGGAGGGTGCGTGAGGCTGCGCGGCGTACGGGGGCCAGTCCGGCCACGGTGATGCATGTGGCGTGGGCGCGGGTGCTTGCTGCGGTGAGTGGCCGGGAC
>NZ_JBHVWS010000144.1:0-1638 GCF_042882185.1 Streptomyces sp. NPDC058239
GTACCGCACACCGCGCATCAGCTCACCGTCCGTGATGCCGGTCGCGACGAAGAACACGTTGTCGCCGCTGACCAGGTCGTCGGTGGACAGGACCCGGTCCAGGTCGTGCCCGGCGTCCAGCGCGCGCTGCCGCTCGGCCTCGTCCTTCGGCCAGAGCTTGCCCTGGATGACACCGCCGAGGCACTTTATGGCGCAGGCCGAGATGATGCCCTCGGGGGTGCCGCCGATGCCCATGAGCAGGTCGACGCCGGTCCCCTCGCGGGCGGCCATGATCGAGCCCGCGACATCGCCGTCGGAGATGAACTTGATCCGGGCGCCGGTCTCCCGGATCTCCTTGACGATGCCGTCGTGGCGGGGGCGGTCGAGGATGACGACGGTGACGTCCTCGGGGGCGGAGTTCTTCGCCTTCGCGACGCGGCGGATGTTCACCGAGACGGGCGCGTTGATGTCGACGAAGTCCGCGGCCTCGGGGCCGGTGACCAGCTTGTCCATGTAGAAGACCGCGGACGGGTCGAACATGGCGCCGCGGTCGGCGGCGGCCAGTACAGCGATCGCGTTCGGCATGCCCTTGGCGTTCAGGGTCGTACCGTCGATCGGGTCGACGGCGATGTCGACCTCGGGACCGGTGCCGTCGCCGACGCGCTCGCCGTTGAACAGCATGGGGGCTTCGTCCTTCTCGCCCTCGCCGATGACGACGACGCCGTTCATCGAGACGGTGGAGACGAGGGTCCGCATGGCCTTCACGGCGGCGCCGTCGGCGCCGATCTTGTCGCCGCGGCCGACCCAGCGCCCTGCTGCCATGGCGGCGGCCTCGGTGACCCGGACCAGCTCCAGGGCGAGGTTACGGTCGGGGGCCTCCGGAGAGACCTCTAGCTGAGACGGCAGATGATGCTCGGACATCGGAGCGCACCTTTCTGTACGGCGACGACCGGAAGAGGGTGCTCTGACTCTATCGTCAGGTCGACAGAATGAGCAGACCGGGTCACGTATGAGCGGACTGCCCCCGGGACGGGGCCGACGGGCCTAATGCGACCATGGACCCGTGGCTAGCAAGCGAGGCAAGCAGACAGTGCGGGACATGTTCCTGTCGATGGCGGTGATCTCCGCTGCGGCAGGGCTCGTTTACATCTTCATTCCGCACGACGAGAACGCCAACCCGGTCAAGGCGGTCGACTACCGGGTGGAGCTCCTGACGGCGCGGCGCGCGGCACCGTACCCGGTGGCCGCCCCGGACGGACTGGCCAAGGCATGGAAGCCGACCTCGGTCAGTTACGACCGCCAGGCGGGCAACAGCTGGCACCTGGGCTTCCTGGACCCGGAGGGCAAGTACGTCGCGGTGGAGCAGTCCACGTCCCCGGCGAAGAAGTATGTGACCGAGGTCAGCCAGGACGCCAGGAACACCGGGCGTACGCAGCAGGTCGCGGGCGAGACCTGGCAGCACTGGAAGGGCGAGAAGTACGACGCCCTCGTGCGCCAGGACAAGGGCGCGACCACGGTGGTCACGGGTTCCGCCTCGACGGAGCGGCTGGCTGAGATGGCCGCCGCACTCAAGACGGCCTGACGTCCTGTGCGGGGCATCTGCCTCGTACAACGCGCAACGCGTACGGAGGAGGCCCTGGAGCATCAAGTGCTCCAGGG
>NZ_JBHVWS010000145.1:0-1571 GCF_042882185.1 Streptomyces sp. NPDC058239
CACCGCCACCGCATCCGGCGACCGCCCCACCTGCGCCTCGAACAACTCCGAAAGCGTCTCCGCCGACCCCTCAACCGCCGTGTCGTTCCACTCCACCAGAACCTGACACCGCTCCACCACACCCAACACATCAACACTGCTCAACCGCAGATCGGGCTCCGCAACCACGGCCCCCAGAACCCGGACCAGGCCTTCGACGAGCCGCTCCACCGAACCCGTATCGAACAGGTCCGCCGCCGCGATCACCGCACCCCGCAGCCCCGCAGGCGCACCACCCGGCCCGAACACCTCCCCAACGGTCAGCTCCAGGTCGAACTTGGCCACCGGTACGCCGGCCGAGGCACCTCGCGCCTGTATGCCGGGCAGGTTCACGACGGCGTCGGCGTTGTTCTGCAGGGTGAGCATGACCTGGAACAGGGGATGCCGGGCCAGGGAACGCGTCGGGGCCAGCTCCTCCACCAGGCGCTCGAACGGCACGTCCTGGTGGGCGAGGCCCGACAGACCCGCCTCCCGCACCCGGGAAAGCAGCTGACGGAATGTCGGGTCACCCGACAGATCCGCACGCAGCACCAGCGTGTTCACGAAGAAGCCGACCAGGTCATCCAGACCCTCGTCGGTGCGTCCGGCGTTCGCGGAACCGATCGGGATGTCGGTTCCGGCGCCGAGGCGCGACAGCAGCACCGCGAGAGATGCCTGGAGCACCATGGCCGCCGTCACACCTTCGGCCCGAGCCACCTCCACCAGACGCGCATGCACCTCGGCCGGGATGTCGAAGGGAACTCCGTGTCCGCGGTGGGAGGCAGCGGCCGTGCGGGGGCGGTCGTAGGGCAGCGTCAGTTCCTCGGGCGCGCCCGTCAACGCCTCGCGCCAGTAGGCGGCCTGGCGGGAGAGCACACTCTCCGGGTCGTTCTCGTCGCCGAGCAGCTCGCGCTGCCAGAGCGCGTAGTCCGCGTACTGCACCGGCAACGGCTCCCACCCGGGGGCCCGGCCGGCGCAACGCGCTTCGTACGCCACCGACATGTCCCGTGCCAACGGACCCATCGACCAGCCGTCACCGGCGATGTGGTGCACCACCACCACGAGTATCTGTTCATCAGGGGCCACGGCGAACAGTTGGGCTCGGATTGGCACTTCGGCAGAAAGATCGAACGCATAGCCCGCCGCCTCCGCCACGGCGGCATCCACTCCCGCCGGGACGGCGTCAGTGACCTGCAGTTCCCAGTCCAGCTCCGCCGGATCCAGGACACGCTGGTACGGCTCACCGTCGGCGGTGGCGAACACCGTCCGCAGCACCTCATGACGGCCGATGACGTCCCGCAGCGCCGCGTTCAGCACCCCGGCGTCCACCTGGCCGGACAGACGGAGGACGGTCGGCAGGTTGTAGGTGGCGCTCGGGCCTTCCAACTGACCGATGAACCACAGGCGGCGCTGCGCATACGACAGCGGCACCCGCTCCGGACGCGTCCGCGCCGTCAGCGCCACCCGCGCACGATCGGCACCGTCGACACGGGCCGCGAGCCGGGCCACCGTCGGCGCCTCGAACAGCGCCCGCAGCGGCAACTCGACCCCGA
>NZ_JBHVWS010000146.1:0-1559 GCF_042882185.1 Streptomyces sp. NPDC058239
TCCGACGCGTACGTGGGGGCCGGCAGGGCCCGCCGGTCCAGCTTCCCGTTCGGCGTCAACGGCAGAGCGTCCAGCACCACGAATGCCGAGGGCACCATGTAGTCCGGCAGGCTACGGCGAACGTGGTTGCGCAATTCGACGGTGACAGCGGTCGACGGCAGGTCATCCGTGGGGGCATCGGCCGTGGGTACGACGTAGGCGACGAGCCGCTTGTCTCCAGGCATGTCCTCCCGCACCACGACCGCGGCCCGGGCCACCTGTCCATGCCCCGCCAGGACCGCCTCGACCTCACCCGGCTCGATACGGAAACCCCGCACCTTCACCTGAGCGTCAGCACGCCCCACGAACTCCAGAACACCATCCGCAGTCCACCGCACCACATCCCCGGTCCGATACATCCGCGACCCGGACACCGTAGTAAACGGATCCGCAACAAACCGCTCAGCCGTCAAACCCGCACGGCCCAAATACCCCCGCGCAAGACCAGCCCCCGCCACATACAACTCACCCGCAACACCCACCGCCACCGGCGACAAACCCGCATCCAGCACATACACCCGCGTGTTCCACACCGGACGCCCCACCGGCACCGACACACCACCAGCCCGACACTCCCACAACGTCACATCAACCGTCGTCTCCGTCGGACCGAACGAGTTGAACACCCGACGCCCCACAACCCAACGATCAACCAACCCCGCAGAAGACGCCTCACCAGCCAACACCAACGTCAGACCCTCAGGAAGACCACCCTCCCCCAACACATCCAACACCGCCGGCGGCAACGTCGCATGCGTCACCCCATGCCGCACCACAAACCGCGACAACGGATCACCCGCAACCCGCTCCTCCAACGACGGCACCACCAACACCGCCCCCGACAACAACGCCATCCAGACTTCCCAGACCGACGTATCAAAACTCACCGACGCAAACTGAAGAACCCGGGAACCCAACCCCACACCCAGACCCTCAACCTGCGTCCCCGACAAACTCCCCACACCCACATGCGAAACCACCACACCCTTCGGCCACCCCGTCGAACCCGACGTATAAATCACATACGCCGCATGAACAGGAACCACCGACGACAAACGGTCATGGTCGGACAGGTCGTCATCGCGCTGATCGGCTACGGCACGCAGGACCTCGGGCTCGTCGAGCAGAACACGGCGGGCAGTGCCCTCCTGAACCAGGAGGCCGGCGGTGGCCGTGTCCGTCAGGACGAGGACGGGGGCTGCGTCGGCCAGCATGTACGCGATCCGGTCCGCGGGATACTCCGGATCCACCGGCACGTACGCCGCGCCGCTCTTCAATACCGCGAGCAACGCGACGAACAGGTCGGCCGAACGCGGCAGAGCAACCGCCACCAACCGCTCCGGACCCGCACCACACGCCACCAGATACCGGGCCAGACGATTCGCCCGACCATTCAACTCCGCGTAAGTGAGCTCAACACCACCACTCACCAAGGCAAGGGCGTCCGGAGTCCGCGCCACCTGCGCCTCGAACAGCTCCGGCAGCGTCGCATCCGGAACCTCCCGAGCCGTGTCGTTCCA
>NZ_JBHVWS010000147.1:0-1459 GCF_042882185.1 Streptomyces sp. NPDC058239
TGCACAACCTCAACCTCGCCGGATAGGCGAGCAGTCGCACTGATCACCGAGCACGCCGCACCAGTCAGAGATCATTTACGGGACAAGCCTTAGGCATCGCTCCGCACTCCAGAGGTTGTGTCGGCCATTCCACAAAGCCGTCGCAGGGTGCGGCGCCGGTTTCAGGCATCTTTCCGGCGGACTCGACCTTCAGTCTCCTGGGAATTAGGGTTCAGGCAATTCAGCTTTCACCGTGTCACGCGGGTCCCTCGATACCCCGTCTTTGATACCTAAGCCCGGTCATCGATTTCCTGGCATGCTCTGGCCCCTATCACCGTTTCCGGATCGGGTAAGCCATCAGACCCAAGAACCTCCCTCTGAGTTCATCCCGACTGAATCGGGGATACGACAAGGCGCCTCATGGCGCACTGAAAACGGTCGCTGACCTGGACGATGTCGGGGGCGCCGTCGGCTATGCCCTGCCGGTAGGTGAGGGAGCCGTCGCGGCAGGCGATCTCGACTCCGGGGTGCGTCCGGAGCCATCGGCTGAGCTGTTCGGCGTCCCGGCCTTCCCAGAGCGTGAGCGGGAGGCGGGTGGTGGCGTCGACCAGGAGGGTGCCGTAGGTGTCGCCGTAGAGCGCGAAGTCGTCCACCCCCAGCACCCGGGGTGTGACCGGTGGCGGTAGCGGCATCCGCATCAGCTGGGCGAGCACGGTGCAGCGCGAGAGTCTGACGTTCAGGACCCGCAGCATCCGGGCCCCGCCCCGGCCCGCCAGCACCACGCCGACCGACTCGACCATGTGCTGCAGCAGTGGTGTTCGCCGCTGGTAGCGCACGGTCAGCCCAGGAACCTGTTCGGCGAAGGTCACCTTCGGGCAGGACGGGTTCTCGCAGTACAGACGGCGCACGGACAAGTCGATCCGGACCGGACGGCCGCCGAGCGCCGCATCAGCGAGGTGCCGGACATAGCGGCTGTGGATCCAGTCGCTCAGGACCCCGCACCCGGTGCATCCCGCTGGAACACGGGATCGAGTACGAGCCTCGATCACCACGACAGGACCTGAAGTATCAGCCGAGAACACCAGTAACTCGGCCAAGTGCGGTAACAGCTTTGACAGTTCAACAGAGCACACTCAAAGGCTGCCCACCCCGCAAACCGGGCGACTGCCCGCATCGGGATGATCTCCGGCTACGAAAATCTTGCCAGAGCCACTTCAAGTCGTACGCCGACAATCATTCGCAATTCCTAATTGGCAGCCGAGTCGTCGTGGGGCGTCGGGCGGCCAATCGATGGAAGCCACAAGCGGCAGAAGTTTGAAAGCCACACCCGACGCCCCTGGCGTGGGCCAACCATACGAAGGGCTCGCCCAGTCCCGTGGAAGAACGTAGGGAAGTTTGAGTGGCCTGGGTCACTATCCCGTCTTAAATGATCTGGCTCCGGGTCGGGCCCCTGACCTGCGGCGCCCAGTTCAGGTGAGAC
>NZ_JBHVWS010000148.1:0-1449 GCF_042882185.1 Streptomyces sp. NPDC058239
TCGTGGGGTTGGGACTGTTTTGGTGGGCTCGGCGAGGGTGACGACGGGGGTGTCCGGGCGAGGCGGGTTGTTGTGTTCGGTGCGTTTGAGCGGCCAGTTGGACATTTTGCGTTTGATCACTCGCGGGTTGGACCGTAACCGTCTTGATGCCAGGAGACGTTCGGTAATCTCACGCAGGGTCTGTGTCAGTGCCCGGGCGAGCCGGGAGGGGGGAAAATCCCGCCTGGCCGGTGGTCTGCCGGCGGACGACGCGCAAGGTGCGGGTGAAGGACATCCGGTCCGGGTCCTCTCTCTCCAGCTGGGCCGCCTGGTGCATGAGGTCGCGCAGCGCGTGATGCACCAGGAGGAACGCGAAGATCTCCTGCTCCACCCCGGCCGGATGCTGGGAGCGCAGGACGAAGCGGGGTCCGCCCAGATGGGTCTTGATCTCGTCGAGGGTGGTCTCGATCTCCCAGCGCTCGGCATAGAGCGCGGCCAGCTCCCTGGCCGGTGCGGTGGCCGGGTCCAGGAGCGTGGTGACCAGCCGGTAGACGGTGCCTTCTCCACATGGGCCCAGGGTGTATTCGATCACGCGGACCGGTGCCGGGTCAGCTCGCCGGTTCTTGTCCCGGGCGGCGACGATCTCCGACAGGTACGAACCATCGGGCAGCGCGGTCACCATGGGCAGGACCGCGTTGCTCCGGACCCGCCACAGCAGGTCCGCGCCGGTCGCCGCGGCGGCCTGCCACAGGTCGAAGCCGAGGAAGCCCCGATCTGCCAGGAGCAGCATTCCCCTGGTCAGCGAGGGGAACAGGCGGCGGGCCAGGACCGTCTCGTGCACCGCCAGCGGCGCGACGTCGGCGGCGAACACGGCATGGGTACCGCACTCGACCAGGGCCACGGCTCTGGCCTGCGGATAGGCACTCCTGCCCTGCCCACGCCCCGTTCCCGGCCGCCCGAAGAAGACGGCGTTCGCCTCCGTATCGGGAAGGTCGAAGGTCGTGCCGTCCACCGATACCAACCGCAGACCCCGAAACCAGGCTCCCATCGTCGCCGGGACCGCCACGGGTCGGCAGACCCGGGCGAACAACGCCTTCACTGGCTCCGCCCCCAGCCGGAGCCGGGCCCGTCCGATCGCCCCGCTGGTGGGCACCCGCCACGTCTTCGACCAGCGGCGTTCCCATTCCAGGCCCTGGGTGAGAAGCCGTCCGACCTCCTCATATCCCTGCCCCGAGAACAGGCACATCGCCAGCACGAAATACATCACCACCCGTGCGGGAAGCAGGCGCCGACGTTCCTCCGTGCGTCCGCACCCCGCCACCACCTCATCCACCAGCTCCGGCGGAAACGCACGCGTGAGCACTCCCAGAGCGATGCGATCCGAAAATCGATCACCCTCAACTGCCTTCAACTGTCCTGGTCTTGGCACACCAACTCAACGAGCCAGCACCTGCAAAGTCACCGGTATTG
>NZ_JBHVWS010000149.1:0-1160 GCF_042882185.1 Streptomyces sp. NPDC058239
CTAGTGTCCTGCGCCGGAGATCCGTTGGCAGAAACGCGCGAGGGAGTCGAGGATCTCCTCGGCCGTCTTGGTCCAGGTGAATGGTGTTGGGTTTTCGTTCCACTCCTTGACCCAGGCTCGGATGTCGGCTTCCAGGGAACGCACGCTTTTGTGGGAGCCGCGGCGGATCTTCTGGTCGGCGAGGAAACCGAACCACCTCTCCACCTGGTTGATCCAGGATGAACCAGTGGGGGTGAAGTGCAGGTGGAATCGGGGGTGTTTGGCCAGCCATGCTCTGATGGCGGGCGTCTTGTGGGTGCCGTAGTTATCGCAGATCAGGTGGATCTGGAGGTGCCCGGGAACCTCCTTCTCAATCTTGATGAGGAACTTCTTGAACTCCGCTGCCCGGTGCCGACGGTGCAGCGAGGTGATGACTTCGCCGGTCGCGACGTCGAAGGCCGCGAAGAGGGTGGTCAGACCGTTACGGATGTAATCGTGGGTGCGACGCTCGGGCATGCCCGGCATCATCGGCAGCACCGGCTGAGACCGGTCCAGCGCCTGGATCTGCGACTTCTCGTCCACCGACAGCACCACCGCCCCTTCGGGCGGATTGAAGTACAGCCCGACCACGTCGTAGACCTTCTCCACGAACAACGGGTCCGTCGACAGTTTGAAGGTGTCCGTCAGATGAGGCTTGAGATGGAACTTCCGCCAGATTCGGCCCACGGTCGACTTCGACAGCCCACTGCGTTCGGCCATCGACTTGCGCGACCAGTGGGTGGCATTCTTCGGTAGCTCCTCCAACGTGCTGACCACGACCGCCTCCACCTGATCGACGCTGATGGCGGGCGGCCGGCCCGGCCGGGGCTCGTCGACCAACCCGTCCAGCCGGGCGGCCAGAAACCGCCGACGCCACTTGCGGACCGTATCCGCCGCTACCCGAAGATCCCGCGCCACCACAACAATCGGCGGAACGTCAGGACCTGCACACGCCAGCACGATCCGCGCTCGTAACGCCACCGCCTGCGCAGACGTCGCCCGCCGGGCCCAACGCTCCAACACCGCACGCTCGTCAACGGACAACAACAACGGTTCCAGCTTCGGACCACGACGCGGTGCTGGCACACCCGAAGAAGCACTCATGCATGAACTAACGACGAATCTCGGGCGCAGGACACTAG
>NZ_JBHVWS010000150.1:0-1139 GCF_042882185.1 Streptomyces sp. NPDC058239
GTCTCACCTGAACTGGGCGCCGCAGGTCAGGGGCCCGACCCGGAGCCAGATCATTTAAGACGGGATAGTGACCCAGGCCACTCAAACTTCCCTACATTCTTCCACGGGACTGGGCGAGCCCTTCGTATGGTTGGCCCACGCCAGGGGCGTCGGGTGTGGATTTCAAACTTCTGCCGCTCGTGGCTTCCATCGATTGGCCGTCCGACGCCCCACGACGACTCGGCTGCCAATTAGGAATTGCGAATGATCGCTCCGTAGGGAATCGACAGCGAGGTCGTCCGTCGGGAAACACCCGCAGCACACCGTACGGAGGCACCACATGGCTGCGATATGGGCCGGCATCGACGCAGGAAAGACCCACCACCACTGCGTCGCGATCGACGAGAGCGGCCGTCGGCTGCTGTCGCGACGCGTCGCCAACGACGAGCCCGAACTGCTCGAACTCCTCACCGACGTCATGGCCCTGGGCGAGGAGGTGGCCTGGGGCATCGACCTGGCCGACGGCGGAGCCGCACTGGCCATTGGCGTCCTGCTCAACCACGACCAGCCGATGCACTACATCTCTGCACGGGCCATCCACCGCGCCTCCGAGAGCTACCGCGGCGAAGGCAAGACCGACGCCAAGGACGCCGCCGTCATCGCCGACCAGGTCCGCATCCGCCGCGACCTGCACCCCTTACGCGCCATCGACGAGACCGTCACCGACCTCAAGATCCTCACCGGCCGCCGCATGGATCTGGTCGCCGACCGCACCCGCACTGTGATTCACTTGTTCGGCCGTTGCCTGATTGGCGTAGTGCTTCTCCTCGAACTCGATAGGGCTGAGGAAGCCGAGCCGTTCCTGGATGCGGCGGGAGTTATAGAAGCCGTTGATGTACTCGAAGAGCGCCAGGTTCGCCTCGGCTCTGGTGGCGAAGACGTGGCCGCGGACGCCCTCGGTCTTGATCAGCATCCACAGATTCTCCGTGAGAGCGTTATCGTACGAGTCCCCGACCGACCCCATGGATGCGTCAATTCCCGCTCTCAACGGAGATGCGTGAGGAACGCTGTCGGTGCGGACCAGGATGTCGGTGCCGTGCCGGTGGGCGTCGGGGATCTGCGCGAGGGCCTGGTCGAGCACGGTGATGTGATCGGCGGCG
>NZ_JBHVWS010000151.1:0-1053 GCF_042882185.1 Streptomyces sp. NPDC058239
GCGTATGTCGTGCCGGGTGAGGGTGCGGACCGGGACGAACTTCCGGACTCGGTGCGGGAGGTGGTGGCCGGGAGGCTGCCCGCCCACATGGTTCCCTCGGCGGTCGTCGTCCTGGACACAGTCCCACTGACCGTCAACGGCAAACTCGACCGCAAGGCCCTGCCCGCACCCGACTACGCGTCTGCGAAGGCGGCGGCCAGCCGTCGGCCGACGACGCCGCAGGAGGAGCTCCTGTGCACCGTCTTCGCCGACGTCCTGGGACTGCCTGAGGTGGGAGTCGACGACGACTTCTTCGCCCTCGGTGGTCATTCGCTCCTGGGCGTGAGGCTCGTCAGCGAGATAAGGGCCGTGCTCGGCGTCGAGGTGGAGATCCGGACCTTGTTCGACGCACCGACGGTGGCAGGGCTCGCACAAAAGCTTGGAACGAAGAAGTCAGCGCGGCCGGCGTTGCGGCCCATGCGTAACCAGGGGGAGTCCTGATGTTTCCGTTGTCGTTTGCGCAGCGCCGTCTGTGGTTCATCGAGCAGCTCGAAGGGCCCAGCCCCGCGTACAACATTCCGATGGCCTTGCGTCTTTCCGGCGGGGTGGATGCCGGGGCGCTGGATGCCGCGCTGAGGGATGTGATCGGCCGTCACGAGGTGCTCCGGACGGTGTTCGGAGTGGCCGAAGGCGAGCCGTTCCAACAGGTGTTGGACCTCGCGGACATCGCATGGCACCTTCAGGTCGTCGACCGTTCCGCGATGGACGGGCCGACCGGCCTCACCGAAGCGGTCACCAGGGCCGCTTCGCACCCCTTCGCCCTGACGTCCGAAGTGCCGGTCCGGGCCTGGCTGTTCCCCGCCGGGGCGGATGAGCACGTCCTGCTCGTGGTGGTGCACCACATCGCAAGCGACGGCTGGTCGGCCGGACCGCTTGCCCGCGACCTCGCCACTGCCTACGAGGCGCGTTGCGCGGGTCGGGCTCCTGGGTGGGAGCCGTTGCCGGTGCAGTACGCGGATTATGCGTTGTGGCAGCGTGAGCTGCTCGGTGAGGAGAGCGATCCGGAGAGTGTGC
>NZ_JBHVWS010000152.1:0-1000 GCF_042882185.1 Streptomyces sp. NPDC058239
CTGCGACCCGGCGTCCGAGTGATGGATCAACTCGCCCGGCTGTATGGGGTGTTGGTCGCGATCGCGTTGCCAGATGGCCATCTCCAGGGCGTCCAGGACGAAAACGGTCTCCTTCACGGTGGCGGCCGACCAGCCGACGATTCGGCGGGAGAAGGTGTCCACGACGAACGCGGCATAGACGACGCCGGACCAGGTCTTGATGTGGGTGAAGTCCGCCACCCAGCACCGGTTCGGGGCCTGGGCGACGAAGTCACGGTCGAGACGGTCCGGAGCCCGGTCGACCTGCCCGCCGGGGAGCGTGGTGATCACGCGTTTGCCGCGGACCGCGCCCTGGATGCGGAGTTCGCGCATGAGACGCTCGACGGTGCAGCGGGCCACGGTATGCCCCTGCCGGTTCAGCTCGCGCCAGATCTTCCGTGCCCCGTAGACACGGTAGTTGGCGGTGTGGACCTGGCTGATCAGCTCCTTGAGCACCGCGTCCCGCACCGAACGTGTTGACGGAGAGGCCAGCCGTTTCTTGTAGGCGTAGTAGGTGGAAGGGGCGATCTTGCAGTCGTGCTCGGTGAGCGTCCTGCAGATCGGCTCGACGCCGCCGAAGCGGTCCCGGTGCTCGTCGATGAACGCTACGAGCGTGTGTGTGGCCGGTCGAGCTCGGCCGCGAAGAAAGACGCCGCGGCCTTCAGGATCTCGTTGGCCCGCTTCAGCTCGGCGTTCTCCTTCTTCAACGCCTTGAGCTGGGCGGACTCCTCTGTCGTCGTCCCCGGCCGCTGTCCGGCGTCGATCTCGTGCTGCTTGACCCAGTTCCGCAGCGTCTCGCGGGAGCCGATGTCCAGCTTCTCGACCACCGCCTGCAAGGCCGCGGTCTCGGTCGGGTGGTCGCCGCGGACCTCGGCGACCATGCGCACCGCACGTCGGCGCAGCTCAAGCGGGTAACGGGAAGGTCGTGCCATGACTCGATCCTTTCATGAAATCGAGCCTCCACCTGACCCGGGGCGGTTCA